>JAHFUX010000016.1 GCA_023264875.1 Nitrosarchaeum sp.
TAATGGATTTGATCAAATCTCTTGAGGAAAAGAACTAATGGCTTATTCTAACTTGAAAATTTTCATCGTAGAATTAATTGGTACTTTTATTCTTGTTGTATTTGCAACTGGCTCTATTGTGTATGATGCGCAAACTGGTGGAACACTTGGAATTGCTTTTGCAGCGGTTGCACCATTTATCGCATTAATTATTGGAATTTACTGTTTTGGCAAGGTATCGTTAGCTCATTTTAATCCGGCAGTAACTATCGGTTATTACATCACTGGACATATCTCTAAAATCCAGATAGCAGTTTATTTTGCAGCTGAAATTATTGGTGCATTGCTTGGCTCATTGTTTGTTATGACCTTTATTGGAACAGGAGCAAATCTTGGAGCAAATACTCCAAATCATGATTTCTCAATATTTCTGATATTTCCTGTTGAGGTTTTAGCATCTGCTTTACTTATGGCTGTAATCTTTACGGTAGTTTACACAAAAGGATTACGAGGATTCAGTGGAATAGCAATTGGTGGGATTGTTGGACTGGATATCTTTTTTTTGGCTTTAATCTCTGGTGCTTCTATGAATCCTGCAAGAGCATTGGCTCCTGCATTATTTTCTGGAGTGTTTGAAGATTTATGGTTGTACTGGACAGCACCGTATGTGGGGACTATCATTACTGCATTTTTAGTTCGTAACAAGTTTCGTCAGCAAAAATAGCCCTCGAGTCATTATTACGAATAATAATAACTAAAAATAGAGTTGATTATTGTCAAAATCTCAAAAATTATTCAATGATGCTAAAAAAGTAATCCCTTCTGGTGTGAATAGTCCTGTTAGATATTTTGAACCATATCCATTTTTTGCAAAAAAATCAAATGGTGCTTACATTTGGGATGAAGATAATCAAAGATACATTGATTTCTGTAACGGATATGGTGCATTACTCTTAGGACATAGACGTAAAGAAGTTCTAAGCGCAGTATCAAAACAACTAACTCAGGGAACTATGTTTTGCATTCCAACCAAATCTGAAATAGAACTATCAAAACTTATTATTGGTAACTTTCCTTCAATTCAAAAAGTTCGACTTGTAAACACTGGGGGCGAAGCTACAATGACTGCTATAAGATTAGCTCGCGGCTTTACAAAAAAGAAAAAAATCATAAAGTTTGAGGGATGTTACCATGGTGCCCATGACTCTGTTTTAGTAAAAGCAGGTTCTGGTTCTGCCCATAATGGAATTTCTGTTTCTGATGGTGGATTAGATGAGGTATCAAAAAATACACTTGTTGTACAATACAACAATTCTGAAGAACTTGAAAGAATAATATCAAAAAATAAAGATATTGCCGGTGTTATTGTTGAACCAATACTAGCTAACATGGGATTGATTTTACCTGAAAAGAACTTTTTATCTGAAATTAGAAAGATTACAAAAGACAATGACGTTCCTTTAATTTTTGATGAAGTTGTAACTGGATTTAGAATATCTCCTGGAGGGGCTCAACAACATTTTGGAATTAAACCAGATATCACAACTTTGGCAAAGGCTCTCGGTAGTGGCTTTGCAGTTGCAGCAGTAGGTGGTAAAAAAGAGATTATGGATCTTCTTTCTCCTGGAGGCAAAGTCTACCAAGCAAGCACATATGCAGGAAATCCAACATCTGTTAGTGCAGCGATTGCATCAATTAAGACAATCAATAAAATAAAAAATAAACTATATTCAAAACTTGAAAAATACAATACCATGCTTACTCACGTTATTGATGATATGGCAACTGACCTGAAAATACCACATCAAATTAATTTCATATCTTCAATGTTTCAAATTTTCTTTACAGACAAGCCGGTAGTAGATTACACCTCATCAATGAATGCAGATGCAAAAAAATTCAAAAAAATGTTTTCTGTGTTATTAAAAAAAGGTATTTTTATTGCACCCTCTCAATTTGAAGTAGTTTTCTTATCTGATGCACACACCAAAACTGATCTAGAAAATACCCTAAATGCTTATGATGCTGCATTAAAATCGGTGAAGAATTGAAATATGTAATTGGTGCAAGAGGCAGTCAGCTATCCATTGCACAAACAAACTGGGTAAAATCTGAACTAAAAAAAATAAATCCAGATGCTGAATTTGAAATTAAAACAATTACAACTAAAGGTGATACTGATGCAAGACCATTATTTACAATTGATCAAAAAGGAATATTTGAAAAAGAGATTGATAGAGCAGTTGCTAACAATGAAGTGGACTTTGCAGTACATAGTCTCAAAGATGTTCCCTCACAATTAATTGATAACTTGATTCTATCATCAATTCCAAAACGAGAAATGGTAAATGATATTTTTATCTCGTCTGATGGAACTAATCTTGATTCTATAAAATCGGGGTCTATTATTGGTACAAGTTCATTACGACGGGCTGTACAAATAATAAGAAAGAGATCAGATGTTATAGTTCGTCCAATTCGCGGCAATATTGAAACCAGAATTAGAAAAGTCTTTGAAAATGAATTTGATGCCATAGTATTGGCACAAGCAGGAATCACAAGATTAGGAGTAGATACAACATTTACGCAATTATCTATTGAAGATTTTTCGCCATCTCCTGGGCAAGGAGCACTTGCTATAGTTTCACGAAAAAACGATTCTGATACAAATTCAATGTTGGCAAAGATTGAAGATTCTGACTCTAGATTGGAAATAGAAGCAGAACGGGCTCTCTCAGATTATGTTGATTCTGGATGCAGATTTCCAATTGGTGCATATGCTAAATCAAATGGCGATGAAATGACTTTGAGTGTATCTGCTTTTTCTGTTGATGGTAAACAATCTCTTTTTGTAAAAAAATCTGGAAGCAAGTATGATCCTGCATCTCTTGGTAAATCTGTAGGTATGGAATTACGCAAGAAAGGCGTAAATGACCTTGCAATAAATTGGAGAAAAAAAGTAGAGGAATGGAACAATGACAGGTAAGGTGTATCTAGTTGGAGCAGGCCCTGGTGATAGTAAACTGATCACATTAAGGGCAGTTGAACTATTGCAAAAAGCCGATGTTGTATTGTATGACCGATTGGTAAGCAAGAAAATAATCTCAATGATTCCAAAGACTGCTCAAAAAATATACGTTGGAAGGGCAGTAGGGGATGACACCACACACCAGGATAACACCAATGACTTGATGGTGAAATTTGTAAAATCAAAGAAAACCATAGTTCGACTAAAGGGTGGTGATCCAATAATCTTTGGTAGAGGTGGTGAAGAAGCTGAATATCTTAAAGAAAATAACATAAAGTATGAGATTGTTCCGGGAATCACATCTGGAATTGGTTCTGCAACTTATGCTGGAATTCCACTAACTCATAGAAAGTATGCATCATCTGTTGTATTTGTTACAGGTCATGAAGATCCTGAAAAGAAAAAAGAATCAGTAAAATGGAAACGTCTTGCAAAATCTGTTGATACTATTGTAATTATGATGGGACTTTCAAGAATTGATGTTATTTGTAAGCAGCTTGTTGCAGGTGGATTAGATAAAAAAACTCCTGTAGCTGTAATCCAAAATGGAACAACACCAAAACAAAAAATGATTATTGGTACTGTTTCTAATATTGCAAAACTTGTAAAGACAAATAAAATTACACCTCCTACAAATATCATTATAGGAAAAGTTGTAGACTTGTCTCAAGTTATAGGGTGGAGAAAAAATGCTTAAAGGAAAAGTAATTGCAATTACTCGTTCAAAAGATGATTCTACTGAATTCATAGATTTAGTGACTAAAAATGATGCAATACCGATCTCGTTACCCACTATTGAGCTAGTTAGTAAGGGAGAAAAAATTGTAGATGAATTTTTGGAATCAGTAAAACAATACAATCCAGATTATTCTGTCTTTATGAGCTCAAAGGCTGTAACACTACTTTTTGATACTGCAAAAAAAATATCAAAATTTGAAAAACTTCAACTTACTGTAGCAAATACTATAGTCATGGCAGTGGGGCCTAAAACAAAAATTGCACTAGAAAATGAGGGAATCAAAGTTGCCTACATGCCAAATATTTATTCCTCTGTAGGCGTTGGAGAATTATTTACAAAATTACATGCTGTTGGAAAAAAAGTAATTGTACCTAGAAGTGGGGCATCTACACCATTTTTGAAAGAACTATTGGAGAAAATAGGTATTGATGTAAAAGAAATTCATCTCTATGATGTATGTGCCTTTAGGGATACCTCTCAATGGAATGAATTTAGGGAATTGTTTTCCAAAAATAAAGTTGATGGACTTGTATTTACAAGTGCTTCTTCAGTTCGAGCATTTTTTGAAATAATGTCCAAAGATTATGATGAAAATTCATTGTTAAGTAATTTAGAAAAATTGTCTGTTGTTGCCATCGGTCCCTTTACATCTGACGAATTAAAAAAATTCAACATAAAAAACACCATTGCTCAAGTTCATACTGTACTTGGTGCCTTTAATACTATCAAGAGCATCTTTTCAGTTGCATAGTCTTTCTGAACTATTTTCTGGCTTGTTTTTAGTTCTCTGATTTTTGTTTTTATGAGGTTATCCAAATGCAAAATCATGCTAGATATTGCAAATCAGCCTCCTCTTTTCGTTTCATATGATCGATTGCTCTGTTTTCGATCTATTTCATACAAGTTATCTGTATAGTTAATATATCTCAAATATTTTATATTTAATCAGTGAATTCATACATTATCTTACTTTCATTAGTTTTTAGTCTGTTTTTAGTCGGTACTGCCTCTTACTCTTTTGCTGAGAGCAACTCTATTGAAGTAATTGAAAATAGACCTGTCACTTTAGTTGGTATAGGAATTGATGATGATGATGATACTCTGGTGTTTGAATGGGTACAAACAGATGGTGAAGCAGTATCTCTATCATCTTATAATGTAGCAGAGCCAACGTTTATGGCTCCAGATGTAGTAAATGGTCAAATTAAAGTTCTAACATTTACACTTACTGTAACTGACCCATCAGGTGCAAGTAGTTCTGATACTGTTGAAGTCGTTGTAAATCCTGTTAATCATATTCCAATGGTTAGCGCAGGAAAAGATCAAGTGACTTTTAAAACTGTTAATGTAGTTACTTTAGTCAGTAGTGCTTTAGACTCTGATGGTGATTCATTGACTTATAGTTGGACACAAGTAGGAGGTCAACCCCTAGACTTGTCTGCCACACATGGAAAATATCTTACAATTCTTCCAACGCATATTGATTTTTCTCAAACTATTCCACTAACTTTCCAACTCACTGTTGATGATGGATATGGTGGCTCTGCAAGTGATACTGTCAATGTTTATCCTATTACTGGTCTTCTTTCAAATAGATTAATTTCAATTCAAGCTGGTCCAATGCAAATTGTCGAAGAAGGAGAAACAGTTACACTTAGTGCAACTGGACAAACTGCAAACGGACAACCGATAAGCTACTCTTGGGTTCAACTAATTGGCACCGGAGTACAATTGAATTCATACACTGGACCATCTGTCCAATTTACAGCTCCTGAACTTCCAAATGATGCTGAGATGATTTTGTCATTCC
This sequence comes from Nitrosarchaeum sp., assembly GCA_023264875.1. Taxonomy (GTDB): domain Archaea; phylum Thermoproteota; class Nitrososphaeria; order Nitrososphaerales; family Nitrosopumilaceae; genus Nitrosarchaeum. Next base: position 5,557 of record JAHFUX010000016.1, read on the forward strand.
TAGTAACTGGATATTCTCCTGGAAATGGTTGGGCAAATGCTTTAGCATTAGTTAAAGTCATTCCTTCAAATGGTTCTCCTATAGCTGATGCAGGTCCAGATCAAAGTGTATCTCCAAATGCTCTAGTCAAATTAATTGGAACTGGTACTGATCCTGATAATGATAAACTACGATATTCTTGGACACAAAAATCTGGAATGGATGTTGAACTATATGAAAAAGCTACATTCTCTGTCTATTTCTTTACTCCTAGTATTAGCACTAACTCTGAAAGATTAGTCTTTGAGCTAACTGTCACTGATTCCAAAGGCAACTCTGACAAAGATGATGTTGCTGTAACAATTAACACTGTTAACTTACCACCAAGAGCATCTGCTGGTCCGGATAGAAAGGTAATTGGAGGATCTAATGTATCTGTCACTGGTTTAGGCACTGATCCTGAGAATGGTCCAATAACATATTCTTGGAAACAAATTGCAGGCGAATCTGTCTCATTTGATACAACTAAACCATCATTTTCATTTAAAGCCCCATCTGTAGTTTCCGGTGAAATTAAACGAATGGTATTCCAACTAACTGTGACAGACTCTGAAAATCAACACGGTTCTGATCAATTGATTCTCTTGGTAGTTCCAGCCAATAGTGCACCTATTGTAGATGCAGGTGTTGATCAAACTGCTAATGAAAATACCATCTTGGATTTATTATGCTCTGCAAGTGATTCTGATGGAGATATGGTTACTTTCTCATGGTCTTCATCTAGCAGTGAAGTTGTAATTGGTGATAGTTCATCTGCAAGTACAACTGTACAGATTCCTATTGTCGTTGAAGATGAAGTGATTACTATGACTTGTAGTGCAACTGATGGTCAATTGTCATCTTCTGATGCCATGAAGATTAATGTTGTAAACGTGTTTAATCTCCCTATAGTAGCAGATGCTGGCGTTGATCAAATTGTAAATGAACACGTCAAAGTTTCATTGGATGGTAGCATGAGCAATGATCCTGAAGGTCAAGACCTCTCATACATGTGGACACAAATTTCTGGTGAACCTGTAGTGTTGTCATCTGCATCTTCAGTAACTCCATCATTTACATCTCCAATTGTAGCTAATGGTCAAATCAAAGTCCTCGTCTTTGAACTAAAAGTATTTGATGATCATGGCAGAGAATCTGTAGACACTGTAACAATTACAGTTGATCCAGTGAATGCCCCACCACAAGCAACTGCATCTGCAAAACAATCTTAATTTTAAATTCCTTTCAAATTTATCATATTATTTATGATGTGTAAATTTCTGTATATTTTAGAAAGATAAAATCTTCATATGAAATCCAATAAAATAATCTAGGTGGAAAAAACAATAGATGACCTTCAGGAGAAAGTTGAATCATTAACTGTGAAACTAGAATTAACCTCAAAAATGGTTGAGTCTCTAAGGATTATACCCACAAAAAATTACATAAAAAACATGCCTGCGAGTACTATAAAATGACATGATCTATGAAATTACACAATTTTTTTTCACTACGGTTTTATTATCTGGAATTTGTTTCCTATAATCATGCATGCAGAAAAATTTGATGAGGAAGGATTACTGAAAGATATTGAACTTTCTGAGTTAGCATTAAAAATTTCTAAACTTACCTTTGGCTGGAATAATCATTCAGATCCTGTAAAAGAAGCACATACATTTTTGGATCATGTTAGGAAACTTTCTATAGAAATTTCAGAATATGAACAAAGAATAGGCTCCAATCTTAGCGAATATCAGAGAAATAAGATCTATAATTCAATGGAAGATTTAGAAAAACTAATTTCATACATGAAAAACAAGATTGGTTCTTCTGTAAGTGTAGGAAACATTATTGATCAAAGACAATAACAGTTCTCTAAACATCATCTTGAATTAATTAAAGCCTCAGAATTTTTCATTAGCTCAACTCTAGAGCTTAGCTAAAGCTATTTAGCTGTGCCTATTTTTCCTCATGTATTTATAATATAACGATGTTATGATTTTCATGGCTACTGAAAATCTAAACATGGATTATTCAAAATATGATTTTAAAGATTCAACTGATTTGTACGTACATCTTAGCAAAAAGGGTCTCTCAAAAGATACTGTTATTGCTATTAGTAAAATGAAAGACGAGCCACAGTGGATGCTTGATTTTAGATTACGATCTTATGAAATTTTCATGAAAAAACCAATGCCAACTTGGGGTGGCGATCTAAGTCATATTGACTTTCAAAATATCTACTATTATGCAAAGGCAACTGAAAAAACTGAAAAGAACTGGGATGATGTTCCAGCAGAAGTCAAAGCTACTTTTGATAAATTAGGTATTCCAGAAGCTGAAAAGAAATTTTTGGCTGGTGTTGGTGCACAATATGAATCCGAAGTTGTTTATCATAGTCTAAGAGAAGACTTGGCAAAACAAGGTGTTTTATTTTTGGATACTGACTCTGCACTAAAACAATATCCTGAAATTTTCAAAAAATATTTCGGTAAAATAATTCCTCCAGAAGATAATAAATTTGCAGCACTAAACAGTGCAGTTTGGAGTGGTGGTTCGTTTATCTACATTCCACCAGGAGTTAAAGTCGACATGCCATTGCAAGCATACTTTAGAATTAATGCTGAAAACATTGGACAATTTGAAAGAACATTAATCATAGCTGATGAGGGTTCTGAAATTCATTACATTGAAGGATGTACTGCTCCAGTATATTCTTCTGAATCATTACATTCAGCAGTTGTTGAACTAGTAGCACACAAAGATGCAAAATTACGATACACAACAATCCAAAATTGGAGTAGTGATGTGTATAATCTAGTTACAAAACGTGCTTATGCATATGAAGGTGCAACCGTAGAATGGATTGATGGTAACATTGGTAGTAAACTCACAATGAAATATCCTGGAATCTATTTGATGGGAGAGAGAGCATATGGCGAAACACTGTCTATTGCTTTTGCTGGAAAAGGACAACACCAAGATACTGGTGCTAAAATGGTTCATCTAGCACCAAACACCACATCCAAAACTACATCAAAATCTGTCAGTAGACTAGATGGGCGTTCTACTTACAGAGGAATGCTGCATGTTGCAAAAGGTGCCACTAATGTAAAAGCTACAGTAAGGTGTGATGCATTATTGTTAGATGATACATCAAAAACTGATACTTATCCTTACATGGAAATTAATCAAGAAGATGCTACAATTACACATGAAGCAACTGTAGGAAAAATTGGAGACGAACAAATTTTCTATCTTATGACTAGAGGTTTCACTGAAGAAGAAGCACTATCTCTAATTGTTAATGGATTCATGGAGCCATTCACAAAGGAATTGCCTATGGAATATGCTGTAGAATTAAACAGACTCATCAAGCTAGAGATGGATGATTCAGTGGGTTAAACCACTAAATCTCAATTTAGGTTAATCATGTCTCAAACCCTTTCACAAATTAATTCCCGTCATGTTGAAGAAATTTCCTCATCCCAAAATGAGCCTGACTGGTTAAAACAATATCGACAGAGTTCCTTATCTATCTATGATACTTTGCCAATTGAGACATCTCCACTTTACAATAAATACACTGATGCAAAAAGAATGGATCCACAACAAGTTTCTTTTTCAACATCTACTGCTAATGCAATACCTAGTTTCCTTCAAAAAAGATTACATGAATTAGAAAAAGAAACATGCATTATTCAAATAGGAAGTAATACTCATAAAATCAATATCTCTGATGATCTAAAATCAAAAGGACTAGTAATCACTTCTATTAATGATGCAATAAAAAATAATCCCGAACTAGTAAAAAAAGCACTAGAGGCATCAAACTCAAAAGAAGACAAGTTTACTGCATTAAATAATGCTGCATTTAATTCTGGAATTTTCATTCACATACCACGTAATCTAGTATTGGAAAACCCAATCCATGTCTTATCCTGCTTATCTGATGATGGTCTTTCCACTATTGCTAGAAATATTATTTTTGCAGATGAAAGTAGCAATGCAACCATTGTTCAGGAGTTGTATTCTTCTAAAGCAGAAAAACAACAAGCATATCTTGAATTGCTAAACACAAACATTGCCCAAAATGCACAACTTGATATTACAACATTACAAATGATGGACCAAACTACTGTTAATTTCTCTACTAGGAGAACTGATTTGGGCCAAGACTCTAAAGTTAACTGGTATTCTGGCTTGTTTGGCTCTATGCTGTCTCGATATAAAATAGAATATTTTCTTAATGGAACAGGTGCTTCTGCTAATGATTCTGAAGTAATATTTGGAAACAATGAACAATCTTTTGATATTCAAACAAACGTGAATCACGAAAGCCCATCTACTGATGGCAGAGTTATCGAAAAATCAATTCTACGAAATAAATCAAAATCTCTTTTCAAGGGAATGATCAGAATAAAAGAAAAGGCCACAAAATCAAACTCATTTTTGTCAGGCCGCTCCATTTTGCTTGACAAAGACGCAAAATCAGATGCAATTCCTGGATTGGAAATTTTCACCAATGACGTCAAAGCAACCCATTCTGCATCTGTTGCACAAATTGATGAGGAACAAATTTTCTATCTTAGAACTAGATGTCTAAGTAAAGAAGAGGCCGAAAGAACAATTATTGAAGGATTTTTAGAACCACTATCAAGAAAAATGTCATATCAAGTAAGAGCATGGATTGCTTACTTGATTGAATCTAAATGGGATGACCATGAATTGACAATTAACACTGATGAAGAATTGACAAAATTTGTTGAAATTGAAGAAACCCGTTACAACGAAGATTCAGAAATTGAACAACATTACAAGTATAGGTGATAAAACTTGGCTCAATGGATTAAAGCTTGTAAATTGGATCAAGTAAAGACTGGTCAACTCTTTGGTTTTTCTCATGATGATAAAAAAATTCTTTTGGCAAATCAAAAAGGAAAAATCTATGCAACTGATCTAATATGTACTCATGCTGATGCTGATCTTTCAACAGGATTTCTCAGCGAGGAAGGTGTAAGATGTCCATTGCATCTTTCTGTTTTTAATTTACAAAATGGAAAGCCAGAAAATCTTCCTGCAGAAATATCACTAAAAACATACAATGTTAAAATAGATCAAAACGAGATCTATGTGGAGGTTTAGACATGCAAAGTACACAAACATCTTTTGAAAAGTTACGAAAAGATTTTCCTATTTTACAAAGAACTGTTAGGGATAACAAGATACTTGTCTATTTAGATAATGCTTCTACAACACAAAAACCAAATCAAGTAATTGATGCAATCACTGATTATTATAAAAATCATAATGCAAATATTCACAGAGCAGTCTATGCATTGGCAGAAGAAGCAACTGAACTTTATGAGGCAACAAGAGATAAGATTGCAAATTTTATACATGTAAAAAATAGAGAAGAAATTATTTTTGTTAGAGGAACAACTGAGGCAATAAATCTAGTTGCATATGCATGGGGTAGAACCCACATCCAAAAAGACGATATTATAGTTACAACTGAATATGAACATCATAGTAATATTGTTCCTTGGCAACTCTTAACTCAAGAAAAAGGTGCCAAGCTCGAATACATTAGAATCGATGATAACGGCGAATTAATTTTAGATGATCTTACCAAATATCTTGCAACAGGCAAAGTCAAACTTGTAACATTTAGTCTAATGTCTAATGTTCTTGGCACTATTACTGATGCAGAAAAAATAGTTTCAAAATGTAAAGAATACGGTGTATTGACTTTGATCGATGGAGCCCAAGCTGTCCCTCACATGCCTGTTGACATTGAAAAACTAGATTGTGATTTTTTTGCATTTTCTGGGCATAAAATGTTAGGACCTACAGGAATTGGTGTTTTATGGGTAAGAAAATCAGTCCTGCAAACCATGAATCCATTTCATGGTGGCGGTGATATGATCAGAGAAGTTCACAAATACGAAACAACATGGAATGATTTACCATACAAATTCGAAGCTGGTACTCCAAATATTGCTGATGTTATTGGATTTGGAGCAGCGATAGACTATCTCACAAATCTTGGAATGGATAATGTACGAGAACACGAAATCGAATTGACAAACTATGCTATCAAAAAATTATCTCAGATAAATGGACTCACAATCTATGGCACCAAAGATATCTCAAAACGAGGCGGCGTAATTTCATTTAATTTTGCAGATGTTCATCCTCATGATGTAGCACAAATAATAGATGAGGAGGGAATTGCAGTAAGATCTGGGCATCACTGTGCTCAAGTGCTAATGGAAAAACTAAATGTTGCAGCTACATCTAGGGCAAGTTTTTACATTTACAATACTAAAGAGGAAATAGATTCATTGATTAGTTCATTAAACAAAGTTGCGAGGATATTCAAACTATGAGCAGCAATGCAGACATTTATCATGAAATGATAATTGATTATTCAAGAAATCCTATCAATTACGGTAAAATAGAAAACCCTGATGTTACTTTCCATGATTCAAATCCACTATGTGGTGACAGTATTGATATTGATATGAAAATTGTCGATGACAAAGTATCTGATATCAAATTTCATGGTAAGGGGTGTGCTATTTGCATGGCTTGCTCTTCAGTATTGACTGAAATTACAAAAGGTAAAGGAATTGAAGAAGTGAGAAATATCACTAAACACGATGTGTTAAGTGAATTGGGATTGGAAAATCTACAGGCTGTCAGAATAAAATGTGCACTACTTTCTCTTAAAGTACTAAAGTCTGCTCTTTACTCCTATCTTGGAAAACATATGAACGATTCTCAAGAGGTAGATAAGTTAAAAGAAGAGGCAGCCAACTTATACTAATATGGGCAATTTTATCCCCACAACTCCAATTCAACTTCAAATTAGAAAAATAATTTTTGAAAATCACAATGATGCTGATGACAAATTCACAAATGATGAAGTTTTTGCGAAAATAAAACAAAACGGAGATCTAGATCCTTCTTGGATTGTAGATGATGTAGAATCATATTTTCATGAAATTTGTGATTCTGGTCTTGTAAGAAATATTGCACAAAATTTTACAACTATATGGCTCAAGCTCTTTGATCCTATGGAAAAACACCATTGCAATGCTTGTAATTTAGATGTGTATCTTGGCGTATCTGAAAAACAAATTTGTCCTAATCCTTTTTGTAAATCATCTATTTAGATCTGTGTTTGATAGCTGCATCTTCTAGTGCTTTTATCATTGGAAGCTTTTCCCCCGTAAGATATAGAACAAGTGCTCCCCCTGCTGTACTGATGTGGTCTATTTTTTCTGCCAATCCATATTTTTTTAATGCAGATGTTAAATGACCTCCACTTACTATTGTGGTTGCCATGGAATTTGCAACTGCAGTGAGTAATTCTTTTGTTCCATAGCTAAAGTTTTCTTTTTCAAAAAATCCTGCAGGACCACTTATGAAAACAGTTCCAGCACCAGCAATTAATTTTGAATAATGTTCTACTGTTTTAGGTCCTAGATCATAAATTTTGTCTCCTATTTCAAGTTCTCTTACATCCATCTCGATTCTCTTTCCGTCTTTGTCTATTGCGATGTCTACTGGAGTGGAAAACACATCTGGATATTCCCCAATTAGAGAATGTGCTTTTGCTACTACCTCATCTTCTCTTTTTATTCCAAGTGGGTACCTTATTCTTCCTTGTGCACGCATGAAGACATTTCCAATTAATCCTGTAAGTAATACATGGTCTGCACGACCGTTTTGAATCAATAATTTGATTGCCTCTAATCTGTCTGAAACCTTGGAACCGCCAAGTACAATCACATGTGGTGCCTTGGCCACAGTCATAATTTCATCAAGATTTCTGACCTCTCTTTCAACAATTCTTCCTGCACATGCAGGCAAAACATATGGAAATCCAACTATTGATGGGTGTGATCTATGTGCACTAGGAAATGAATCCAACACACAAAGATCAAATAATTTCGATAATCTGCTTACCATGATAGTGTTTGCAGCTTCTTGTGGTGTAAATTCATAATTTTCTTCAGCGCATAAACGTAAATTATCTAAAAGCAATATCTCTCCATTTTTCAAATTCTTTATTTCATTTTGTGCAGCACTGCCAATGACATCTTCTACATACTTGATTTTTTTCCCCATTAATTTTTCAAGAACTTTTGCATGTTTGTCCATTCCAGTGTATTCTTTGTTTCCCACCCTTCCTTGATGAGAAGCAACAACCACTTTTGCATCTTCTAGTGATTTTATGGTCTCGATTGCCTCTTCAATACGTTTAGTTCCTGAAATCTCCATTGTTTCAGGATCTATGGGGCAATTCATATCAACTCTCAAAAAAGCTGTTTTACCTTTAAGATCAAAATCATCTAGTGTGAGTACCTTCACAGCTTTTCTATTATCCCCTTGGTTAAATTCTTTGAGCCGATCATTTTTATCATGATTTGATATTTATCCAGTAAATTATTTTCAATACTTATCTACTTGAAAAAAATTAAAAATAACATACTTGAGGTTTACTTAATTGCAAAATTGGATTTTTGATATTCGGTCACGTTCATTTGTTTTACTTGCACTCTTATTTGTCATTGTATCTATGTTAGTATATTTTCAAATTACAGAATCTTTTGATCAATTAATAATTTCATCTGTTGCTGATAACGTGGGAAATCCTACTCTGGATATTATCATGCAGTTCATTACTGAAAGCGGTGATCCAATTTGGATGTTAGGTTTTGCTGTATTGATGCTTTTAATAAAAAAAACTCGAAGAATTGGAATTACCTTGATGATTTTAATTGTTTTATCGATTCTGCTTACTGGATACATAAAATGTGGAATTGATAGAGATAGACCTGACTTTGATTATGAAGGTGCACCATTCCCGGTAAAAATCAGCCGTGATACATTTGCATTATTTTGTGACGGAGGATCTAATGCATCTTATCCATCTGGGCATGCAGCTAGATCTATAATTTTTGGAATAATACTGGGTTATGCATTATCTGAAAGATTTCCCAGAGGCTCATACTTGTTGCTTATCTATCCCTTATTGGTATCTGTAAGTAGAGTGTATGTTCTTCAGCATTTTCCAATGGATGTTATTGGAGGAACTATTCTTGGTGTGATGCTAGCTGGCGTAATGGCTAAAAAAACAAAACTATACAAAATATTTGAGAAATCAAAACCCTAATTCTGTCAAGCCTTTGCTGCTGATCAAAACTATAGCATAATGATTTTCATCATAATGATATGTCCAGTATTTTATATCTCTAATCTCTTTTTTTTGTCTAAGCCCATAGGTGACTCCTGTTGTTATTGTATACCCTATTCTTTTTGCAAGTTTTGATTCTTTTGGCATCAAAACTCTAAAACCTTCTTTCCGATTATTGAATCCTAATTTCACCATATCTTCAACTGCATCTGACGCATCTTTGATATCTTTAAGATCATATGTCTTTGATATTGGCAAATCTTTTGGATGAAATTCCATTCTTTTTTAATGATTCCCTTCACTAATATTTTTTTAAAAAATCTATTTTTGCGATCAATGTATGTTAATTTTGTTAACTGGTAAGTCAAATCATGATTATATTCATAACTTAACCGACCAATTTCTCTTTATTCAATTATTGGCATCTCTAGAAAAATTGGTAATTAAACTAAGACAAAAGAAACAACAAGCAACTACTCTTAGGAAAAAATCTGAAAGACAACTACAACAAATAAGATCCGTTGAAAGAAGATCTTCATCTGGTTTACATTCGATAGATCGAAAAATTGAATCTGAAAAAGAGGATTCAACTGACGTCTCTGGAATTCTCAATCAAAAGACATCTCAATTGGAAAGTATTGAAAGACTAGTTGTAGCAGCTCATGAGCGTTTAAACTACGAAAAAGAAGCACTCAATGATGCAGAACAAAAACTAGAGTTTGCTACAAATATTGAAGAAAAGCAATATGCCCAATCCCAATTAAACACAATACATGATCGTATCCAAGAATTAGAATTTGAGATAAAAAACAGGCAAAAAACAGGCAAAAAAATTGCTGAGGATGTTGCCAAATACAATGAAATTAAATCAAAAATTAGCACAAAAATTCAAAAACAATCCCAATCAAAACCGTCATTACGTGAAACAATGAATGTAAGCCATAAAGCAGCTGAAAAATTTGTTAAAGATCTAGAACAAAAAACTAAGGCTGAAGAATCTGCTGCAAAAGCACTTGAAAAAGTACATTCTAATCTTCAAATATTACTTGCCAAAAAACGAAAGTCATCCAAAAAACGCAAGTCTATAAAATCAAAGGCTTCAAAGAAAGCACCAAAAAAGAAATCAAAGGCTTCAAAGAAAGCACCAAAAAAGAAATCAAAGGCTTCAAAGAAAGCACCAAAAAAGAAATCAAAGGCTTCAAAGAAAGCTAGAAAATAGGTCTCTGTAGCTTTTTTAGAATTAAAATAATTCCATCATCTAAAAAATATTTACTTTATCGTTAGTGTTAAAGTAGGGCTTATTTTTATTATTTTAATTAAAATGAAAAAACGTGGTCCTATAATTGGCATATTCGGGTTAATGCTAGTTACCATCTCCATTTTGCTTATGGTTTCTGTTTTTCCAACTTCTAGTATTACTGGTCGTGATGATTTTTCCATACCTTCTATGTTTGAAGGAATGTTCAACCAAATCTCTGATGATATACAAATTCTCCCTGGTGAATCTGGCTATTTTTCATATAGTACTAAATCATCTAATGTCCCTCTGTTGTGGGGTGTGCAGATAACTGATTATCAGGATGGTGACAAACTCTCCATATCAATCTCTAATGTTTATGGGGATGACTATGGTGTTTTTTCTCAAGATGGTCCAATTATCTTTGAGACGTTGGATATCACTAAATCTGATACACTAAATTTTGAAATTCAAAATCAGGGTTCTAGAATAATTAATACAGTTGTAATGCTTTCTGAAGATCCTGATAATTCTAATGCTCTTTCTAATCCAAATTCACCTTTTATGAATAAGATTTTGCCGTTGGCAATATCTGGTATTTTATTGATTATTGGAATCGTAACGTTATTGATAGGTGTGATCCTATCTTTAGTTGACTGGAAAAATATTCAAAACAATAAACGAAATTTCTAATCTACCATTTTTATCTATTTTTTATATATTGGGATAATCGTTTTAAAAATTCAATTTATTGAGGATTGATTTCCATTTTACCAAATTTCCCTTTTGTTAGGGACACTTCACCTTTGAATTCATTGGTGTATCCATTTGTAATAACTACTACATCTCCAATGTTTACTGCTTTAATGTCATCCCCCCATAATGTTAGTTTGATATCATCTGATCCATCTGATATTACTGCATCACAAACATCAACCGTACCGCCTGTTTTGAGATTTACTGTTCTTTGGTCTCCTTTGCTTTTTACTTCAGCTTTTAGATTAATCCCACTTCTCATTTTTTTTACTTGTGCAACTGATTGAAATTCTGCCATGTATTTTGACTCCAATTTAGACAATTATAAGTTTTTTTAAATAATCTTACATGAGTGATTAAAGGAGTATTCTCACATTTATTCAAAATATCCATTTTTTCTCAAAAATTACATAGCCTGAATGAAAATAGCTGCCAAAATCTGACAATAGAAAACTGCTGATTATGGCTCAATCCAATAAAATATCCATCCTCACCTAGAGTGTGCCTGTTAGACTATCTTTCATCAAAATGACTGTAAATACCCTATATTACCAATTATTACCATTTATTACCAATAGTATATATAATCCCATATGCAAACAGAATCATGAATACACAAACAGCACAAACAAATCAACCAGAAAATGTATATTCAATATACAAGCAAAATGTTCAAAAATATTTTGAAAATGTTGCAAAAAGTGTACCACAGTATTTCCAAGCAATGACACACATACAAGAAGAATGTATCAAATCTTGTGAAAAAACAATCGATGCTTCCATCTCAATGCAGCAAGAATTTGCACAAAAGAATGGCGTTTCAACTGAAATCCCAGGTGCAATAAAAATTGCACTTGTAGATATGAACAAGCAAATTGTTCAAGCAAATACTGTACAAAATCAAATTGTTAAAACTACAATTGATGCAACCGTACAAAACATTAAAACATTCACTGATAACGTGAGCACATTTTCTGACTTGAATAAAAATATTATCCAGTCTTGGATCACCCCAGTCACATACAAAAACTAATGTGATTGATTTTTTATTTTTTTATCTACAAAATTTCTTAAAAAGTTATGTATTTTTGCTCAATAAACATATGAAAAATGATATGTCGATAACTATTCTATTATGTTCTAACTTTTTTTTCATATCATAAAATACTGGTTTTTTCGGTCAAATTACAAATGATTATTTTTTACATTTTTACTCACGTACAACGAGAATAATCTACTTTTAAAAACAATGAACAAACTATTTTAAAAATTCTCTAATTTTACGATTATTTTCTGAATTTCACCCCTAATAGTAATCGAAAAATATCAGTCAATATTTCATCTCATTGCAGAGGTATCGAAGCCCGGTCAACCGAGAAGGACTCAAGATCCTCAAAAATAGGAAATCCTTTCTCTCAGGAGTTCGTGGGTTCAAATCCCACCCTCTGCACTAAATCTACTTACTATATCTTGAGAATGTTCTGAATAATTTTGAAACTTAGATGGTGATCGGTTTTACTCTGGTGATGGAATGCTTTGAAATTTCTTTATGTATGTCTGCAATGTTTTCATCCTTAAATGTAAGATTGCATCTAAAGCACTTCCAGCTAACTTCCGACATAGGAAAGATAATGCATAATTTCCTTATAAGTATATTGCATGATTGTTCCAATTTCTTCTAATTTCTGATCAATGTACTAAAATTTATGCAATTTTTCGATAAATTACGATCGTTTAACAGTATTTTTATGACTAAATAGTAATCCAAGGGTTTAGAAATAAAAAAATCTAGTTCAAGAGAAGGATATGGGAGATATTTTTGAGATATTTGGTGGATTTTCATATCTTGGGCCTCTAATTGTTTTATTTTTGGTAAATATCTCGCCAATTCTAATGCCTCCAAATTGGTTAATTCTTTCATCGTTTTATGCGTTAGATGATTCTATGAATATAGCTGTACTTGCAGTAGTTGGTGCTACTGCTTCAACAGCTGGACGATTTGTTTTAAAACAACTTGTTTCTAAATTCAAAAATCATTCAAATGATAGCCACTCAAATTTAACCGTGATAGGAGATTATCTCAATAAGAAAAAATATGGTTATGTTATTTCTTCATTTGTTTTTGCAGTGACTCCTTTACCTGACAATATTCTTTTTGTAGCATATGGTTTGATAAAAGCAAAAAGTATAGGCATGTATGTTGGATTTTGGTTTGGAAAACTTTTAGCGTTTTGTATAATGCTGACAATAAGTCCTTCCATACTTATTCCATTTACAAGAATATTTGAAGACAGATTAGTTGGTATTTTATTAGCTGATGGTCTGGGAATTGTGGCAATTATTGTTTTTGCTGCAATTGATTGGGGTATTCTGTTAAATAAGAAAAAACTTAGACTAATCAAGCCTAGATTGTGGAGATTTTAAAATGAATGTTATAAATTCACTAAAACAAGAAGTATATGATTTGATGATTAATGATTCTGCACATGACTTTGATCATATTATGCGCGTATTCAAAAATGCCCAAAAAATATGTAAAAAGGAAAATGCCCGTGAAAACCTTGTTCTAAGTGCGGTATTACTGCATGATATTGTTTCATATCCAAAATCTGATAAACGTTCAAAATTATCCTCAATAAAAAGTGCAGTAAAATCAAAGAAAATTTTAAAAAAATTTAATTTTACAAAAGAAGAAATTCAAATAATTTCTGACGCTATTCGTGATCATAGTTTTTCTAGAAATAAAATTCCTATGACTCTTGAGGGGAAAATTCTTCAAGATGCTGATCGCTTGGATGCAATTGGTGCAATAGGAATTGCCAGAGTCTTTGCTGTAAGTGGTTCTGAAAAAAGACCATTTTATAATGTTAAAGATCCTTTCTGCAAAAATAGAACACCTAATGATAAAATTTGGGCATTGGATCATTTTTACCGTAAACTACTCAAATTAGAATTTCTTATGAATACAAAATCTGGCAAAATTGAGGCCAAAAAGCGAACTAAAGTTATAAAAGATTTTTTAAATGAACTAAAAAAAGAAATACAATAATCTTATTTTACTCCTATAATTTCATTTTTTATCTTTTCTAACTTTTTTAGAGTATTTCTTTTTTTATCCATAATCGATATATCTGTCATATCTCTTTTCAATCTCTTTATTCAAACCCGATATGATTTTTTCATATTCTTCTTGTTTTCTTATCTGAATGTATTTTGTTATCTCTGTGAATTTCTCCTCTGCTTGGTATGATTCAAAGATTGGCTCCATCATTTTTAGATAGTCTAAAACTTTTTTTCTATATTCTTCACGGGTAGGTTTTTTTATTTTATTTAATCTAAACCAAATTACTGCCCAGCTAGAACCTACAATATGTGGTAATAAATCAAAAGCCCTTTCTATCTCAAAACGTTCATCATTTCTCATGATTTTTGAAGAAATTTTGCTGCTGATTTTGCAAAGTATGTTACAATCATGTCCGCACCAGCTCGCTTAATGCCATATAGTATTTCTTCTGTAATGTCTTTTTCATTTACCCATCCTTGTTTTGCAGCACCTTTTACCAATGCATATTCTCCAGATACACTATAGGCAGCGATTGGAACATTGAATCTTCTTCTAGTTTCTGCTATCAAATCCAAATATGCTAAAGCTGGTTTGATCATTACAATGTCTACCCCTTCATTGATGTCTGTTTCAATTTCCATCATTGCTTCACGTGCATTTGTAAATGGAACTTGGTATGTCTTTCTATCCCCAAATTTTGGTGCACATTCTGCTGCATCTCTAAAAGGTGAATAAAATGATGAACGATGTTTTGCTGAATGTGACATTATGGACACATCTGTGAATCCCTCATCATCTAATGCCTTTCTTATTGTTGTCACCTGCCCATCCATCATTGCAGAGGGTGAAACTGTATCTACCCCTGCTTTTGCTTGACTAACAGCAATCTTTGCTAGTGTTTCTAGACTAGAGTCATTATCTATTTTATTTTCTTTGATGATCCCACAATGACCTGTAGATGTAAATTGACATAGACAGACATCTGCCATTATTACTATTTTATCTCCAAAATTTTTTCTAATTTGAGCAATTGCTTTTTGAACAATTCCATTATCATCAAATGCTGAAGTGCCTGCATCATCTTTCTTGACAGGAATTCCAAATAGCATAATCGATGGAATATTCAAATCTGAAATTGTACCAACTTCATCATTGATGTCTTCTAAAGGCAATCTCTCAATTTCTGACATTGATTCAATTTTGATTCTAGATTTTAGATCCTCTTGAACAAATACTGGGCAGATTAGATCTCTTGAAGTTAAAGTAGTTTCTTGAATTAATTCTCGCATTTTCTCAGAAGTTCGTAATCTACGAAGACGTCTATCTGGAAATGACATTATCAAAATTTCTTCTGGGTAAGATATAATCTTAGTCTAATTCATTCTGTTTTTATAGTCAAATAGTTTGCTTGCCATTTCAATAATATCTGGCTTACCTTGTTCTGATGCCTTACGAATATTGTTCATTGGTGTTGAAACAATACTTTCTACAACTGCTTTTGTTAGCTCTTCTATGATTTTAATTTTTTTCTCATCTTTTTCATTAAGCATCTGAAGTGCTTTCTGCAATTCTTTTTCTCTTAGTGAATCAATATTTTTGAATACATCTTTCACAAGTGGTTCTGCGTCTAATCTTTTCATTGAAGCCTCTAATACAGATACTTCCTCACTAATTATATTTTCAACACTTTTTACTTTATTTAATCGTGATTTCATATTTTTTTCAACCATTTCTGCAATCTGATCCAAATTCATCAATTTTACCCCTCCTATAGTTGCAACTTTTTCGTCAACTGTTCTTGGATTTGATAAATCTAGAATCATCATCCCGTTTTTCTTTCCTTGCATTGCTTTTGTTATTCTCTCTTGAGTAACAAGGAAGTAAGGGGCAGTTGTGGCAACAAACAAAACATCATAATTTTCGAATCCTGTTAAGACTTCTTCAAATTTTATCGGTTTTCCTCCCATAGTTTCACAAAATGCTTGAGATCTGTTCATTGTTCTGCTAGTTACTACAAAATTGTATCCTCTACGCCCAAGTGATTTTGCAACAAGTGTTGATACTTCGCCAGTTCCAATCAACAAAATTTTCTTTAGTTTTAACTCATCAATATTCTCTTCTGCTAATTTTACTGCCATTGATCCTACTGAAATTCCACCACGATTAATTCCTGTAGAATTTCTAATCCTAGTTCCAATTCGTATTGCTTTATCAAACAAAATGTTAAGATGTTGACCTGATGCTTTTGCATTTCTAGCTGATGTGATGGAGTTTTTTATTTGACCTAGAATCTGTTCTTCTCCTACTACCATTGAGTCTAATCCAGATGTTAGTTTTAGTAAATGATGTAACGCTTCTCCATTTTCTACAAATTCTACATTTTCTTTAAACGCTTCTTCCTCCAAACCTGTAAGTGAAGCCCAAGTTTTTTTAATTTTGTTAATATCATAATTTTTTGCTTTGCCAAATAGCTCTATTCTGTTGCAAGTTTGAATGATAACACATTCATCTAAACCTGAATGTTCTTTGAATTGTGTATACGCACTTTCTAAATCTCTCATGGTAAATCTTTCAAGAATATGAATAGGTGAGTTACGAAAAGTAACACGTGCATTGATTATGTTTTGGTTCATTTCCAGTTCCTCAATATTGTATTTGCTCGCTTTTCAGCTTTTTTCAACTGTTCGTCTTTTATTAACTGTTTAATCTCTTTATCATTCATAACACTACTCAAATACTTTTTTCTCTCCTTTTGAGTCAAGATCATGTTTTTAGCATGTTCTCTTGCGATATTTTGAATTTTTATCTGTTCGATATCTTCTTTCATGATTATTTTTTTAAATATTTTTTCAGCTTTTATTTTCAATTTTTTTGACATTGCTGGACTTTTACCGCCTGTAAAAATTGCTATTTGAATCGTATTTTCAAAATTTATAATTGCAAGATTTGCAAAATCACTTAATTCTGCATTGTCTGAACTATACGCGATAATCTTTTTGCTTTTAGCATAATTAATTATTTTCTGATTTAATTTTTTATCATTTGTTGTTGTGATTATCATGTATGGCTTGTAGATTGAAAGAACAGATGAATTTTGAATTTTATGTTTTTTAAATTCTATTTTTTTATTTTTCACTAGCGTTTTTATCTGATTGTTTATCGTATTACTAATTACTAAAATCTGACAGTCTTCCTTTAATAATGAATTAATTCTCTTTAGAGCTTCATTTCCGCCACCAAGAACAATGACTAATCTACCATGTAGATTTAGATTAATTATCACCGATCAAAGGAACAAAAGTTTCTATTTATAGATTCAAATCAGATGCGTAATATTCTAGCTACATTTTTAATTGAATGAGGTAGTTATTGAGATAATGACCCAATCTCTAGATAATCTTGATAAAGAAATTCTTAATGAAATTCAATGGACTTTTCCTCTTACTCCAAATCCTTTTGATGATATTGCAAAAAAATTTGGAACTTCTTCTGAAATTATTAAAGAACGTTTAATCAATCTCAAAAAAATTGGTGTATTGCGACAACTAAGTGCAATATTTGATACAAGACGTCTTGGCTACAAAAGTTCCTTGGTTGCAATGGAAATTGAATCTGATAAATTAGAATACGTTGCAAATCAGATCAATCGTCATCCTGGTGTAAGCCATAATTATGAACGTGATCATCAGTTTAATCTCTGGTTTACTTTGGCTGTACCGCCTGGTTCTGATTTGAAGACTGAAGTGGACAAATTTTCTGTATTAAAAGGAATTAAAAAAGTTAGAATGTTGCCGACTATTCAATTATTCAAGATTGGTGTGAAATTAGATATGATTGATGAAAAAAAACATGATATTGCTCCGACAGAAGAAAAAAAAGAAATTAAAAATGTAAAATTCATTCCCACTGAACAAGATAAGGAATTTATCCGTGAGCTACAAAAAGACATGGAAATCATTGATAGACCATTTCTAAATTGTGCAACAAAACTGGGACTTACTGAATATGAATTATTTGAGAAAATGAAATACTATGAAAACATTGGAGTGATGCGAAGATTTGCCGCAATTTTAAGACATAGAGAGGTTGGATTTACAGCAAATGGGATGATTGTTTGGAATGTATCTAATGATAAAATTTCAGAGGTAGGTTCAAAATTAGGTGCTTTTCCACAAGTAAGTCATTGTTATCAAAGACCTACATATCCTGATTGGCCATATAGTGTATTCTCTATGATTCATTGTAAATCTGAAGAGGAAGCAGGAGAAATGGCAAAAACAATACAAAATCAAATCAACATTGATGATTATAAAATATTGTTTAGTACACGTGAATTTAAAAAAACTCGAGTAGAATACTTTGTTGAAAATAATTTTAGTCTAGAAGAAACAATTACTGTATCTTAAAATTCATTATCATCGTGTCCTACTACATGAATCATACAAAAATACTGATCATTCATGTTGCAATAATATGATGAATCATCGCCGCAAATTTTGCATGCTGGTTTTTCATCATGTTCTGATAATTTTGTGTGATAAGCTTTACTTCTGATGGTTATGTTTGAATCCTTGTAAATTCTTGTTATGTTCGCAAAATACTCCAAATCTGATGGATTTAGATCCTCTTTATTTTTTATTTTTTTAATTATTGTATTCCATTTTTTATACTCACCAATCTTTGCAAGTTTTAATTCTTCAATAATGTCTAATGTTTTAATAAGATCGATTGATTTGTCCATCTGAAAACTAATTTGCTTGTGTTGCTTTTAATTCGTATGAGGGCCAAGTATTGTATAGGTCATCTATTTCTTTCATATCTGAAGAATTTAGATATCTTCCGTCTGATATTGCAGCAAAAGTTTCAATTTCTTCTACACTTACAACCGTGGGTAAAACCGATGCAATTGATTTTTTTGACAAGATAAATTTTATTGCAAATTCTGTAATGCTTAATCCGTTACGCTCCGCAATTGGTCTGAATTGTTCTACTTTTCGTAATGCATCTTGTCTCCATTCTTGTTTTCTGTCTTTTCTGTGATCATTACTTGGAATTACTGTTTCTGCCTTTACTTTGCCTGTTAGAATTCCAGATGCATCTGGAACTCTGACTAAAATTCCAACATTTTGCTTTTCTGCTTTTTCAATTAACTCATTTCCAGGTGTTTGCTCTAAAATATTATAGACTGTTTGTATGGCAGAAACACTTTTCCTTTCCATTGCTTCTAATCCTTCCTGTGTCCATCCTATTGCTGGACCCAATGCAACTTGTGATGATTTTATCTTTCCCTCTTGAATCAATTTATCAAATGTATCAAAAGTGATATCATTTCTAATATGGTTTAGTTTTGGATTGTGCATTCCGTATGAATCAACATAATCTGTCTGTAATCTTTCTAGTGATGCACTTAGTGCTTTTCTTGTAAACTCTGGTTCAAAACTTTGTGGTAATTCGGTATGACCTATTTGCTCTACTTTTGAAAAATCATATCCATATTTTGTTGAAATAACTACTTCTTCTCTCATTCCTTTGAATACTTGACCAATAAGTTTCTCGCTTATTCCTTTACCATACATATCAGCTGTTTCAAAGAAATTAATTCCTAAGTCATATGCTCTTTTGAGCATACGTTTTGCTTCATCTTCTTCAATTTTCTTACCCCACCAATCAAGACCTATAGTCCATGCTCCAAATCCTATCTCTGATACTTTAATTCCACTTTTTCCTAATGTTTTATATTTCATTTTACTATCTCATTGAATTTATCTAGTATTGATTCCATTTCTGTATCGCTCAAAACTGCTTCTCCCACTGGAATTTCTTCATTTATGTTTATCCAAGATTTGCAACCCTGATATTCAGATTTTAGAGGAGTATTAAATTCTGGAATTTTATACACTTTTAACAATATTGCTTTCATTGGATTATCTGGTTTCCAATTTCTTCTTTCATTGATGTATGAATCACTCCAAATATGAAATGATGATAATCTCTTGATTATTTCATCAGATAAAATATCTGCTTCTGCTAATACCTCCGCATATGATGTAATTCTGTTAAATCCATTTTTTGGTAGATTTAATTTTACTTGTTCGAGATATTTGTGAAATTGTGGTTTTATATGATTATATTTTTGGTGTTCTTGTGTAGGAAATAGTGTGAATTTTTTTGATTCAATTTTAAACCCTGATGCTATATCTAATATTCCTCCTTTTCTGAGGAGAACTGTTTGATCACCGTTTTCTAGAGCATTAACTATTGTTGCCCATTCTTTTAGAGATTCCACTAACCAAGACTTCCTATTAACGGGATGATGTCTTTTTTAACACACACGATCATAGGAGTATCTTTTTGAACATATCTTGAAACTCTTGTTTCTCTTAAATCCATTATCAAATCCTGAAAATCTCTGATTTGGTCCACTTCAAACGCTAACATGAAATCCTCATCATGAATTCCAAAAGAATATGTTGTGTTTAGAATAATTTGTGGATATTTTTTACTAACTTCAATATGTTCATCCATTATTGCTTGTCTTTCTTCTTTTGGTAGTAGGTACCATTCTCTAGTTTTTGTGAAAGGATATACAATTACATGTTTTTTTATTTCATTATCTGCAATAAAACCAAGTGTTTTTCCTGTTTTTATATAAATTGACGGTCTAGTGCATGACAGATATGTTTTTGATGGTATAATGTATTTTCCAAAAACAGTTGTGTATAATTTTTCTATCACACTTTGAATTTCTTCAACTGTATTTGCTGCAAACCAAAACAGAAAATCTGCATCATCTCTTAATCCAAGAGTAGAATATGTTCTGAATTTTATTCCTGAGTTCTTCATCACATTTTCTACTTCTTTGGCTGATTCTTCTTTTGCCAAATCTGCCATCCATCTCCATTTAGGATCTACTTGAAAGAACGAGAAATTGAAAAAATACTGTTCATTATTTTCTTCTTCCATGCTTTTCCATTTTTAAAACCCTATTTAAACAAAAACTAGATTATCTAATGTTGTATTTGTATAATTTTTTGTTTAGATTTATGTCCTGATTTTATTTGAATTAACGACGTTGATACTCTGAAATGTTTTGCTAGTTTTTTTATAATTTCTTTGTTGGCCTCTCCTTTGATTGGTTTTGATTTTATGCCTATTGTAATTTGATTTTCTTTAATATTGAGAAATTCTTTGTTAAATTCTACATTTACCTC
Source organism: Nitrosarchaeum sp. (assembly GCA_023264875.1). GTDB lineage: Archaea > Thermoproteota > Nitrososphaeria > Nitrososphaerales > Nitrosopumilaceae > Nitrosarchaeum. The sequence continues at coordinate 27,051 of JAHFUX010000016.1, forward strand.
ATATAGCACACACATTATTAATTATTCCTGCTTGTTAATTTTGTAAAAAATATAAAAATTTAATTAGACTTTTTGTTCTAAAACCCAATCATATCCTTCGCTTTCTAATTTATCTGCCAGTGATGCATCACCTGTTTTTAAGATTTGACCCCTGGCAAAGACATGAACATAATCTAATTTATCTAAGAATTTTAAAATTCTTGCATAATGAGTAATTACAATTACAGTTGCATCTTTTCCTGAAACTTG
>JAHFUX010000058.1 GCA_023264875.1 Nitrosarchaeum sp.
TTTAATTTTTTGAATATCTTTCACATTCTATTTTGAAATGTTATTTGAAGCTAATTTACTCAAAGTTTTTATTGATTTTATATTAAATCAACAGTATGAATGCTATTACAGCGCAAGCCATAAAAGATTCACTAAAACAATGCATGGATCCCGAAGTCCCGCTAAATATTGTTGAGATGGGATTAATCTATGGAATTGATGTGATGGAAAACAATAATGTTAATATCAAAATGACCATGACCACACAAGGCTGTCCATTACATGAGACTCTAGTTCAAGATGTTACACGATATGCCAAAAAAGTTCCAGGGGTAAATAACGTCAAAGTAGACATTGTCTGGGAGCCAAAATGGACAATGGATAGTATGACTGAAGAAGGAAAAGCAAAAATCAAAAACATGAGTGCAGCAATGACTACTCCTGCACCAATCAATTATGAAACTGCATTACCTCAAGGAGTTGGTAAACTAGTACAACAAGAAGATGGTTCGATGGTACTAGCTAATGAACATGAACAGGGATTCATGGTTAATCAAGCCATTGTAGACTTTTGGAAGTCTTGCAATGGACAACGCAAAGTTACCGAACTAGTAGAAATATTTGCACAACAGACAGGACTGCAAAGAAGTCAAGTAGAAAAAGAGGTAATGCAACTACTCCAACAACTACGTGAAGGTGGATTAGTTGCAATCCAAAACCAATCCGATGCACCAAATGTTCAATTCAAAAAATAATTTTAAAAAATATAACTTGAACTTGCACCATCAAAATTAATCACAACACCTGAAAGATACTTTATTTTATTTTCAATGATTGCTTTAACAAAGTTTCCAATCTCTTCTGGTTCCCCAAGCCTTTTCATGGGGAGCGATTTTTTGTATTCATCAATGTTTTCTATCAATTCTTTGGTTCTATCTGTATTGATTGGACCAGGTGCAATGTTGATACAACTAATATTTTTTGCTGCATAATCTTTGCTTAGAATCTTAAAGACTTCACTAAATGCAGCACGATATGCAGAGGATATTATCAATTTTTTATTTGGCTCTTTGATCACACTGGAGCTAATCAAAAATATGTATCCTCCATTACTAATCTTGATGTTTTGTAAAATTATGCAAAATCCCAAAAATAACTGGTTGTGATATTTGTTCCAGTCTTCTTCTGTAATGTTTGCAAATTCTTTAGCCTCAGGCCCGCCCGTGTTGAGAACAAGCACATCTGTTTGATTATGAATTTGTACAAATTTTTTCACACTGTCCAAATTTGATGTATCTATATCATTTTTTGATGTTGCAAAAACATCAATTCCTATTGATTTTAGTGACTCTGATATTGCCTTGCCCATTCCTCGAGAACCTCCAAGAACAATCGCTCTAGTCATACTGTTATAATTATTATTCTGTAATTAAATTTCTTTATAGGAAGTAAACTGGATTCGGAGGATCATTTCTTATAACCATTTCTTATCTTTGTTACTGATATTTCCTGCCTGCTGGTTAAATGCAATTTTGAGATTTCTTAATCATGCAAAAACTCTCAGGGCTGTTTCTGTTTGCTGTTCTGATATCAGGAGCTTTTTCCTCCAGTCTTGCATTTGCGCAAATAGGACCTATATCTGAAGATGACTTCTATTCAGTCAATGAGGATTCAATTCTAACTGTAACTCCTATGGGAGTTTTGTTAAATGACACAAGTATTGACAGTGATATTTTTGCCATTATACAAACTAACGTTGGTTTTGGAACCCTGACATTAAATCTAGATGGAAGCTTTACCTACCAACCAAATCAAAACTTTGATTCTATTGATTCATTTACCTATATTGCAACTAATGGAACGCATAACAGTAACAATGCCACAGTTACATTATTTGTTAATCCAATTAATGACGCACCAATAGCTCAAAATAACACAGTAACAACATTAGAAAATATTTCAGTAATCATTCCAGTATTAAACAACGACTCTGATGTTGACGGTGATTCACTTATCATTAATTCTATAACGCAAGGATCTAATGGAACTGTTACAACAAATAGCACCACTGTAACTTATACTCCGCATCTAAACTTCACTGGAACCGACTCTTTTACTTATACTGTATCTGATGGAGTAAATATTAGCAATTCAGCCACAATTACAGTAACCGTTACGTCTGTTGACGATGAACATGATGATAAAGTCACCATTTGTCATAACGACAAGGAGACAATTTCTGTTTCA
>JAHFUX010000038.1 GCA_023264875.1 Nitrosarchaeum sp.
AGAATCAAATGTTTGGTTGATAAATGATTCAACTAGATTTCGGTGATTGATATCTATTGTAATATCTTTGAGTAATAATGAATCAAATAATCTGGATGTTAATTCAATGATTTCAGCTTCAGATTCTAGATTTGGTTTTCCGTAAATCTCTACATCCCACTGGTGAAAGTAGCGGTATCGTCCCTTTTGTGGCTCGTCATATCGGAATACTCCGCCAAATGCCGAGATTTTTGCTGGCAGTCTCATTGATTTTTGTGCAGCTGCATATCTTGTTAATCCCACAGTAAAATCAAATCTTAGTGCCACTTCTCGGTCTCCTTTGTCTTTGAAATAATAGATTTCGTCTTTAATTGCAGGTCCTGACTTTGTCTCTAATACTGATAGTAGCTCAATTGGGGATGGATCCATAAAGGAGAATCCATATAGATTTGATAATTTTTTAAAATGATACCTGATATGCTCAATGTTTGCGTTTTCTTTGTCTTCAAAGTCTTTCATTCCACGCGGTAGTTCCATTGATGATGATGCTAATTGTAATCATTTAGATATTTCTGTAATAACTATGCCAAACTATGCCATTTTTGAAAATGGGTTAATTTGGTGTTGACCGGAGGTTAGTTGATAATTACCACGCAATATTATGAGAAAATAACAATAAAACAATGGAAATAGATCAAGAAAAGAAGGGAGGACCGTACACAAAAGATGAGCAAAGAAAACTCTCTGAGTTTACAGAATGTTTAATTGCATTAAAGGCAATATCCATGCTGTACTTTTTTTGGTACTGCGTTGAAATTTATTATATCAAGACCACATCCAACACAATAACTAGCATTTTCAACTGTCTCTTTTCCACAATTAGGACAAAATTTCAATAATTTTCTGAATTTTCTAAAAACTTGATTTAGGATCGCTCATAGAAATTCACTATTCTATCTCAAATTAATAAAAATAAAAAAAGAAATTAGTTTGCAGGAACTGCAAAACCATTTTCAATCATTCGTAATGCCGTATCAGCTTTTAAGCACATTGGCAATCCATTTGATGTTTTCATTACAAGACTGTATCCTTCACGACATTCAATTTCTCCTGCATCAATTCCTGCAGCTATTTGGTGTCGCGGGGAAATCCATGCTAATCGCATGTCTTTTGCCTTTTCAATGAATTCTGCTCTAAGTTCTTGTTTTTCCTCATCAGTTAAAGTAGATGACTTTTCTCTCAGTTCAGCTTTTAGTGCCTTCATCTCAGCATGTCTTGCTAAAATGTCGGCTTTTTGCTCATCTGTAAGTTTGCCCAGCATTGCAGATACATGATCTTGGAATTTCATTTTAATCTCTGATCTTTTCTCATCTAAATCACCGTGCTTTTCTTGATATTTTGCTCGGAGTTCATCCATTCTATCTTGAGAAATATCAGAATTCATTATCATAGCTCGTAATCTTGGAGACATGTCATGATTTTCTTTCATTCTCTCTAGTGCATCACGGTGTTTTTCTTTGAAATCCATTGCAGCATCATGATTTTCTTTTTTGTATGCTTCTCTTTGCTCAGGTGTCATTTCACACCATTCAGAGACTTTGGCTAATTTTTCAGCATCAGTGATTTCTGCAGCACGTTGATCCGCAGTCATTTGACAGTATCTTTGGTATTCTGCTTTATGATCACGAATTTCTTTGTGTGCTTTTTGCATCTCATCTACTTCCATTTGGTGTTCAGCAATGTAAGCTGCTCTTCCAGATTCATCTAATTCACAATATGCATCCATTCTAGCTTTGTGATCTGCTTTGTCATATTCTGTCAAGAATGTTTCCTTTTCAGCATCAGACATTGCACAGTATAATTCCAGCTTGTCTGCTTTGTTATAATCAGATTTTTGCTCTGTAGTTTCTTCGATGAAATCTTCTATAGCTGTTTTGCGTTCATCTTCACTTTGCTCACAAATGTTTAGCAATCTGTCTTTGAATTGGGCAATTCTTGGATGAACCAAAAAGAATTGATCCTTTTCAGCATCAGTCATATTGCAAAAGTTTGCTAGTCTTTCTTTGAGGTCATTTTGTTTTTCATCTGATTCAGCATATACTGCATTGCCAGCGGCAACGCCAGTAATCATAACCAGTGAAAAAACAATACTTAGAAGTTGCGTCTTTTTCATTATCAAACTTTTTGAATTATCCGATATAAAGAATAACGGATCAATAAACAGGAATGGATATTAGCGAGTGATATAGATTCTAAGAATTTAGAGTAGTTTTTTACATCATATTAGAATTATTATCTATGACACATTGTCCATTAGCAAGTACGTATCCTTTTGGACGTGTCTTTTTTATTATGAAATTTTGATTAATTTCATTGAACATAGTAAATGAGTGTACTAAAAATAACAATGCGAGATTTAATTGGAAATAAAATATCCTAAGTTCATGGAATATGAACAATTATGTAAGAGTATTTTTGACATTGACAAGCAAATTAGATTTGCTGCAGTCTATAACTCCAAGATAGAAAAAATTGCAGAAGGAATAAGAAAAGGAGTGAAAACTCTAATTCCAGAATCAATAACAGAGCTGTCTGTTGAACAGTCTTTTATCAGGTGGAATACACGAATTTTGATGGAAGAGTGGATTGGATCACCAAAATATGCGTTAGCAGAATATGAAAGAATAAAGCGATTTACATTTTATTTGGAAAAAGACAAAATTCTTTTAGTTTCCACAGAACTAGGAATGGATAATAATTTGCTCATAAACAGAATTCGTCAACTAATTTAGAATACATCTAAATTAGAAAAAATATCATTATTTTGTAATATTTCAAAAGTATGAAATGTGTGAATGCTTTATATTACAATATTAATGTCATATGCACAACATAAGGAAGATTTCATTTCAATTAATCGCAAATTCCTTGATAGGTCATTTTCCTTATGTTAAATATTGCTACAAAATTTAGTCAAAGAAAAAACATGAAATATTTGTTCTAAAACACAATAACAAATAAAGTGAGAATACTCAAAGACCATCTAAATTAATACTTGGTAAGATTTCAAAAACATAGTTGAGTTACAAGTTTTTAGAACACGCAACTGATGCATTCATTGAAGTAACTGCAAAAGATCTCAAAGAGGCATTTACAGTCACCGCCAATGCAGTAATCAACATAACACTAGATCAGGATAAAGTAGAAGAAAAAGAGCAAAAAGAAATCATTGCACATGGAAAAGACCTCAGATATCTTTTGTTTAGCTGGCTAGAAGAAGTAACTTTTGTGCTAATCACAAAAGGTTTTGCAATAAAAAGAATAGAACTAGATATCCAAGAAGACAAAGGTTACAAAATTACTGCCAAAGCGTATGGCGAGCCGCTTAATTTCTTAAAACATAATTTCAAAGTGGAAATCAAAGCCCCCACATTTTATGAGATGAAAATTGAGCAAAATAATGGAGTATTTATGAGATTTTTACTTGATCTCTGAGTTTGGTGAAATTTTATTATCAAATCCATAGAAGAATTTATTCGCATTTTTTAAAAGTAAATGCATTCTATTTGATATAATGCACACAAAATTAGGCATATTTTTGGTATTTTTGCTAGCTACTATTATTATTGCTCCAGCATACGCCAATGTTACTTCGGTAGCATTGGAGAAAAGTTTCTACATAAATGAAGAGGAAATAACTTTTGTTGGACAAAGACAGGAAGGGGATAAATTTGTTTATATAATTATTCGCGATTCAACAGGAGCATACAAGGGAATGCTATCTGATCCTACATCAGAAAGTGATGGTACATATTCAACAATTCCAAAAACTGTATCACAATTCTTTGATTCTGAAGGAACATACAATGCAACAGCATTTACAGATTCACAAAAAGAAGAATTTGGAATTACAATCAAACTGCAATATGATGGAGACAAAGTTTCAGTTCTACCAGATTTTGTATTGACACTTAATTCAATTCCAGATAAAACAATTGAAGAAAAAAAGACTCTAGTGTTTACTTCTACATTGACTGAATCATTAACAGGCGTAACATTTAGTCTTGAAAAAAATCCACCAATGGGTGCATCCATCAATAGCCAAACAGGGCAATTCACATGGACTCCAACAGAATCACAGGGTCCAAATTCATATGTTTTTGATATTGTAGTGAAAAAAGGATCATCAGAAGATAGAGAAAACATAAAGATCACTGTAACTGAACCAGCTCCTGTAATACAACCAGAACCAACAGTTGAAGAATCAGCACCCGTAACAGAGCCAGAACCAGAACCAACACAAGAATTAGGAATCGCATCTTTTGTTGATCCAAAAAAAGATCCACAGTCTTATGTTGATAGATACAATAACGAACCAACATACAAAAAATGGTTTGATGAAAACTATCCAGAATATTCTTCTATTTATGAGGCAGTTGGATTAGAAAAACCAAAAGAAATAGCATCTTTTGTTGATCCGACTCTAGATCCACAGTTTTACATTGACAGATACAATAACGAACCACAATTTAGAGAGTGGTTTGATGCAAACTATCCAGACATGACAATTTACGATGCAATTGGAGTAGATAAACCAGAAATCAAAGAACAGGAAATGGGACAATGTGGTCCGGGAACAATACTAGTTGATGGAGTATGCACACCTGATGAAAATCAACAAGGCGGTGGATGTCTGATTGCTACTGCAGCATATGGTAGTGAACTTGCTCCACAAGTACAACAACTACGAGAGTTAAGAGACAATTCTCTGTTACAAACATACTCAGGTACTTCATTTATGAATTCATTCAATGATTTCTATTATTCATTTAGTCCAACTGTGGCAGATTGGGAAAGAGAAAATCCAGCATTCAAGGAATTTGTAAAAATATCTCTAACTCCTTTGATTAGTTCACTTTCAATTCTAAACTATGTAGATATGGATTCAGAAGCTTCAGTATTAGGATACGGCATATCTTTGATACTGCTAAATGTTGGAATGTATTTTGTAGCACCTGCAATGTTGTTTTTTCGTATTAAAAAGGCAAAAACACGACTAAGTTTTTAATCACATATACATTTACGAGAATGTGGGAAAACTAAGCAGAAATCTTAGAATTTGCGGAGAGTGTGGAGTTGTTTACACTTCTGTGAGCTTGACAAAATACATTGATCAGTGTCCATTGTGTAATTCAAAAAGATATGAATCACTATCGACTAAATCAGATAGTGATAGTATAATCTAGGAAAAATTATTTGAAACATCTAACATAGATTTTTTAATAGAAACAAATTGTTTGTATTTATTGTCTGATGATCCTGAAATTGAAAAAATAAAACAAAGAAGGCTAGAAGAGATGATTAGACAGCAAAGCCAGCCTCAAATTCAGTCAGGAATCATTGATCTAAATGATACAAATTTTACTCAAATAATTACTGCTGATACTCCTACACTGGTTGATTTTTGGGCAGATTGGTGCGGTCCATGCAAGATGATGCATCCAGTATTTGAGAGTCTTTCAAAGAAATATCCAAAAGTAAGATTTGCACGAGTTAATGTAGATCAAAACCAAAACATTGCAATGAGATTTGCAGTGCAATCAATTCCAATGTTTATCATGTTCAAGTCAGGACAAATAGTTGATAAGATGATGGGCGCAGTTGGCGCACCGGGAATTCATATGATTTGTAAAAAATATTCAGACTAGTAAGCGTAAGCTGCGTCTTTGCTTCGTTGAATCTCTACAATCTTATTTAGAATTTCTTGCTCTTCAGAACTTAGTTTGTGCAGAAATTTGGCAAGAATTTGTTTTGCCTCATGTGATGGAGGAAAAGTATAGAATACTTCATCTTCAAAAATATGTCTGCCAATTGTTACACCTTGAACAGAGCATGCGACTTCTTGTCCTGTTTTGGCAGAAGACACAGTTTTTTTATCTAGTTGAAGCTGATGAACTAGACCAATCCGTCTTCCATCTTTATTCATAAAGGGAACTTTTTGTTTCAGAGTTCCAGCATCGATTCTAATGCCAAACACTGCAGGATCGGTATTTCTAAAAACATAGCCTTTGAGAAATGTGAATTTGGAGATTGGTGTGAGTTCTGCAAAGATTGCATCTTCTTCATTGGCAGTGTCTTCGCTTACCCAGTTATTGTAATTATCAATTAGACTGTAAATTATTTTGTCTTCAAAAATTTTAATGTGACTGTCTTCTGATTCATCTTTTGCATCAGGAAGTATCTTGACATTAAATGATAATATCACACCTAGATGTCGGTCATTTTCTTTGATTGCTTTGGCTTCCATGATATCTCGGCGATTAACTGGTCCAATGTCTGCCTTTGCTATTGGTACTTGTGAGCGCCGTAGCATCTCAACTATTGCCTCAAGTGAGCCTATAGTATCGCATTTTAAAACAACGCCATTTGTTTGTGTATCAATGAATACTGATTTCATTTCCGATTCGATTAGGTTGGTGTATTTTGCTATTTCAGCTGGATTGGATGCAACATAAAGAGTACTGCCAGGCAAAACTCCTTCAAGGTCAGGTGATGCAATTTTGAGTCCTGCAGCTGCATTAACACTTTGCACGGGTTTGAATTTGTCTCTGGGGTCACGCATTTCATCTAGTGGTTTTGGTAAGAGAATTGCTTTAGGTTTTGTTACAATAACTGAATCTCTTTTTGCAACAACTATGGTATCACCTTTTTTGA
>JAHFUX010000059.1 GCA_023264875.1 Nitrosarchaeum sp.
TATTGGTGCAATTGGTGCATCAGTTGGTACAGCTGCTGGACTTGGATATACAATTTATGCAAAGGAAACCAAAATGTCATTTAACGGCAGTCTCCCGTTAGAGGTAACCATCCAATGGGATAAAGTAATTCAAACTGCTTTAACATCATTTGGATTGGCCATAATTGCATCGCTTTATCCATCATATCGTGCAACTAAGCTATTACCTATGGAGGCGATGAGAACTGTCTGATAAGGTACTAGAAATGTATAATCTTAACAAAGTATACGGAGAAGGAGATACCAAAGTTCATGCTCTGCAGGATATCTCAATTTCAGTTAACAAAGGAGAATTTCTATTAATTGTAGGAAGTTCTGGTTCAGGAAAATCAACTCTACTAAACATGATTGGGCTTTTAGATCATCCAACCAGTGGAAAGATCCTAATTGATGGTATTGAAACTACTACTCTTAGTGATGGGAAGATCTCAGAATTTAGAAATCATAAACTTGGATTTATTTTTCAATTCTCCAATCTGTTAAGCGATTTGACTGTTCTTGAAAATGTAATGTTACCAAAACAAATTCAAGGAAAAAATAGTTCAGCTTCAAAAGATGCTAAGGAATTGTTAAAGATAGTAGGACTAGAAGATCAAATGCATAAACGCGGCAATAAAATATCTGGTGGACAAGCTCAACGTGTAGCTATTGCAAGAGGACTGGTTAATCGTCCTGCAATTGTTCTCGCAGATGAACCTACTGGTAATTTGGATTCTGTTTCAGCCCAGAATATAGTTCAACTTATGAAATCAATGGCTAAAAAATTAGGACAGACATTCATTGTAGTAACTCATGACAGACATCAATTTGGAGATGTAGATCGAGTAATTACAATCAAAGACGGTAGAGCATTTGAAGGAGAAGAATCTGCGAGGTTAGAAGCAGTAGCATGAATTTACAATTTTTCATCTTTGTTTTAACTGTAATTTTTATTATTGGACCAATAATGTATGAGAATGCTAATGCACAAGTAAGTTCTGGTGATTCACCATTTGAAAGAAAATTTGGTGACATAAAGTATCTTGATGCATATTTTGGAACAGCAGATGAAAAGCTTGAGGTAAACCCAGGTGACCACAATATACCTTTTACAATTGTGATGGCAAATGTAGGTACCCAAGATATTACTGGAATAAAGGGAGAACTATCCATGCCGTTTGGCTTTTCTCCTACTTCTGGATCTGGTCCATTAATTGAGGCAGATTTTGATTCAACTGCACTCGCTGGTGAAGTTTTTGAATTAACCTTCTTTGTTGATATTAGTGATCAAGCTCAAATCAAACAATATCCTGCTTCTGCTATGATCAAGTACTCTAGACTTAGAGAATCAGGAGAAAGAAATACATTTTTTGATTTTAATTTTAAAGTAACTGGCAACAGTATTATCAATATGCGAGCCTTAGAGCCATTTCTTACATCTCTAAAAAATAATCATGTAGTAATTGAAATATCAAATGATGGTACTGCACCTATTTCAGGAGTTAGTATTCAATTACAAAATTCGGAAGGAACAATCTCATCTAATTCCCAATCAGTAACAAATGTAGAAAATGTTGTAATTCTTGATAGTGATTGGGATGTTGGACAAATCGATGCAGGTAAATCAAAAACTCTTGAATTTGATGTATACGTTCCAGGAGCTATGAGTGCTCAAACGCTACGTGCTCCAATGGAAATTACCTATTTTAACGCACATGGTGAACAACTTACAATATCACGAATTGTAGATTTTTATGTAAAGGGAGTTATTGACACCACAATTTATGATGTAGGAATTATTAATTTATCTGGAAAACCAACAATTATTGGTGAAATTATTAATGAAGGAAATGAAAATGCATTATTTGGTTTTGTAACTTTAGAACCATTAGGTGACTCTAACATAAAAAAAACTACTCAATACATAGATGAAATAGAACTTGATTCTCCTGTTCCTTTTAACATCCCAGTTGAATTTGACGGTGAGCCAAAATATGGTGAACACGACATCAGAATCACTGCAAGGTACAAAGACTCCTTACGAAATGAAATTTTTAAAACATACGATACTACAGTTTTCATTCCAGATATGATAGAAAAAACTCAACAATCAAGTTTTGATATAATGGCATATTCTCAATTCATAATTTTAGGTGTAATTGCAATAATTGGAGTTGTATCATTT
>JAHFUX010000017.1 GCA_023264875.1 Nitrosarchaeum sp.
TTACAATTTTTACAATATACTCTGAATCAAGATTTAATGCATCACCATCTGCCAAAAAAATTTTTCTTGTATCTGGTAATTGTTTTGCCATTAGATCGATTTCAAATTTTACTTCATCCCATGGTTTTTCTGAATACTGTTTTGATCTATACATGTCACAAAAAGAACACTCATTAAAAGAACAACCCAACGTTACTTGAAAAATTAATGATCTTGCCTCTGAAGGAGGTCTATACAATGGACCATCATAGTTTAACATCTAGTTCACATGAATTGCTTGATTATGTTTTTTATACTTTCTAATCCTGAGAATTCCATAATGTCTTTTAATTGAGGATACGAGAATTTTATGGCTTATGGCAAATGATCCAGATTCAAAAAGACTTCTCTGGTTTGTTTTTGCAGGCTCACGAGGAGGACTAAACCGTCTACGAATTATATCCATACTAAAGAAAACACCGCTTAACACAAATCAACTAGCCAAGGAAATGGGTCTTGATTACAAGGCTATTCAGCATCACATTAAAGTTCTTGAAAAAAACAATATGGTCACAAAGGTTGGAGAAAAATACAGTATTATGTATTTTATATCTATATTTTTGGAAGCAAATATGGAGTCACTGGAAGAAATTGAAGGAAAACTGGATAAAAGTAAATAATCTAGAGACAAAGCCTTTTCTAAACATAATGTTAAATTGTTTAGTTACTGTTATCTCAACTAAATAATGGAAATGCGTATTAACCAAAACAAGATTTTTGTATGACTGTTATAGTTAGATTGTTATGGTTAAACTAAATGAACTAAGGGCATGTAAACTATGTCACATGGTATATTTTAAAACTTCATCAGAAAGATGTGCACACTGTAATTCATCAACACAACAAGAAGAAATAAAATTTGATTAGAATTTCACATTAGTAGATCTAATCTTCATTGTTGTATAGATCTATATTTCCATAATTTGTACGCATGATTCTAACAAATTTCATCAAAATGGTAGTGACATTAGATATATTATCTAGTAGAATTTGATTATGAAATATGGATTATCATCATTTTCATGGAAAAAATATTCCTCATATAGAAGTAAATCCAGACATGAAAATTGATGATCTTGTAGAAATTTATGCAAGCTCAGGCTACAACGCAAGACAACTTGGGGAAGCTGCAAAACTGTTCCGCAAAATGATTGAAGATGATGCAACCATTTGTCTTACTATTGCTGGTGCTATGACGCCAGTTGGATTTGGAGGTCTATTCAAATCCCTTATCGAAAAAGGATTTGTTGATTGGATAATATCTACAGGATCTAATTTGTACCATGAAGATCATTTTGCATGGAATCTACCTGTAAAACAAGGACATTTTGAAGTAGATGACATGATTTTGTATCAGAAAGACATTGTCAGAATAAGAGACGTCTATATCAAAGGTGAGGAAACGCTGAAAAAACAAGATATGATCGTACAAAAAATGTTTGAAAATAATTTATTTGAAAAGCCGTTTACTACTGCAGAATTTGCAAACTGGATGGGCAAATATTCAAAAGACTACTCAAAACATCCCGAAAGAAGTTTTGTTGTCTCTGCATATGATTATGATGTACCACTATACATTTCAACACTGAAAGATTCTTCACTTGCCCTTGATTTGGCTCCCCTTAGGCTTGCCAACAAACCATTTGCGTTGGATTTTGTAAGAGAGATAATTGAGCAGGCAGCAATTTTATACAATTCAAAAAAGGCTGGAATTGTAGAGATAGGCGGCGGTGTCCCAAAAAATACTGCACAACAGACGGGTCCATTATTAGATCAGATCTTGGGTCTTGGTCATGGAGGACAAAATTACATTATCCAGATTACTGATGCTAGACCAGATACCGGAGGTTTGTCTGGAGCTACACTTCAAGAAGGTAAGAGCTGGGGCAAAGTAAAGGACTCTCACGAAGATGTCATTGTAGTTTATGCCGATGCTACAATCGCGTTTCCAGTTTTATGCTTGTATGCACTTAGTATGGAAAGCCCACGAAAACCAAAACGATTGTACAAGAAATTAGGACAATATTATGATGATCTATCTGAAACCTATTTTACCAAAAATAAATTAAAGCAACCATAAGTATACCTACTCTATTTTTCTTAAAAAAACTGTGACGACTAGATATGACATATATAATCTTTTAGGGTCAAAAATGAAATTTCAAGAAATTTATATCACAAGTCAAATTAGAATAGAATGGAAGAACATCATAGAGCAGTAAAAGATATTTCAATAAAAAATGGAGATGATCTTCAAAGTATTTTTGAGCAGTTATCAACATCCGGTGGTTTTGAATCAAGAAATCTTGCCGACGGTCTTGAAATTCTCTCAACTATGATAAACGATAAAGATTGTCTAAAGTTTCTCTCATTTGTTGCAGCAATTACATCTACTGGTCTTCGAGGAATAATTGCTGACATGTTAAAGAAAAAAATGTTTGATGTGGTCATTACTACATGTGGTGCATTAGATCATGATATAGCAAGATATTTTTCAAATTATTTGGAGGGATCATTTACTTTAGATGATGCTGAACTTTTGAAAAAGAATATTCATCGATTGGGCAACGTGCTTGTTCCTATGGAAAGCTATGGACCAATAATTGAAGAAAAGATGCAAATGTTTTTGGAGACTGCTTACAAATCTGGTAAAAAAGAAATGTCTACTGCAGATATTACAAGAATGATAGGCGAAAACCTTGGAGAAGGCTCATTCTTGTATTATGCCTACAAGAACAATATACCTGTTATAGTACCTGGAATAGTGGATGGTGCAGTAGGTAGTCAGATTTGGTTATTTACTCAAAAGCACAGTGACTTTAAACTCAACGTAGTAGCTGACAGTGAACTTTTATCTTCACTTGTTTTTAAAGCAAAAAAATCTGGTTCACTTATGCTAGGTGGTGGAATATCAAAACATCACACTCTTTGGTGGAATCAATATAGAGATGGTCTTGATTATGCTGTATACATTACCACGGCCCAAGAATTTGACGGAAGCTTAAGTGGGGCTCTAGTCAAAGAAGCAATTTCATGGGGTAAGGTTACTCAAAATGCAAAACAAACTACAATACACGCAGAAATAACCACCATCTTGCCATTTATTTATTCGGCACTTCTTGCTAGAATAAAATAGCTAAATGGATTCGTAGATTCTAACTGGTGCATTTCATTTTCTTCAAGTAAAAAGTTAATTTCTTTACTGTCTTTCTATTGAAAATACGATACCATAATAATCAGAAAATGATACTTCAGTGATTCTAAAATTGTATTTTTTCTTTAGTTGTTCTAGAAATTCAAATTTTACTATATGTTCATTAGTTTTAATTTTGACTTTATCCCCATCTGTTAATCTCTCCCAATCAGGTTTATGTTCATTTATAAAATTAAACATATCATCATAGTTTATCAAATTATTATTTTCAATATTCATAACTCATTTTTAGATTATTTTGAATTTTAAACGTTTGTTATTCCAGTTTTTTAATTTACTAGTAATAATGATGCATCTGTCGTTGTTCTAGCCCTTCTTGTTCAAAATGATCATGTGCTTTTCCACCATCATGATGTGCATGAACAACTCCATCAATATGACAATGAGTATTGTCAATTTCATCTTTCATAAATATGTCATCTACTTTCAATATCATATTTGTTACTTCAATTCCTGTTTTAATGATCTGTTGTTTTACCACTAGTGTTTCAATAACTTCATTTGGAAATATTTCCGAAACTTTTCTTTTTTCAGAATCTATACCATACCATTTGAGTATGTCTTTGGGACAATTTGCATATTTTGATCTCAATTGAGTCAGTGTATCTATTGGATCCATACCTACATTTCTTGCCAGAGTTACTGGGATCTCTTCTATTGCATCTGCAAATTTCTCAATCACAATCTGTTCCCGCCCTACAACTGTTGTACTTTGATCCCTGATTTTATTTGCAATAATTGCCTCAGTAGAACCTCCACCACGAACAATAAATGAATTCTCAATAAAATTTCGTAGAACATAAATTACATTCAATGCATCCCTGTGAAATTCATCTAGATAACGTTTAGAATTACATCTCAGTAAAATAGTTACAGACTTGGGGTTCTTACATCCTTCTATAAACACCATTTTGTCACCTCCAACATTTTTTTCATATACTTTCTTTGCAAATCCTAATTCTTCTTTGGAAATATCTTCTAAATTCTTACATATTTTAGCACCTGTAGATTTTTCAATCCAGAAAAGATCATTCATTTTGACTCTCCGCATTGAAATTATTCCTGCTTTTGCTAGATATTCCTGTGCGATGGAATTAATTCCTTTTCTGGATATTACTACATTAGCTCCAGAATTAACAATTTTTTTTATCTTTGCATGTATGTCTATTGTTTCTTGATTCAAAAAAAGTGTCATTTGTTCAGGTGAATTTATTTCAATTTGATCATCTGTTTTTGTACGCATTATTTCTAGAGGCTCATTTAATAGGAGAATTTTTGCATTTTCAATACTTCTTGGCATAGCAGAATTATCAATTGTTTTGTCAATTATTGCTCCCCACACTAATTGAATGCTATTTGCATTTCCTGCTTTTTCTTCAATCTTTATATCATCTATATCAATCTCTTTTTTTTGAAAATTAGTAACGCTACAAACTGCATCTACAATTAAATTTGTAATTAATATGTCATCAGATACTAAACTAGTAACTGCTTTTCCTGCTAAACATGAAGTAGCAAGACTATGCATAATTTTTTTATCAGTAAATATTTCTTCTTTTTTAATTTCATCAAGTATATCTAATGCAAATTCTAAACTTTTCTCATAACCTTTGATAATTGTTGTGGGTGATATTCCCATTTTCAATAATTCCTGTGATTTCTTTAGTAACATTCCAATTAGAATAGCTGCAGAAATAGTTCCATCACCTACATGAGTATCAACAGTATTGACTCCCTCGATGATAGCTTTTGCAACTGGATGGTTAACATCAATCTTTCTCAAAAATGCACCACCGTGTTTTGTGATAGTATCTTCCCCAAGAATATCAATGAAAACTTTTTCCATCCCACGAGGACCAAAAGATGTCTTAATTGCATCTGTAACCATTCCACCTACAATTAAATTTAATTTTCTAGATTCTTCTATTCCAACTCGTGCTATATCATGATTAAGCAGACCTGGGTACTTCATCCAATTAGAGCATTTCTTAAAATATTAAAGCATATCTACAAAAAAATTTAATTGTTACAAATTCAAAAATACATTAATGTCTACATTACATTCATATTCAAAATTTTTTTTCAAAAAAATCACATTTCAAAAAATCTTAATTTCAGTATGTACTTGAGATGGACTATCCGTTATGACAGAGTGTAAAAAAATGCCAAATGTATTTTTCATAGATTTACTATTTTTTTAGTAATTGTTTTGATTTTTTCTTAGCAAATTGTATTGTCTATATTATTTTTGTTTATAAAACGTATAATACGTAATTTTTTAGTAATTATTGTATTTTTTCCATGTAAAGATACAATTCTTGTATTATTTTCAATTCAAAAACGTATAATCCCGAATTTTTTTAATACTTATATAATTTTAATTTAACGTAAATCATGGCAGAAATAACAGGTTATGGAGTAGCCATAATTGTTTTTCTTGTTATGTCATTAGTAATTGGAACTGTAACATACAAGCTTGTAAAAAAAAGTGGTAAAAGATTAATCGTTGCAGGAAAAAGTCTGCCTTTATTTATGGTTGGAACTATGCTAGTTGCACAATCAGTTGATGGCAATTCATCACTTGGAGCTGTTGCACTGATTTACCAATTTGGTTTCTGGGCAGGTGCTGTTATACCAATTGGACTAGGTATTTGCCTTCTTCTTACTGGTTTGGTCTATGGAAAAAAACTCAACAAAATATCTATGTTTACTTTACCTGATTACTATTTCAGAAGATATGGAAATGCTTCAGAAGGAATTTCTGGCATTTTGATGATAGTAAGTTTCGTTATACTGGTTGCCGGGAATTTTGCTGCAAGTGGTTTTATCTTACAGACTGTTTTAGGGATACCTTTCTTATTGGCAATTATTATTGCAGCATTAGTAGTCTTAACGTATACCATCGCGGGAGGATTATTTGCTTCTGCATATACTGATATTTTCCAAATATATCTTGCAATTGGTTCATTTTGGGCAGCTTTTATTTTCTTTGCAGGAGGATTCTCTGGAGTTTCATTTGACACAATCCTAGCTAGTGCTCCACCTGGATATCTTGATCTTTCTGGATTATTTGATACTGCAAATGGTGCTTTGATTAATTGGGCTGGAATACTGGCATTAGGATTAGGTGATATAGTTGCGTTGGACTTTATGGAAAGAGTGTTTGCAGCAAAAAATCCAAATACAGCACGTCGAGGAGCTTTCATGGGAGCAGGACTCACATTCTTTACTGTGATACCAATTGGCATGTTGGGAATTATAGCATTTCACTTTTTACCAGGACTTGCAGATCCATATACTGCACTACCAGAGTTAGCTCTTAATCATATGCCATTTGCAATAGGAGCAGCACTGTTGATGGGAGTTCTTGGAGCTTCAATGTCTACTGCAAACGGCGGTATGCTAGCCGTATCTGCAGTAATTTCCAGAAATTTACTTTCAAGAATTATTCGACAAAGATGGTTAGGTAAAGGCACTTGGAGTGATTCTAAATTGCTTATGATAACTCGAATATCTGTTGTTCCAGTTATGATAGCTGCACTTGTACTTGGTTACGCTATGCCTCAACCTGGAATATACTTGATTCTTGCATTTGATGTTGTATTTGCTGGAGCTCTTGCTCCATTGACATTAGGATTATTCTGGAAAAAAGCCAACATGCCAGCAGCTATAGTATCACTTATTGTTGGTACATTAATTAGATTAGTGTTGTACTTTGTTATGCCTGTTGAGTTGGCAGGTTTAGATACAATGATACCTCCAGTCATATCTTTTACACTCTTTATTATAGTAGCTCTTGCAACTCAGAAGAAGTGGCCCGGTAAAGAAAGACATGATATCAATGATTATGTTCCTCCAGAAGAAGATATAATATCAGGTGAAGACTTGAAACATTTCCATGCTGGTCAACAGGGAACTAGTCGTTCAGCTACTTAATCCAAATTAAATTATTAAAAAACTACCGCAAATTTCTACTGAATTTCTATTTAGTTAATTCGTTATTGAAACATTAATGTCTTAACTTGTTAAGAAATGATATTTTTTTACTTTTTTCTATTCTGTCTAGTATTTTGTTTTTATAATGCAAAGATCTACTATTGTTTGGATCAATTTCTAGTGCTTTATTATAGTATTTTAAGGCCTCATCAAATCTATCGCATTCAAAAAGCAAATAGCCTTTGTAACTTAACGCATACACATATTCTGGCTCAATTTCAATAGCTTTATCGCAATAAATCAATGCAGCCTCATACTTTTTTTGATGAGCCAAAATCCAAACCATTGTAGATAATGCCTTGACATGTCTGGGATTAATTTCCACGGCTTTACTGCAATATGAAATAGCCTCTTCATATTTTTTTAACAAATGTAGGGTTACTCCTTTACTATATAATGCACGAACATTATCTGGCTCAATTTCCAATGCTTTATCAAAACATGCTATTGCTTCCTGATATTTTCCTATTCTATTGTATAAGAAACCTTTGTGAAGATGAGATTCAACATTACTTGGATCAATTTGTAAAGCTTTGTCAAAAAAAAGTATAACACCCTTTGGTGGTACTCCAAGTAAATCAAGTACAAAACCCTTCGAGATTAATGCATCAACATTATTTGGATTGTTTTCCAAAGCCTTGGTATAGAAAGAAAGTGCTTCATCATATTTGCCACGTTTTTTAAGTTCGTTACCCTCATCATACAAATTTAATGAATCATTATATTTTATGTCTACAGATTTATCAATACATAATTTAGATTCTTCATTTCTTCCAAGCTTACCTAATACAAGTCCTTTATTGTATAATGCACTAGAATTATTTGATTCCATCTCTAGAACTTTGTCAAAACTTGCGATAGATTCTTCATTTCTTCCAAGTTCTTTAAGAGCTAATCCTTTATGTAACCATGCAACAATGTTATTTGCATCTGTTTCTAGAACCTTATCGAAGCATAATATTGCCTTTTTAAAATTATTTTTTTTAGAAAAAGCAATTCCCTTACTAGTCAATTCATTTGAATTTTTTAAAAATCTAACATACATGAATACTAGTTATGTTTAAGCTTATTGAAGATTTATTTCTTATCTATTGATAACTAAACCAAAAATTTTATTATATTTGAGAATTTTAATTCATCAATATACACGGTAATTATCTTGGAAGTTTTATTAATTTGGTAATATCATGCTTTTCAATGGTAAGTAAGCAAAACATGATTGCAGTAATAGTGATTTTATTAGGTATTGGTCTGACTCAATTTAGGCCTGCAGAATCGTTTACTGTGGGACTTGGAGTGGGAACAATTGTAATTGCATTATTATGGATAGTTGTTCTTATAATACGAGATTTGAAGAAGAAATAATTTTCATAAATTTTAATTATTGAATAATAACTGTTAGAGAATTTATTTTTTTAATACATAAGAATTATCATAAGATAATTTGAATTACATTGTTTTAGTTCTTTTTTGTAATAGTAAAAATTTAAACAGAAATAATTTTATTTCATTTATCTATGTGAAAATTATATAAGCTTCTACTCTAAGCATACCTATTGCCTGGTAAAGGTTACTCTACAATTGGATTAAAGCCTGATCTTCTAGCAAGACTGCATAACATCACTAATACATATTATCCAGGTATGTTTCTTCCTAGCACACTAATAATTATGATGAATGAAGTTAAACGTGGATATTATAGTGTAAACCTTCATAGTATTAAATTAGATTCATCTGGACGTTACAATTCCATTACTATTAGATTAGATGTAGATAATTGGTTAAAAGAAAATTATAAAGAGTTGAAGGAAAAATATGAACAAAAATATCATGTCAAATGTTTTACTACATTTACAAGTTATTTTCTGGCAAATTTGTTTGAATCAAAACTTGATGCACAAAATCATGTAATTAGATTAAAAGAATCTGATTTTGAATGGCTTCAAGAAGAGTATATGAAATTTAAAGCTGATAGTAAACTGAAATATCCAATACCAACATTTGAAAAATTTGCTGATATATGCCTTAATGAATTATTTAACAAAATCAAATCAGCACAGGAAATTCTAACACTAACAAATTTTTCTAGTAATTTAGATTTTAAAAATATTAAAAAATTTTAAAGTGGAGTCTTTGTATCTAATAATCGTGCATTGGTGACTTCACCATCTTTTTCCTGTATTTCAAGATCTACAGTGTATTTTAGATCATCTTTCATGAAATTAACTTGAACATCCCATGCTTCCCTAGGTCCTTTTTCAGGAATTTGAAATGTTTCATTGACTCTAAAATCACTCACATTTCCATACAGGGCAGAAATTACTCTTTTAGATTCTCTTGAAATATCTTCTTTTGAACTGACCTTTGTCATACATTCGTGATGTGTTTACATGTATAAAAATTTTGTAAACTTATTTCTAACATAAATCGATTTTAGTTTTAATATTGAAGTTTTGTGATTGGTTTTTTTGATATAAATAAAATGAAATTAGAAAAAAGTAATTTACACATACTTGTTTATGATTTATCTGTATGTTTCAATGTCAATTTTATTAAATTAGTAAATAAATACGTAGTTTACTTAAAATGTTTAATTATTCAACCGTAATGATAAAGTGGATACAAAATGGGAATGGAATTTTACGGTGATGATTTCAACGGAGCTGATGTTGCACCATTTGTTGGTATCAACACATTCTTACATTTACCTTGGATAAGATCACATCAAGAATTAATTAATGCAAAACCAGACGTTGCTATTATAGGTGAACCATTTGATTTTGGAACCACGATTCGTCCTGGTGCACGTTATGGTCCACGTGCAATTCGTGCAGCGTCTACCATTCCATCACCACCATATGAGCGATTTAATATTGAAACAGGGGCAGATCCATTTGGAACTTTTAGAACTGTTGATTATGGCGACGTACAAGTTTCGCCCGGCGATGTAATAGAATCACACAAAAGAATGACAAAAAAAGTCAAGGAAGTTCTTGATGAAGAAGGGATACCTGTCATGTTAGGTGGAGATCACTCAATTACATTTGCAAATGTTCGTGCATTTGCTAAAAAATATAAAAATATTGGTATGATTCACTTTGACACTCATGCCGATTGTGCACCACAAGGTCTTACAGGTTACAAGTATGATCATGGAGCACATATTAGAAGAATAATGGAAATGGGTTGTTTGAAAGGAAAAAATTACACTTTGGTCGGACCAAGAGGATATTGGCCAGGACGTGATTTGTATAAATGGATGGCAGACCAAGATTTCCAATGGTTTACAATGTTAGATGTTGAAGAGTTGGGAATTGATATGATTGCTAAGGAGATAGCTGATAGAGCTAATGATGGAACCGATGCAGTTTATCTTAGTTGGGATATAGATTCTTTTGATCCTTCTTATGCACCAGGTACAGGTGAGCCAGAACCAAATGGTCTTACCTCAAGAGAAGGAATGAGAATGGTAAGATTATTATCAAAATCATTTGATCCTAATAGATTTGCAATGGATCTTGTGGAGGTAGCTCCTGCTTATGATGTCAGTGATAACAGTTCATACAATGGAGGTATCACCTCTGGACTTGGACAAAGACTCATTATAGAACTATTAGCTGGTTTGTCACTTACAAAGCGAGGTTTACAAAATGGTGATCCTGTACGACCACACAATTACCGTGGAACTGGAAACACATATCACTTTAGTGATGGTCCACGTGCACAAATTCCAAAACGAGATTGATCTACATCAAGATAACAGTAACAGGAGAACCTGATACATTTCCTTTTACAAAAGTTTACCAATATTCTAGTAAATCCGATGAGGAAATTTTCATTAACTCGGCAATTCTAATAAAAGACAGACTAGGCAAGAATCTTAAAATCAATATCAACGAAGCTATTCTTGTATATTCTGCGTTTATTGTTTCTAAACTTCGTGATGGTATCCAAATTGAACAAATTAAAAAAAATGCATCACATCTCTTAAGTCCAGAACAGGTAATGATCGGAGTTCCTGAAACTCTGAGAAAAATGTCTTTTGAGGTCATGCTTGATGATGGATGCATGAAATTTATTGTTTTGAATACACCAATCCAAATTTCAGATTATATTCTAAAATCTACTTGAATTAAAGGTCAAAAACTATGATAGAAGAACTAATCAAACAACTTCCAACAGCAACTCCTTTCTTTGTACTTGTTGCTGGATTTGTGATAGGTCTTTTTCATGCATTTGAACCTGATCATGTTGTTGCTGTAGCGACACAAAATTCAAAATCAACACAAAAAAGTTCTTTATCATTTTTTAAGCAGATTCGCTCAGGCGCTATTAAAAGCTCAATTCTAGGCGCATTATGGGGAGCTGGACATACTTCCTCATTGGTTATTGTAAGTTTGTTAATTTTTGTATTCTCGATGAATATTCCAAATGAAATGTTTAGTAATTTTGAATTTGGAGTAGGTGTGATGCTTGTAATTCTTGGAGTCTTTACATATCTTAATCGAAGATTAGTTGGAGAAAAACACATTCATACTCATACTCATGACGATGTAATTCATACACACTCTCATACCCATGATAAAGTACACAGTCACGGACACAAATCGTACATTATTGGTTGTATTCATGGACTAGCAGGAAGTGGAAGTCTAGTGGTTTTGGCACTTTCAACATTGCATGATTTACAAACAATTTTATCATTTATTCTAGTTTTTGGAATAGGTTCAATTGTTGGAATGATGCTGGTAAGCAGTGCTATAGGATTACCGTTTTCACTTTCAATTTATTCTGAACGAATCAACAAGATTTTGCGTTATTTAGTTGGCTCAATTAGTATCATAATAGGCATTGACATTTTATACAATATTGTAATGAGTGGGAGTTTTTTTGGATTGAACATTACCAGTATCTGATCTTACAATGATCCAAAACTTACAATTAAAAAATCTGATCTTTTCCTCAAGTTTTTCGTATTTCATGAAAATCTGAATTAAGTATTGTTTTTCTGACTATTTTTGTTATGTCGTAAACTAGTCGAATAACATCTCTTGTTGTATTTCCAAGAATTCGTAGCAATATTCCATTTTCTTTTGTCATAGTAGACCAACCAAATTCAATTTCTGAAGAATTTTTAATCTCATTTTCCAAAGTTTGAATTATTTTTTCTATGTCATTTCTTTTTGCCAGAATATACACAGTTGCCATAATCTGTTTTTGTCCTAATACTCCAAAATCTTGTAAATTCATTTTTTTAGGCTCGATTTTAGTATAATCTGTAAATCTTAACTCATCTTTGTGATTTTTTCCTATTGTCCTGAGATAACACATTTCATAATCAAAGATTTCTCCCATGCCAATTCTTCCGGGGCTTATGATCTCAGAGTAAATCATTGTAGCGTTATCATGAACTCTAAAGTTGATCTCTTGATAGAATCTAGAATTTTTATAGGGGATTATCTGGTCTGGAATAAATTCTAGATATGCACCATCATCAAGTGATACATTTACCACTTGAATTGCGTTACTGACATTCATACCGTAAACTCTTGTAGCTCCTTGTGTTGTTATATGGGCCAATGCATTTTTTTCCAAAATTATATCAATCATGTATTTGTCTCCTTGTAAAATTCCACCGGAACTAGATACAATATACACATGAGTCATCTTTGGTTGAAACTGATCATAGTACATCTCCTTTTTAACACTAAGTGGAAACACCGATTCTTTTTCCTTTATTATTGTTCTTCCGGAGATAGACTCTATATCCAACACTATTTTCAACTTGCCAGTTTTTCCAGACTTGTCTACTCCTAGCTGTTTTATTTCTTCATTGTGCTGAAGTATTTCTGATGATGCTTTATTATTTAAAAAATCCAATTCATCTGTTACCTTTGTCTATCTGAAAGTGCTATTTTTGGTGGACTGTCAAAAAGAAGATTCTTGATTATATGTTCTGTTACATCATATATTCCAGTGTTATTTTTACAATTGACAAAAACATGTGGTTTATCTTTACGAATACGTACAGCATCTTGTTGCATTACATTAAGGTCTGCACCAACTTGTGGTGCAAGATCAATTTTATTTATCACAAGAAGGTCGCAGCTTTCTATTCCAAGGCCACCCTTTCTTGGATATTTATCTCCACCAGCAACATCAATTATGTAAATAACATAATCTGCAAGGCTTGGACTAAATGTGGTAGTAATGTTATCTCCACCACTTTCTATAATGATGAGATCTAACTCGGGATGTTTCTCCTCAATTTCTTCTATCACTGATATGTTAATTGATGGATCTTCTCTAATTGCAGTATGTGGACATCCTCCAGTGGCAATACCAATGACAAGATTTTCTGGCAATAATCCTCTATCTGTTGCCAAATTCTTTCTCATCCTATCTGCATCTTCTTTTGAAATAACATCATTTGAAATTATACTAATGCTGTATCCTTTGGCTGCCAATACTGGGACAACTTTCTCAATTAACATGCTTTTGCCAGAACCTACGGGTCCTCCAATTCCTAGTCTTGGTATTCTCTGAGTCATTTGCCAAACTCCTTTGTTTACGTAATAAACATCTTAGAATCCATTTTTTCATGATGCATTTGTAAAATCTCCAAGTGAGGTGCAAATTGCCAAATATCTTTTGTAGATTTATCTAAACTCTCACCTACAATTTGACTAATTAGCGGCTTTAGATCATGAATTATTTTTTGAGCTTGATAGTGCTGAGTTATTCCCATTCTTGATGCTGCACCAACTATACTTACTATGAAACCATACAGAAACATCAAACCTGCTTTCTGAGGGCTTATTCCCAATGCATTTGCGCAAAGACCAAAGCTAACTGAATACGCTCCGTTTATCATTCCTTTTTTATAAAATTCCAAATATTTCTCAAGAATCTCATCATTGACAAATTCATTGACACATCTTGCTAGCTGAATTCCAGACCTCTTTGATGCTTCTCTTACTTCTTTGATATTTTTCATCGAGTTAATCTTCATATCGATCTCTGATATCTTGTCAAATTCTTTTGTACTTGCAAATTTCAATGCATTTACCATCACTACCAAATCCATGGGACCAATCTGTTGTTTTAATTGCATCTTGATAATTCCTATAATTTCCAGCTCTGTGATTTTTTTATTATTTTGAAAAATGCTTTCAAGACCATTTGAGTTGGCATAAAGTCCCGTAGGAAAAAAAGAATCTGATATTTGCATCATTGCTAAATCTTGATGCATATCCTCAATGCTCATGAACATTCATCCTCTGGTCTGGCATGTAGATTTTTTCTTCAATACTCATCTCTATTTTTCCTATTATGGGAGTGAATAGTCTTTGAAAAACTTCTAACTCTGATTCTGCTTGTATGGGAAATGTCACGGTTCTACCTTCTAGTGAAATTGGTCTGTGTCTGTTTCCAATTATGTGACCCAATAATACCATCAATTCAAAAGAATCCTCTTTTGTTTTTATTGTGATAACTTTTTCCGGAGTCTGATAAATAACTATGAAACTTTCACTATGATTGAGAATATCACCATGTTGTAATTTGGACCCACGTTCCAATACTATGGAAACATCTGTGCCTTTGTCTGTTGTTCTGCGAAGTCTATTTTTCTCTAAATCATTACGTGATATCTGTAACTTTTCAAATGTCTTTTCCTTTAGAATCTGTGATCCGTTTTCAGTAAAAATATTTCCTACAATTGATACTGAGCTTAGCACGGTAAATCTACTGTATGCCTCAAGTTATCTTTTCGTATTTTTGGGTTTCAAGTAATAAATAGAACAATTTCATATCTAATTGTATGATGTTTACCCCTAAAGATCTTGATAAACTCAGTATTTTTGTTGCAGCACAATTGGCGCAAAGACGCAAAGAAAGAGGTTTGAAATTAAATCATCCAGAAGCAGTTGCATTGATCACAGATCATATACTTGAAGGTGCACGGGATGGAAAAACAGTTTCAGATCTTATGGTCTCTGGTAATAAAGTGCTAAGAAGAGATGATGTGTTACCTGGTGTATCTGAACTTATTCATACAATTCAAGTCGAAGCCACATTTGAAGACGGAACAAAACTTGTAACAGTACATAACCCAATAGTGTAAAAAATGATTCCCGGAGAATATTTTATTTCAGATCAACCAATCGTTGCTAATGAAAATAGGAAGACTGTAAAAATTCTAGTAACAAGTACTGGTGATAGACCAATACAAGTGGGATCACACACTCATTTTTTTGAGGTAAACAAAGCACTATCTTTTCTCCGAAAAAATTCCTACGGATTCCATCTAAATATTCCTGCAGGTACATCTGTTAGATTTGAGCCAGGCGATTCAAGAGAAGTAGAACTTGTAGAGTATGTCGGAAAAAGAATTGTCTTTGGATTTTCTGGATTGGTCAACGGAAGTCTGGATGAAAAAATGGATGAGGCATTAAACAAATCAAAAGAAAGAGGTTTCAAATCATGACTCTGAAAATACCTAGAAAAACATACGTCGACCTTTTTGGTCCTACGGTGGGTGACAAAGTACGACTTGCTGACACTGATTTGATAATTGAAGTTGAAAAAAATCTTCTCGTATATGGAGACGAAGTGGTTTTTGGTGGAGGAAAAAGTGCTAGAGATGGAATGGGTCAGACAAGTGGCATAAAAAGAGAAAACTCACTTGATCTTGTAATTACAAATGCAATCATTATGGATCCAATCTTGGGTATAGTCAAGGGCGACATTGGAATCAAAGATGGAATTATTGTAGGAATTGGCAATGCCGGAAATCCAAACATAATGGATGGAATTGATATGATTATCTCATCAAACACCGAAGTAATTTCAGGGGAGCATACAATTTGTACTCCAGGTGCAATTGATACTCATATTCATTTTATTTCACCACAACAAGCAACACATGCAATTTGTAGTGGCACCACTACAATGATTGGTGGCGGGACAGGTCCTGCTGATGGTACCAATGCAACTACATGCACTCCAGGCTCTTGGAATATTCAAAGAATGATTGAGGCAGTTGATTCCCTTCCACTGAATTTTGGTTTCTTGGGAAAAGGCAATGATTCACAAGAGGCAGCACTAATGGAGCAAATAGAAGGTGGTGCATGCGGTTTAAAACTACATGAGGATTGGGGTACAACACCTGCTACCATTGACACTGCTCTAAGGGTTGCAGACAAAACTGATACTCAAGTAGCAATTCACACTGATACATTAAACGAATGCGGATATGTCGATGATACAATAAACGCAATAGCTGGTAGAACAATTCACACATATCATACTGAGGGTGCTGGTGGCGGACATGCTCCAGATATAATGAAGATTGCTGGCGAAAAAAACGTTCTACCGTCATCGACAAATCCTACAAGACCATTTACAGTAAACACGTTATCAGAACATTTGGATATGATGATGGTATGTCATCATCTTAATTCATCTGTTCCCGAAGATGTCTCTTTTGCAGAATCACGAATTCGCGGTGAAACCATAGCGGCTGAGGATGTATTGCATGACATTGGAGCTCTAAGTATGATGTCATCTGATAGTCAGGCAATGGGTCGAGTAGGTGAAGTTACAACAAGAAATTGGCAAACTGCAGATAAAATGAAAAAAATGACAGGCAGACTTGCACAAGAATCTGGAGAAAATGATAATCTAAGAGTTAAACGATATCTTGCAAAAATCACAATAAATCCTGCAATCACACATGGAATATCACAATATGTGGGATCGTTAGAACCTGGAAAAATTGCCGACATTATAATCTGGACGCCACAGTTTTTTGGTATTAAACCAAAATTAATAATCAAGGGAGGAATGATTGCATATTCTCTGATGGGAGATCCTAATGGTTCTATACCTACAGTAGAACCCATCTCATATCGACCTATGTTTGGATCTATCGGTGGTGCAAAACATTCCACCTCTGTTACATTTACATCACAAATTGCACTTGATTTGGGACTGGCATCCAAAGTCAAAATCAGTAAAAAGTTGGTTCCTGTAAAAAATTGTAGAAATATTGGCAAGAAAGATATGATTTACAATAATCTTACACCAAAAATCGAGATCAATCCAGAAACATATGAAGTCCGAGTGGAAGGAAAAATTGCTACAGTAGATCCAGCTGAAACAGTTTCTCTTGCAAGATTATACAATCTCTTCTAATCGTAAATCTGTTGATATCTAAATACAGTCATTTAGAAAGCCTACTAGTATAGTATTATGTATTTTATATCTACATTTTTGGAGGCCAATATGGAGTCACTGGAAGAAATTGAAGGAAAACTGGATAAAAGTACATAAAAGATCAGGAGGCACTTCTCTCTAAATGGAATCTAACTCTCTAGTGTTGTCTATTGTTTCAATTATCAATATGATAGTACTTGGAGTCTTGATTTGCATTTTTGGAAAAATGTATGTAAAGACAAGAGCGCAGCTTCCGTTAGGTATGATTGTTGTTGCAGGCATGTTGTTTCTTCATAATGTTATTGGAGCATTTGCATACTTTTCAATGGATCAAATTTTTTCATATGAAATATTTCCGTACATGTTAGGTGTAGGCATTGCAGAACTTGCAGGATTATTGATATTTTTGAAGATCACTTTGGACTAGTTTAATTGTAGTGAAAACTAAATAATTTTATGTCAAAAAAACATCGCCAATATTTTATGCTGAATAAAAATATTTTTATTGCTATTACAGCATCAATTATAATCTCTGCAATTACTGCTCATTTATTATCTGATCAAGCAGATTATCTTATTCCTACTTACACATTACTTGTTGATCATACAATTTATTTTTCTACATTTGGTAGTTTGTATTATCTAGATAATCGAAAAAAATATTTGCTTGAATCTGGTCAAACTGATAAATCAAAACTAAAACATGATCTAATTAAAATTATAACTTCACTTGGAATATCTGAAATTATTTACTCTATAGCAAGATGGTTCTTGCAATATTATTTTCTAACAATAAACTATGATGCTTATCTTGCTTCTATTTCATCACAAATTATATCTATAATAATTTATTTAGTAGTAATTAATCTGAGTGTAAAAATGACGAGGTTGTATAAAGATGGGAATTAACGTGTATGTAGATGGTTCTGGTGGTCCCAGTGGAGGGTTTGGCTATTTTGTAAAAGAGACAGGTGAATCTTTTTACGAAAAAAAACCAGAAATAACAAACAACCAGGCCGAATACATGGCAATTATTGCAGCACTGAAAAACTTGGACTATGAAGAGATTATAATTTTTAGTGATTCAAAAAATACAATCTCCCAGTTAAATCACGAATTTGCAATAAACAATGAGAAATTACGTGAACTTGCGCGTGAGGCTTGGTCTTTAATTGGAAAATTTTCTAAAATTACTCTATTGTGGGTTCCACGAAAAGAAAATCTGGCAGGAAAGATGTTAGGAAGCTAAAAAACAGAGATCAGAAATTTCTATGAATAACTTTATTATACAAAATCCTTAGTCCCAATTAACGTGGTCGAATCTGTTTTTCTCTCACCAAAATCTATAGCAATTATCGGTGCATCTGACAAACGAGGTAGCGTTGGAGCAACCATTACATCAAATATTATGAATGGCTTCACAGGTACCGTTTTTCCTGTTAGTCCTACAAGACCAACTGTATTTTACAAAACAGCTTACAAGAGTGTCTTGGATATTCCAAAACCTGTTGATCTTGCAGTAATTGTAATTAACAATCTTTTGGTTGCAGATGTTTTAGAGGAATGCGGCAAGAAAAAAGTCAAAGGAGTCATTATCATCACCGCTGGATTCAAAGAAGTAGATGAAGAAGGAGCAAAAAGAGAACAGAAACTAAAAGACATTGCTAAAAAATACAAAATACAAATCATTGGCCCCAATTGTCTTGGAGTAATGAATCTTGATCCAAAGACAATGATGAATTCTACATTCCTTAAAGTTACACCAAAGTCTGGTAAAATCGCACTAGTATCTCAAAGTGGTGCAATATGTGCAGCGCTAGTTGAAGATGCTAGCGCACAAGGAATTGGATTTTCTGCAGTAATTAGTATGGGAAACAAAGCTGCAATGAGCGAAGTTGATATTCTAAAAATGTTAGCAAATCACAATCAAACCAAAGTAATTGTAATGTATCTTGAGGATATGGGTGATGGTCAGGAATTTCTTAAAGTTTGTAAAAATATTACTAAAAACCTCAAAAAACCAGTCCTTGTTCTAAAATCTGGTCGTAGTCCTGAAGGTGCAAAAGCTGCAATGTCTCACACTGGTGCCTTGATGGGCTCTGATGAAATTTATGATGCTTTGCTAAAACAATCAGGCGCAATTCGTGTTGATACAATGGAGGAACTCTTTGATTATGCAGTTGCGTTTTCAAAACAACCACTTCCAACAGGTGGAGATCTTGTAATTGTATCAAATGCTGGTGGACCTGCAATCATATCAACTGACGCATGCTCTAAACTTGGAATTAAAATGGCAAACATAGATACCATTCGTAAAAAAATTGATGTAGTAATTCCTCCTTGGGGCAGCTCACGTAATCCTGTAGACATTGTAGGTGATGCTGATTTTAATAGATTCAATAATGTTTTGGATCGTGTCTTGGCACATCCTAATGTAGGCTCTGTAATCTCAATGTGTACTCCATCTGGAACTTTGAACTACGATAAATTAGCAGAAGTAATTGTTGCAATGTCAAAAAAATACAAAAAGACAATGCTTTCAAGCTTGATGGGATTAGATGAGGGAATCACAAATAGAGAAATTCTAGCTGCAGGCGATGTTCCATATTATACATATGCAGAAGGATCAATTAGAGCACTTGCTGCAATGCTTAAATTTTCAAACTGGATCAAAACACCGGAAGGAAAAATTCCAAAATTCAAAGTTGACAAGCTAAAAGCCAAGAAAATTTTTGACAAAGTCAAAAAAGAAAAACGACCAAATCTTTTGGAAGAAGAAGGACAAGAAGTTCTCAAAGCCTATGGATTGCCATTACCAAAAAGCGCACTTGCAAAAACCGAAGCAGATGCAATAAAGATTGCAAAGCAGATAGGTTATCCTGTAGTTATGAAAATTGCATCACCACAAATTATTCACAAGTCAGATGCTGGTGGTGTCAAAGTAAACTTGACAAATGATTCAGAAATCAAAGAGGCATTTAAAATAATAATTGCAAATGCCAAAAAATACAACAAAAATGCCGAGATAAAAGGAGTTTTAATTGTCGAAATGATTAAAGGCGGTAAAGAGTTGATTATAGGTTCTAAACTAGAGCCTGGATTTGGTCCTGTTATCATGCTTGGAATGGGTGGAATCTATGTTGAGGTTCTCAAAGATGTTACCTTCAAACTTGCACCAGTCACTGATAAAGAAGCAGACGACATGATTACATCTATCAAAACACAAAAAATACTGCAAGGAGTACGAGGTGAAAAGCCATCTGATGTCTCAAAACTATCTGAATGCATTCAGAGATTATCACAACTAGTTACTGACTTTACAGAAATCAAGGAACTTGACATGAATCCTGTATTGGTAATGGAGAAAGGTAAGGGCTGCAAGATTCTTGATGTAAGAATAGGACTCTGATCGCAATTTACTCGTAAATTTTCATTTGTTATTGTTTTAGAATATTTATACAACCTAAAGTAAATCTCAGTGTGGCAAACGTTGAGAAGTTTAAGACCATAAGAACAGGTCAAGATTATATTCAAAGCCTGAGAGGAAGAGATCTCAAAATTTACCTTTTTGGTGAACTAGTAAAAGAACCAGTAGATCACCCAATGATTAGACCATCAATTAATGCAGTAGCAGAGACATATGACTTGGCTGTACGAGAAGAGGAACTTGCTTCTGCCAATTCATCAATTACAGGATTAAGAGTTAACAGATTTTTACATATTGCAGAAAGTGCACAAGATTTGGTTTTACAAAATAAAATGCAGAGAAAACTAGGACAAAACACTGGAACATGTTTCCAGAGATGTGTTGGAATGGATGCACTAAATTCTTTGCATTCTACTACATTTGAAATTGATGAGAAACATAAAACCAATTATCATAAACGATTTTTAGAATTTGTAAAGATGGTTCAAAAAGAAAATCTTGTCATTGGCGGTGCCATGACTGATCCAAAAGGGGATAGAAGTAAGGGACCTGCAGAGCAAGATGATCCTGATTTGTTTACTAGAATAGTTGCCAAAGACGATAAAGGAATCTATGTTTCAGGAGCTAAAGCACATCAGACTGGCTGTATCAACTCACATTGGATTATTCTAATGCCTACAGTCCGATTAACAGAAAACGACAAAGACTGGGCTGTTGTTGGTGCAATTCCTGCAGATGCTAAAGGTGTGACTTACATCTATGGAAGACAATCATGTGACACTCGAAGTATGGAGGAAGGAACCATTGATGATGGTAATGCAAAGTATGGAGGGCAAGAAGCTCTGATGATTTTAGATAGAGTGTTTATTCCATGGGATAAAGTGTTCATGCATGGCGAATACGAATTTGCATCAATGCTAATTGAGCGCTTTACTTGTTATCATAGACGTAGCTATGTCTGCAAGACTGGACTAGGCGATGTACTAATTGGTGCAGCAGCCACAATAGCTGACTATAATGGAATACCAAACGTATCTCACATTAAAGACAAACTTGTTGAGATGACTCATCTTAATGAGACAATTTTTGCTGCAGGAATTGCATCATCACACCAAGGATACAAAATGAAATCAGGTGTATATCTTAATGATGACATGCTTGCACAAGTTTGCAAACACAATGTAACTAGATTCCCATATGAAATTAGTAGACTAGCACAAGACATTGCAGGTGGATTGGTAGTAACTTTACCATCTGAGAAAGACTTTAGACATCCTGTAGCAGGACCAATGCTCAAAAAATATCTTAAAGGTCGTAAAGGAGTTGATGTTGAAAACAGAATGAGAGTACTTAGACTAATTGAAAACATGACACTCGGAAGAAATGCTGTTGGCTATCTTACTGAATCAATGCATGGAGCTGGTTCTCCACAAGCACAGAGAATACAAATCCAGAGACAGATGCAAATTGGATACAAAAAGAATCTTGCAAAAAATCTTGCAGGAATTACAAACGATATTGAAAAACCAAATGAACCATCTGATTATTTCAATCGTGTATTCAAAACCAAAGATTCAGTTTTGTAATACTAACTAGTATCTGTTTATACTTTAAGAAAATTATTTTTGATCTTTTGTCTCTTCTTCAGAGAGTTTACTTTCTTCATGTTTAGAATACACATTATCTTTTTCTAGTTTGTCTAATTCTGGAATATCTACAGATGATTCTATCTTGGAATAATTTTGATTCAATGAATTCTGCAAACTCGATTCTTTTTCATTTTTCTTTTTAGACATTTGCTTTACAACCATGACTCCTATGACAATTACAATTATGATGTAATTCATAGGAGGCTTCAATATTTGAGTGACATAGCCTATTTGTGGAATTGTATATGCAACTTTACCGATATACTCTTCTTTGGTAATTGGATAATCAGTTCCTGGAATTGATGCTGGATTTGCATCTCCTTTAGTTCTGATTGTTTTAGGGTCATCATCAATAATTGCTGCAACTCTATGTACAATTACTCTGTCATGTCCTGTTGGACGATTAAAGACAATGATATCTCCAACTTTAATGTCTTCAAATGGCTCATGTCCTTGAACAATTAACACATCATATACTTGTAAAACTGGAATCATACTTCCACTGGCTACTACATAAAATGGATTTTGCGTCCCAAATGCAACTTGCAGACCTACCCAAATCACAACTACTCCTATAGCTACAATCATGATGTCTTTGAGTATTCCTTTTGACATGATTTTTTTATTCAACTTCATTAATCGCCTATAGTTTGATTGATTAAATTTATCTGCACTTATTGTAGCTTACTACCACATTCTTCACAGAACTTGGAGCCTTCCTTATTTGAAAATCCACAATTTACACACTTTCCTGGCTGAGCTGTAACTGCTGGACTTCCTAAAAGAATCACTTCTCCTACTTTTCTTATGCTATTCCATGGGATACTGCCCTCTGTTCCATCATTTTTTATAACTAACAACACTACTGATTGATTCGAATCTATTCCAACTTGTTTTGCCTTTCCAATCCTTTTTGCATTTTCATCATATACTGCTAATCCTTCAATTGAGCTAACTGTTGTAGCTGGACCTGGCTGTGTTGCAGATGTAATTTCTGGTTTTACTTGTACAGGTTCAGATTGTGAGATTATAGTTTGACTTGTCTCTAATGGCTTTGCACTTCCAACCTCAACTGTTTCATTTGGTTTTCTAAATTCTCTATATTCTGCTATTACTGCACTACATAAATTACAAATGTATTGGCCTTTTTCTGCAAGAATTAAATTTTCTGCAACTTCTTCATTTGGATTTTCATATTGTATTTTTGGGGGACCCTCAAATTCTTTTTCACATGTATTGCAAAAATGTTTAGTAATTTTCTGACTATCCAATCTACCCATTGGTGCCAAAAATAGATCTGGGCCTCCTAGGTTTCCTTTCATTTGTTGTTGATCAGTTACAGTTGCCATTACATAGCCGCCAGATCCTCTTAATTTTTTAAGTCTAAGTTCACTACTCATATCTCCGTTTTATTGAAACGACATTTAAGTATATATCACTAAATCTAATTTTTTGATTTTTCTTTTCCAACAAAAAATATGGTGTTAATTCTGGTGAACATTTTTAGGTACGTTCAATAAATTACAGTCATTATGGGAATAACGGAAATTTCAGATGCAAAATCTTGGGAAATCAATGTAATTCACTCTGATATGCCAGTGTTTGTTGACTTTTGGGCACAATGGTGTGGTCCATGTAGAATGGTAGGTCCAGTAGTAGAAGAACTGGCAAATGACTATCAAGGCAAAGTAAAATTTGTCAAAGTCAATGTAGATGAGGCCAATGACTTGGCAGCAAAATACAATGTCTTTAGCATTCCAACCTTGATAATCCTTAACAAAGGTGAAATAGTTAGTCAGCAAGTTGGTGCAGCATCAAAAGAATCATACAAAAATATGATCGATAGAGCATTACAAGCATAAACCATTAGAGCACATTTTTCTATTTTATTTTCTAAATTCTTTGTATCAAGAATTAGTTTTACCTAAGAGAAATCGTGCATGATACATCGATAAAGGCAAAATATTGTCACCAAAATGATCCTAAAGTAATTAATATTCCAAAAGTAAAGCATGGGTATGTCATTTGGTGAAGTAGATACACTAAACATGCTATTTGACAAACTGCAAAGTTTGTTTGATGATTCTCAAGGATACTATGAATCATTTCTTGACACCAATAACATGTACAAAAAAGGTCTACTAAGTGACAAAGAATTCTTTCAAAAACTAGGCGATTATGTTGTAGCTTATTCTGCATTGGAATTTTTAGCAATCAAAGTTATCTTTGAGCTAAAAAAATCTCGAGGTTCTGGTTCTGGCAATACTCAATCTCCGGGATTAATGCCGGGAATGGGACAACCTGGAATGATGGCTGGAATGGGAATGCCAAGATCTGGCACTGCACAAAATCCTGTTGGTGGTCCTCCAGGTATTGTATCTGCACAACAAGCATTTGGTGATGTTGGAACTTTGCCCTCACCTGATCCGGCATTAATGCCAAGAAGAACAGTTGCATCTGGTGGATGTACATCATGTGGTGCATTACTAAGACCAAATGCAAAGTTTTGCACAAAATGTGGTACTAAGTCATAAAATTTTAAAACTAATCCTGTGTTGTACCGCATTCAGGACAGAATTTTGCTGTCTTTGATAGAGTTGTACCACATTCAGAACAAAACTTTCCATCAGAACTAGCCTCTGAAAACGCATTTCCGTAAACATTTGAACTTTTGACAGCACCAGATGGCTCGTATTTGTCATCATCAATTAAAATTGGTGCAAAGTCCTGCTCTACCATAAATGTCAGCATTCTTGGAAGTGTATTGTCTTTGTTTTGAGGATCTGGAACCGTATCTCCTAACCAAAATGCAAATCTCATCAGGGTTAATTCTGGAGTGGAAAATGCAAGAGTGTGTTTTGACATGTATTCTTGCGCAGCTTTTTTTCCATCAAAAACCTTCATAGAAATTTGTAACCTCTGTTTATGTATAATAGTTTCTGGGAAAATTATTAATGGACCGGGGGGGAATTGAACCCCCGACATCCTCGTTGCGAACGAGGCATTATACCACTAAACCACCGGCCCTGCCATTACATCTCAGAGATGTGTTTTTATTCATTTTCTAATGAAAATCTTAATGCAATTCAAAGAGTTTAGAATTTCTTTCTAATGGCATGAATTACAACAGCAGGTGCTACAAAATACATTCCTAGATTTAGTATAATTAGACTTATTCCATATCCTAATACTGATTCTTCTGAATCCATATCAACATAGTTTAGAATTGAAAGTGAGCTAATCATAGGCGTGATCATAATCTTTACCATTTCTCTGAATACTGGATTCTCTCTCTCATAATCAGCTATTACAGGACTAAATGAATAATAAAATGAACTAAATGAATTCATAAAACTAGATCCTGATTCTGTTTGTAAGAGATGACT
>JAHFUX010000018.1 GCA_023264875.1 Nitrosarchaeum sp.
ATAAACCCCCAATACCATTATCAGGAATTGAAGATTATGTAGGAAAAAATTCAGCATTAGATGTTATGTGAATTAATAGGGTCAGAATATTTCGTAGTGTAATCACAAATCATACAGCCACCGTCTCATCATACCCCGATTATTCCATTAAATCAAGTAATCGTTGTGTTTTATTTCTAATTTCTGGAGTTATCTTGACTATAACTAATCCTTCGTTTGGTTGACCATACAAGACTAGTGAATTTTCAGGAGCATGAATACATACAGGAATGACTAGAAGATCTTCTTCGCCTGTAACAGTTAGTCTTACAGGTGTTTTTGAAACAAATGCTTTTTTGATTGCATCGATACTTTGAGGTGTTATCTCAGCTGCGGGATTGTTACAGACAAGTTCGGTGTATGTGTTGTCATTTGTTGCAGGTTTTCGTCTTACTCTTTTTTCTTGATTATCAATAATTTGCAATGAAGGAATCAAACCAAAATCAATCATCTTTTCAGTAGTTCTATCACCAACTGTAATTAAATACGAATTTTTTGGCAGATGTTTTTGTATGGTGGATTTGTTTGCCTGATCTTCAGGAATTAGGTGACCTAGTG
Organism: Nitrosarchaeum sp.; assembly: GCA_023264875.1. Lineage (GTDB taxonomy): Archaea > Thermoproteota > Nitrososphaeria > Nitrososphaerales > Nitrosopumilaceae > Nitrosarchaeum. The sequence continues at coordinate 598 of JAHFUX010000018.1, forward strand.
GAATTTTCAGCCGATCTCTAAGGGAATCAGGTAATTTCACAGGAATCGCTTAGCTTGTAGGTATTGATTCATTTGTACTTTCAGATTTCATTTCTTCCTGCATTTTTGCAGCAAGAATACTACATTGTGCGGCAATATTTTTTGCACTTGTTCTAAATGCATTGGCGCTTGGAGAATCAGGATTTGTAATCATGATTGGCTTGCCTAAATCAGAACCAGACATAATTCCAGAGTTTAATGGAATTTCACCTAGAAATGGAATTTTAAATTGGTCACTAATTTTTTGTGCACCACCATCACCAAAGATATAGTGTTTTTCATTACAAGTAGGACAGATAAAATGACTCATGTTTTCGATAACACCTAGAATTGGGACATTTAATTTTTCAAACATTCCAATTGCTTTTACAGCAACATTACTTGCAACATCTTGCGGAGTTGTAACTACCAAAATTCCAGTAATAGGAATTGTTTGTGCAAGTGTTAATGGAATATCACCAGTTCCTGGAGGAAGATCCACTATAAGATAATCCAAGTCAGACCAATTAGTATCAACTAAAAATTGTTTCAAGATTCCAGAAATAATTGGACCTCTGTAAATTGCTGCCTGATGCGATTGTTCTGCAAAAAAACCAAATGAAACTACTTGTAACCCATGAGATGTTGCAGGTTGTAGTTTGTTGTCTACTACTTCCATGTAAGCACTTTTCATTCCAAGCATTAAAGGAATACTTGGACCGTAGATATCTGCATCAAGTAAACCAACTTTGGCTCCAGTTTGCGATAAAGCCAAAGCTAAATTCAAAGAGACAGTTGATTTTCCTACTCCACCTTTGCCACTTGCAACGCCAATAATATTTTTGACAGTTGCCATTGCAGAATCTGCATCAAGGGAACGGCCTTCCATCACTTTTGCAGTTACTTTCATATCAAAATTTTTGAGTTCTTTGATTTCAGCAATTGCTTTTCGTACATCATCTTCAATTTCTACATTAAAGGGGCATGCTGGAGTTGTAAGCTCCAAAGTAAATTTCAAATTTCCATCAGTAAGCTCAAGGTCTTTGATCATTCCCATCGATACAATATCTTTTTTCAAATCAGGATCAATTACGGTACTTAGTTTTTCAAGAACTTGATCGACTCCAACCATTGGGTCAAAAAGTCAATTTACTTTATTTAAACATAGGTCAAGCAGTTAAAAAACAACAATTATTTGAAAAATATACAAAATATTACTCAAATTAAGCGTAAATTATCCAAAGATTCATAAATTCAAAATCAAGAAAATATCACAGTTGTTTTCTATATCTACCCTACTTGATGTTGTAAGAATTCCACCAAGCATGTTTGGAACATCAATAAAAAAGGCAGCAACAAACATTCTCAAAGACAAGTATGAGAGCATGATTAATGCAGAATTAGGATACATCATTATGATTTTAGATGCCAAAGTTGACGAAATGGGAAAGATGATTGCCGGAGACGGGGGAACATTTCACAAAGTCGAATTTGAAGCATTGACATTTTATCCAAAACTCCAAGAAATTGTTCAAGGAGAAATTGTAGACATTACAGACTTTGGTGCATTTGTAAGAATAGGTCCAACTGATGCATTACTACATTTATCACAAGTCATGGATGACTATCTAAAAAGTGATGTAAAATCTGGAATGATTTTAGCTAATCAAAGTGGCAGAACACTAAAAGTTGGTTCAACACTTAGAGCAAGAATTACAGCAGTGTCATTAGGCAAAGCTGCTGCAATGGGAAAAATTGGAATCACATGCAGACAACCATTCCTTGGTGCAGATGATTGGATTGCCGAAGAGATCAAAAAATCTGGCGGTGGCTCAGCAGATTCAAAAGAAGCTAAAGTAGAGGCAAGTTAAATGGCGCGAGAGATGGCATGTAGAAAATGCAAGTTTGTAACTACAGGAAAAGTATGTCCAGTTTGTAAATCATCAGACTTGACACCGGATTGGACTGGAATTGTACTAGTTGTGGATCCAACAAATTCTCAGGTTTCAAAAACATTGGGAATAAAACAAAAAGGCAAGTACGCAATCAAAGTAACATAAGTTTCTAAATCTTTAAAATCATATCAGCACATATCACCATGTTGTCATTTAATGCTAAAAAACAATTAATGGAATTTTTATCCGAAGACATAGGTAAGGGCGATATTACAAGTGCACTTTTGCCAAAAAGAAATATTTCTGCCAGAATAATATCAAGAGAACAAGCCATTGTGGCAGGAGTCAAATATGCAAAAGAGATTTTCAAATTAAAAGGATGTAGTGTTAAAGTTGTAAAAAAAGACGGCAGTAAGATAAAACCAAATCAAATCATAATGACTATTTCAGGGAATGCAGGAAAAATTCTAACCTGTGAGAGAACAGCATTAAATTTACTCACAAGAATGAGCGGCATTGCAACACAAACCGATGAGATGGTAAAAAAAATTTCAAACAGAAAAACCAAACTATATGCAACTAGAAAGACAGCTCCTGGTCTAAGATATTTTGATAAGGAAGCAGTGAAGATTGGAGGTGGAAAGAAACACCGATTAAAACTAGATGAAATGGTGATGATCAAAGACAATCACATTGCAGTATCAGATTCATTGTTATCTTTGATAAAAAATGCAAAAAGAAAATATAAAAAATTTGAAGTTGAAGTTGAAAACACATCAGATGCAATATTGGCTGCAAAAGAAGGGGCAACAATAATCATGTTGGATAATTTCTCTCCAGAGCAAATTAAAAAAACAATTCAGATTCTCAAAAATCAGAAATTGCGAAATAAAGTAATGCTTGAGGCATCTGGTGGAATTAACTCGAAAAATATTGCAAAATATGGCAATACAGGGGTGGATATTATTTCTGTAGGCAGTATAACTAATTCAGTCAAAGGAATTGATATGAGTTTAGAGATATAGATTATTTTGTAGATTCAAGTTCTTTTTTTGAGAAATTTGTTTTATTTCAGAATTTTTACTAAATCCAACCAATTCACATTACATCTAATTATCCAAATAATATAGTTAGCAAAGATATTTCAGATTAATTAATTGCAAGCATTCTTTCTATTGCTAATCTAGCTTTATCTGCAATTTCTTTTGGTACAACAACTTGATTTTTTTCTTGTATCAGTGCATCGTAGACTTTTTTCAGAGTAATCATTTTCATATATTGGCATTCTGCTTTTTCTGATGCAGGAATGAATATTTTATCTGGATTTTGTTGTCTCATTTTGTATAAAATTCCAGTCTCAGTTGCAACAACAAAGCTTTTTGCTTTTGAATTATTTACATGATTAAGCATACCTTCTGTAGAAAGAATGGAAACTTTTCTATCATCAAAACGTCCTGATGCAACATCATACATCATTGGAGTGGTACAACTGCATTCAGGATGGATTAGAAATTCAGAATCTTTCATTGAATCTAATTTTTTTGTAATATCTTCTGGTGTGATACCGGCATGAACATGGCATTCTCCTGCCCATATGAACATGTTTTTTCGTCCAGTAACTTTTGCAACATAAGAGCCCAAAAACATGTCAGGCAAAAACAAAATTTCCTTATCATCAGGAATTGCTTTGACTACATTTACCGCATTTGCCGAAGTACAACAGTAATCTAGTTCGGATTTTATTTCTGCAGTTGTGTTTACATAACCAACCGTGATAGCATTTGGATGTTGTTTCTTCCAGTTTCTCAACTCTTCAACAGTAATGGAATCAGATAATGAACATCCTGCTTGTAAATCAGGAATCAGTACTTTTTTTTCAGGACAGATAATTGCTGCAGTTTCGGCCATAAAGTGGACACCGCAAAACAGAATTGTTTTTTGGGAAACTTTGGCAGCTTGTCTGGATAATCCTAGAGAGTCTCCTGTGAAATCGGCTACATCTTGAACATCAGGAATTTGATAATTATGTGCTAAGATAACTACGTCCTTTTCTTTTTTTAGACGAAGAATTTCATTTTTAAGACTAGTTTCTTGAACTAACATTTGCAAACACCATTGCAGTCAGTAGTGATTTAAAGAATAAGATCGAGTCATGATTATTCTAAAAAACATGCAATCATGGCAATTCTTGCCATATTAGGTACCAACAGAAATACCACTGGAGCAGTATTTGCGCAAAGTCTCAATGGCAGACAAAATTGCTAGTTTGCTAGTTTTGGGATTTGTTTCATCTGGGATATTTTCTATGCTAAAAGTCATCTTGCCAAACTTTCCTTGTGCTACTATGTTATGAGTATTTTTTGTAGTGTCAGGATCTGCAACAATTTTTACCATAGTTTTTTCACTTCCGATTCCAGCCAAGCTGAGTAATGCTGCGACGTTTATGTTTGCAGGAAAAAGTGAAACTGCTTCTTTGGCTTTGCCTTCAAAGATAATTGTAGGTTTGTCAATTTTTTCTAAATCAATATCTGATGTCTCAAAGAATTTTGCGCCCTTTAATGATCTGGGATGTTTAGTGGTAGTTAATGTTACAGAATCTAATTGGTCAGCAACTGATTTGATTGCATCCAATCCTGCAATTGCACCTGAGGGCAAATAGATTGTTTTATGAAAATGCTCACATGCATCAGATAAAATATCATAAATAGATTCATCAAGTAAAGCACCCACACTCATGATCATCAAATCCCTTTTGTTTTGTAAAACACTGTGTGCTACATTTCGAACTGCTTCTTGTGATGCAGCTTCAACTACAATATCAACTGGATAAGATGATAAAAGGTGTGGATTTTCAACAATTTCTGGTTTATTTTTTAATTTTTGTACCAGTATAGTGGATGCATCTTTAGAGGAATCATATACATGAGTTAAGATGCCAGGTATTTTGCCTGAATCAATTGCAAGTGCAATTTGAGTTCCAATAGCGCCACAACCTAAAAGTCCTATTTTTTTCAAGTAACTATACTCTAAACAATCACTTAATTAATTCTAGTCTGAAGGAAACAAATCCGATAAATTACATCAAGAGTTTTGGAGAGATTTCAGTATGATTTATCACTAATCTATTTATGATAAAAAATAAGAGTAAAACTGTGAATTTTGATTTAAAAAATAGAGTGTTGCTTGGAATTGTCTTATTTTTGGCATTGTCTTTGGTGTTTGTAGTAAATCCAGTAAATGCAGATACAGAATCACCAAAAAAACAGATCAAAAGAGGGATTCCAGTAGAAGATGTCACTTGTAAAACAGGTCTTAGTTTGGTGATACGAACTAATGGATTTGCGGCATGTGTCAAATCTACAACTGCCGATAAATTAGAAAAGATGGGGCTAGTGACAAAAATAATAAAATCAGAAAAATATGTTCCTAAAGATTCAAAATACATTCCTATGAATAATTCAGAGGAGATTTCAATAGCTCCCGCATCAACTGGAAGTATAGTAAATTTTTACATTACAGATGATGACTTGAATTTGGCTCATAATGGAATAGAGACAGTATCAACTGATGGATTATTTGAGTTTACAATTAATGGGATTTCAATTGATGGACCTTCAACTATGATTGAGACAGGACCTGACACCGGACGATTCTATGTGAAATTACAATTACCAGATACCATTAATGATATACCTTTGAATCAAAATGATGTTGTCTTGATAAAATATTTGGATGCATCAGACTATTCAGGAAATGAGCAGGTTATAACTAAATCAGTCCAGCTGGCAAATTCTTATGCAAAAGTAGAGACATCAGGTGGTGGTTCAAGAATTGGACATGAATTTATTGTTAGAATTTATGAGCCAGATGCAAATTTGGATTCCAAAGATGAGGACAAAATATCTTTGAGTCAGTTAGAGTATAGAGGAGAAGGAGGAATTAGGACAACACTTGCAAATCCTAGCTTTGATGCAAATTCTGCATACATGATTGAGACAGGACCAAATACCAGTACTTTTGAAGTGAAAATAGAGATTCCTCGGAGATTAGATGGTAAAGTAGTAGACATTGGAGACTGGTATGAAATCAGATACATCGATAAAACAACACCATCCAATACAGATGAAAAAATAATTTTGAAAGGAAAAATTGACTAGAGTTTAACTCAAGTGAGACATTAGTGAATAATCAGTACAACCTAAAGATTTTATTCAAACCAACAAAGTATTGTTGTGCTAAATACAGTTTACAAGGATGCCATTATCAACAGAGAAAAGATGTTATCTATTCTAAAGGGACCTAAATTTGAACAAATTTTACAAAAAGCAAAGGAAAATTGGGTGGAATTTATACCTACAAAACAAGATGTAGTCACTGCAGGAATTGACAGTAGTTTTAACAACACAAGATTTCAGGGAATTGAGCTTTGGGCGACAACTGCAGTGTCCATAAAATCAAATGGTGAAGTTTTAGTTGATTTACATGATTCGGGATTAGGATCAGATATTGACCTTTCAAAGATTGCAAGCAAAATGGAAATTGATGCTTGTGAAAGAACTGTTGATTTAGTAGATTTGGTGTTAATGGATGGTTCACTCCATTCACAATTTATGACAAGACAATCATCACTAGATGCAATAGTTGTAAAAACTATGAAAAAAAAAGATAATGTAATTTTCATTGCAAAGACATCAAATACAAAAAAACAATTTGAGAATCTAGGTTCTTTGGCAGGCGATATTTTTTATTACAATCATATTACAAAGGGTCCTGGATTTAGCAAGATATTTGTAGAAAAAAAATATGGAATAGATAAAGTAATTTCATCTACATTTGTTCGATTAAGTGATTCAACTCCGATCATAAAGCTAGAATTTTTAGGGGGTAATCGGGATAATGATGAAATCAAATCTACAATGAACAAACTATACAAGAGTAGTATAGGAGGATATCCATATGCATTAAAGCTTGCTCATAATAACTGTAAAATATCTGATAAAGAACTTGCAAAAATGGTTAGTTTGTTGGGATTAAGTAACGAAATTGGTTCACGTGAGGTTTTAGGTTGAACATAGGTTTTGTAATAGGTGAATCAAAGCCTACATTTGTAACTGCAATTACATCTAGACCACTCTCTGTTGGGGAATATATCAAAATTGATTCAGATGAAGGAGAAATTTTAGGATTAGTTGAAAAATCTTCAGTTTCTAGTGCTGCATTTACAGATGTGAAAAATTTTGATGAAGCTGTAGAGAGCACAGAAATTGCAGAGATTAACAAGAGAGATAAAACATACACAGCACATATCGGAATTTTAGGATTTTTAGAAAATTTGCGAAAAGGACAATCAATTATACCAGCTGTACCACCAATTCCTGGAACACACATATCACAGCCAACAAAAGAGGATTTGGAGGCTATTTTTAGCCCACAAAAAGAAGGTTGGGTCAAAATTGGAAATTTATTAAGAGATAAAACAATTGATGCCAAAATTAATTTGGATAAAATTGTTTCAAGACATTTAGGAATTCTAGCAATGACAGGGATGGGGAAAAGTAATCTTGTTTCTTTGATTACAAAACAAATTGGAAAACTAAAAGGAACTGTAATAATTTTTGATTATCATAATGACTATACAACATTAAACATTCCGCGAATTAATATAATTGATGCAAAAATTAATCCAAGATTACTAGATGCAGATCAGTTATCAGAAGTGTTGGAGATCAGAGATGGGGCCAATGTTCAACAGAGAGTACTAAGAATGGCATTTACAAGACATGTTAAAGAATCAAAAGAGTTTTGGAAGAAATTAGAAAATGAAATAGAATTCATTGTAAATTCAGAAGACAAAAAGATCAAAGAGATCAGAACATCGGCATACAGAGTACAAGACATAATAGAAGAAGCTCAGAGAAGATTTGAAGATATTTTGGATCCAGATATGGGAGATCCAATAAGTTTCATTAAAGAGGGACGCACTAATATCCTAAATATTTCAGAATTGTCAGAAAAACAAGCAAATGTTGCACTTGCATTTTATTTACAACAATTACTCAAAGATAGAAAAGATGCAAGCATTGTAAAACATGGGAGAACAAAGAAAGATAGAAGTTATAAATTCAATTCACCAATTTTTGTAATAATAGAAGAAGCACATGTCTTTATTCCAAAGGATCACGATACAAGTGCAAAATATTGGGCAGCTAAAATTGCCAGAGAGGGAAGAAAATTTGGATTAGGTTTAGGAATAGTATCACAAAGACCTCGAAGTGTAGATCTTAATGTTCTAAGTCAGCTTGGCTCTTTTGCAATAATGAAGATCATTCAGGAAGATGATCAACGTCAAATAGCAGCTGCCACAGAATCGACTAGTAGAGAATTGATTGCTCAATTGACTTCTTTGAATGTTGGGGATGCAATACTAGTAGGACAATGGACTAACTTGCCATCACTTGTTCATGTTGAAGAGGTAAAAGAAAAGATAATGGGTGCAGATCAAAGTGCAGTCAATGCATGGGCAAATACAGAAAAGATGAACGAAATTGCAGTAGAATCAACACAAGGACTTGTTCAGAAGGATTTGTTGTTAGATTAAATGTTATTTTCACATATTTCAGATACACATTTAGGATTAGTACAATATGGGTCAGAGGAACGAGAACAGGATGTGTATCATGTTTTTAATCAAGCCATAGACATATCAATTAAAGATCATGTAGATTTTGTAATATTTGCAGGAGATATTTTTCATGTTCCAAATCCAAATGGAACTGCAGTAGTTCAAATGGCTAATGCATTAAAACGATTAAAAAAAAATAACATAGATTCATTTTTTATTTTAGGAGATCATGATATAAGTAGAATTCGTGCAACACCAATTCCATATGTATATCATAATTTAGAATTTTCAAGATACATAGGACAAGGAAATCCAATTGATTACAAAGGAATTTTGTTAGTTGGATTTGATAAAATAAGAAAAGCAGAAATTTCACAATTTGAAGAAAAATTCAAAGCAGTTGACAAAATTGCAAACAACCACATAGGGCATAAAATTTTGGTGATGCATCAAGGAATTACAGAATTTAACAAATTTGCAGGAGAGTTACAATCTACCGACTTGCCAAAAAATTTTACATATTATGCAATGGGGCATCTACACGATCATGACATTAAGAAATTCAATCATCTTAATGGACCAATAGCATATCCAGGATCTATTGAACTCACAACAAGTGAAGGAATCAAAGAAACAAAAAAAGGATTTTTCGAAGTAGATATTTCAGATGAAGAAGCAAAACCTAATTGGATTGAATTAGATACAAGACAACAAATTTCATTCAAAACAGATTATGATGAATTGGCAAAATCAATCGATGAAATTTCTATAAAAATAGATAAAATGGAGCGTAAACCTATTGTAGAAATAAAAATTCAAGGAGAAAATATAGAAACAGACCAGATACAGGCACAAATTTCACGACTACATGCTCAAACGTTGAGATGTTTTTGGAGAATTACTTCCAAAGAAATATCAGATTCATCAGTATTTCTAGAAAGACCAAATGCAATAGAAGATGAAATGTTCAGATTATCAATTAATGCAATTGGCTCAGAGCAAATTGCAAGTTTTGCTATAAAGGAATTACTTCCATTATTAGCATCAAATCAGATCAAAGAAGCATCGCAAATAATAATTGAAAATTTTGAGAAATATAAAAAGGAGAGAGAAAATGATCACGTCAATTGAGTTAGGAGATTTTTTATCACATTCTGAAACAAAATTAGAATTTGGAAATGGAGTAACAGTATTTGTGGGACAAAATGGTGCTGGAAAATCAAGCATAATAGACGCAATCACATTTGCATTATTTGGACAACATACGAGAAAATCAAATAAAGGTTTGATAAAACGTGGAGCGAATCAAGGATTTGCCAAAGTAGAATTCAACATAAACGGAAAGCAATACCAAGCAGTAAGAAAAATAGATAACAAAGGTGGACTTGCTGCAAAATTCACTGAGAAAATTAACGGAGAATTTTTAGAAATTGCAGCAGGAGAAAGAAAACAATTCGGAGAATCTATGACACATGAGGTTGAGAAAACAATAGGTTTAGATTTTGAGAAATTAAAAATCGCGTCCATTGTACAGCAAGGTGAATTAAATGCCATAATTAAAGCAAAACCAAAAGAATTCAAAGAATTACTAAATGCAGTAATTGGAATTGATAAGCTGGATGTTGCATCAGAAGCAATGAAAACAATTAACAAAAATTTTCGTGAAAAAATAAGAGAAGATATAGGCTACGATGATACACACATTGATATTTTATTACGAGATCTACAAAAATATAAAACAGAACTTGAAGATGCAAGACCAGAAAAAGAACAACTAAAAGTAAAACAGACACAGTTACAGAAAGAAATTACAGAACTTAGAATAAAGTTGGAAACAGAAACTCCAAAGATAGAAAAAATTAATCAATTAGAATTAAGAAAAAAAGAATTGCAATCATATGCAAAAGAAGCAATTCAAGAAATCCAACATGAGATAGCCGAAAAAGAGCGTAAAATACGTGATTGTGAGGGGTGTTTTGAGCATATAAGTCTGAAAAAAGACTTGGAGTCAAAGATAGAAAAAATAGAATCGGCTGTAGAAGGATCTCAAAAAAAGATACAGGAACTAACAGGTCAAGTTGCATCACTTAAGGAAAAACAAGCACTTGCTGAAAAGATTCAGTTAAAAGATAACAGATGTCCTGTATGTGATTCAAAAGTTGAAAAACTAACCCCTTTATTTCAAGAAGAGCATCTAAAACAAGAAATTGTATTTCTTAAAGAACAGATGATTGCAGTAGAGAAAGAGTGTACAATGTACAGTCAAAAAAAAATTGAATTTTCTCAAAAACTACAAAATGCAAGAGATGCTGAAGCAACATTAAAGGCACATTCCATCAAAGATCAAGAAGACATAAGAAAAATTCAAGAAGAAATAAAATTAAAGAAAGGAATTCAAAAAATTCCTTTGTCTATCAATGGAAATCTATTAGAAATATCTCAAATAGATTCACATGCAAAAACGATTTTTGAAAATATTACAAAATTGGAACAAGAAATAAAAGGATTTAATGAAAAAGAATTTTTAAATCTAAAAGAATCTATTAATGAGAAACAAACTGATCTTTCACAAGTAGATCAGAATTTAGGGGCAGTGACAGAAAAAATTACAAAATATGAAGAACAAATAGAATTAATGCAAAATGCTGTTTCTAAGCTTAAAGTAGTTAAAAAATATGTGTTGGAATTAGATACTATTCAAATGAATATATTTAGCAGAGATGGTCCAGTTGCAACTAGTCTTAGATCATGGGCACTCAACACTATTTCAACAAAATCTTCGGAATATCTCACATTACTTAATACAAAAATTCAAAGAATATCACTTTCAGAGAAAGTACGTGATATCTCAATCACATGTTATTCTAAAAATGAAATGTTAGATTTAGAATCACTTAGTGGCGGAGAACAAGTTAGCGTGGCACTTGCACTAAGATTGGGAATGGCAAGCCTACTTGGGGCATCAAATCTTAATTTAATGATACTTGACGAGCCTACAACACATTTGGATGCAGAACGTAAAAAGTCACTTGTTGATGTATTGTCTCAATTATCAGATATTACAAATGTTGGAAAGCCAATGCAGTTTATCATAATTACACATGATTCAGAGATATTTGAGGATTCTAATGTAGAAAGAATATACAAATTTGAATCAACAGAACAAGGAAGTAAAATAACTGTACTTTAAGACGATTTTAATTTACAATAACTTTGCCAGTCATCCAAGGATGCAGCATACAATGGTAATCATATTCTCCAGAATCAGTAAATACATACTCCCATTTCTGATTTAGCATCAGCATTCCTGAATCAAAAAGACCATCATGATTGGCAGGCAATCCGCTAGTTACCGTGTGAGCTGCAGAATCTGTATTAATCCAAACTACTGGCTCTCCAGAATAAATTTCAGTTTGATAAGGAAGATAACACTCATTGGTATTTTCACATCCTGGAGAAGATGCACCTGGTGCCATTGTAACTTCTAGAGGAGCTGCACGCTTTTCTGTTGGTTCAATTTCTGGCTCAACTGGAACAACTTCAGGTTCTATTCCAGATGGATTTGGCTCTCCAACTGCAATTTGATTTAATTCATTATATTTTTCATTTACAATAATTTCTCCAGTCATCCAAGGATGAACCATGCAAAAATATGGATATTTCCCTGACTCATCAAATGTAAATTCAAAAGTAGTTCCAGACATAAACAAGCTAGAATCAAATATTCCATCCATTCCATCAACAGGATTTCCACTAGAAACAGTATGGGCTGCAGTATCGTCATTACTCCACAAAACAGTATCGCCAACTTGAATCTCTAAAGAAGATGGGAGATAACATTCACTAGTATTCTCACATCCTGGAGAAGATGCACTTTGTGGAATTGAAACCATATGAGTAGTGGGAGCTAATGGCATTGCAGATACAGGTTTTGTAATTGATTCAGCAGTTGCACTAACAGAGTAGCTAACAGTAAATTGCGTAGTATTTCTGGTGTGAATTGCTAGTGCATTTCCTGAAAACTCCCATGAACCCATTGCATTTGCAGGATCAAACAAATTTAATGCATAAAGTGTTTGACCATCAGGAGTCCAAGCCATTACAGGTCTTTCTGTAGGACCAAGTGGACCAGTCAATGTAAATAATTGAATTGGTTCTGTTGCAGAGTAGGAAATAATTCCAGAATAGACAACATCTGATGGTTCAAGAATCATTACTAATTGATGAGATTCATGTCCAATTCCTGGGTCTTGCTCTGATTGTAGTGTACCAGTAGTAACAAGTGGAGAGAATTCTTTTTCCGTATAATCCACCATATAATCAACAGTAAATGGTTCAGTTTTCTTTGTATGCACTAATACAGCATTGCCAGCAAATTTCCATTCTCCCTGTGCATTATCTGGATTAACAAATGTTAATGCATATTTTGTTACTCCATCTGGAGTCCAAGTTGCTTGCCCTTTTGCATCTCCATCTGCTAGTGGACCATGCAAAGTAATTAGCTGAATTGGCTCAGATGCTGAATAGTGTAATGTGCCAGAATAAACTTTCTCAGATAACGGCAAAATAGTTACAGATTGATGAGATTCATGTCCAATGCCAGGATGTTGTGTAGATGTCATTCTGCTCCAACCTTCTTCAAGTGGTTTTTCAACAACACATTTACCAGAATAATCAAGTTCAGTGCTTGCTGCATTTAGTGTACACATATTACCATAAGTCACACCATCAACACCACAAACTGGAATGTACTCTTTTGTACAACCAACCGGTTTTACTGGCATTCCTGAAAGATATCCAGGATCAATTGCAATGAATACCAAACTAATTGCAACCAAAACACCAACTGCAATAATAATTCCAAGTGTAAAATTCATCTTATCCACCTGTTAGTTTTGCAAATTTTTCATTCTTGCTTAATTTTTCCATAAATTCAATATTAGATAACGCAACCACGGCAGACTCTACTACTGGTCTATCAGGATCTTTTAATGCTTTTTCTAAAACAGCTTTTGCCTCTTTGGAGCCAATTACGCCAAGTGCAATAGCTGCCTCATGTCTTACAAACATACTAGGGTCATGCAATGTTGCATCTGTAAGTGCAGGTATACATATAGAAAGACACATCTGGCCTAGTGAAAATGCAGCTTCGTGTCTTACAAGTTCATTTACATCATTTTTTAGAACTTGTGCAACATGCGCAACTTTGTCTTCGCCTCCAAAATCAACTAAAATGCAAGTAGCACGAGTTCTCACTACATAATCTGGATGAGTTAAAAGATTTACAAAATATGCAGTATCTTTTTTTTCATATTTTGCCTCCATTTCTGCAAAAAGATCTAATCTGCTTTGAGTTACTGCCTGCATTTTGTTTTCAGATTTTTTATATCCTATATTAGGTTACCCGAAATATTCACAAATTTTGCATAGCGTTATCTATTTAATGGAAAAAAATCAACAGAGAATAATGAGTACAATAATAGGACAAAAAGCACCAAATTTTGCAGTCTCTGATTGGGTTCAAGGAGCCCCAACAAACTTTGATCAGGAAAAAGATCATATCGTTCTAGTAGAGGTATTTCAGGTGAATTGTCCCGGTTGTTTTATGCATGCACTCCCTGAGGCAATCAACATTTACAACAAATACAAAGATGAGGGAGTGCGCGTAATAGGAATCGCCACAGCATTTGAGGATTATGATAAAAATACTTTGGATAATCTAAAGATGCTAGTTGAGACAGGCGAGGTAGTAGGTGAAACAAAAAATGCACTGTCAATGTACGGTCAGTTGCAACAAGGCAACAAACTACCATACAAAATTCCATTTCCTCTTGCAATGGATAATCTGACTAAAATAGATGGCAAAATAAGCGAGGATAAAGTATTACAATTTATCCATGGACAAATTCCAGAATTTGATTCCCAGCCAGAAGAATATAGAAAACAAATCATTCAAAGAGTCAGAGACTATATGAAAACAAAAGAATATTCAGCAGAGACATTTGAAAAATTTGCACTGCAAGGAACACCATCTATGATATTAGTAGATAGAAAAGGAATCCTAAGGGATGTCTCGTTTGGACAATCAGGTAATGTTGATGCAATGATTCAGAAATTACTAAAAGAGTAATTTAGAAATTTAATTATTTTTATTATTTTTTCCAGATTTTTTTGGTATTGGTGTTTTTTTTACAGTTTTTGGATGTTTGTCTTCAAGAAGGTCTATTGCTTTTTGATTTGATATGGACCATGCGTGAAACATCTGTTTGAATACGCCGTTGAGCTGCTTGTTCTCAGAATTACCAATCTTTAGCTTGTAAGATTCCCAAGCCTGAACAATAGATTTGTTGCTTTTCTTAAGAAATGCTAATGCTTCTTTTTCTCCCAATAGATCATGGTTTTAAAACACTAGTATTTTAGCAAATATCTAATAAAAAACAAGTATTACAGATAACACCACAACAATACAAAATCCACCAATTAATGCAACTTTTGCATTATTCATAAATCATATGTGTACAAACAGAATAAAAATAGATCTAAATTTGGAATGAACTATTTGTTAATTATAATTTTGTGACATGTACAAAAGCAGTTGACGTGTTTTAGATTGTTGGTAATTCTATGCGCACAGTCCTCTGTATGCTTCATGAGAAAACATACATCAGATTTCAACTTAAATTTTTAGAAATTAGTATCCCCAAAATGGCGTATTAAATAATGCCAACATTATTCCATAAAATGCCAAAAGACCAACAATAATAGCAATAACGCCTTTAGTGGAATTTTTCATAAGTAAAAATACATAAAATAATACAAACTTAAGGATTTAGGAAATAGAATTTAGAATTTCTTTCTAATTGTATGAATTACTATTCCAGGTGCTACAAAATACATTCCAACATTCAATAAAATCAGAGATATCCCATATCCTAGCACACTGGCTTCTGAATCCATATCCACGTGATTTAGAAGGGAAAGCGAACTAATCATCGGAGTTATCATGATCTTTACTGCTTCTTTGAATAGTGGATTTTCACGTTCATAATCAGCTATTACGGGACTAAATGAATAGTACAAATCATTGAATGAACTCATAAATGATTTTCCTGATTCTGTTTGGAGTAATTGATTATCACGCAATTCTCGTAGTTGTTGCACTTGCGGTGCTAGCTCAGAGCCATATGTAGCAGTCGCTATCAAACAGCCTCCGGCATTATCTTGTGACTTGGTTGTAGTAGATGATTCATTTTCAATTGGAATTGTTTGATTTAGTCCTTGCAGGTAACCAGTTCCAATAATTTCTATTTTGTTATTACCAGAACCAGTAAAATTTAGTGTAATAAATGAAATATTATCATTGAGTTTTATTATTGGAAGATATTCCTTTCCATTAATATAAAAAGTAAAATTTCCACTCAAAAGAGTTTGCGGAAGATATATCTCACCTAAATTATTTTCAAGATTGCTAGAAACATAAAGGGTTAAGCGTTTTTGTTCTTCATCAAATTCAAAATCCTGTATGTCAAAGTTTGCAACAGTTTCAATTTCAAATGTATATCCACCAGTTTTCACATCCAATCTATTTACAAGTCCAGTTTTATCAGATAGTTGACCAAATGCAGGTGTGATTACTAAAAGTAAAAGAAATGAAATGAATAATTTTGATTTCAATTTATGCAGTTATCTGAGGCATTCTTTGTTGTAATTCTTTGTCTTGTGCAATTCTTGGATGCATTGGATCTGCCAAGATAACTTCAAACCAGTAATGCATACCATCTTTGTAGACAAAGTATGAACCCAAAAGTTTCATGTTAGGATATCTTTGTAGTACTCTTCTTACTGCAACTGTCTTCATGTCATCATCTGCCTTGATTCTGGTAACACCGAGATGTTTTGGTCTTCTACCAGCAACTGGTCTTTGTTTTCGCATACCACCAGTACCAACTCTCATTCTAACAACAACTATGCCTTGTTTTGCCTTGTAGCCTAATCTTCGTGCTCTTTGCAAACGACTTGGTCTATCTATTCTAATAACGGCATTTTCTTTACGCCATTGTACTATTCTCTCTCTAATTTCAGGAGTATTTTCTTTCCATAGTTTGATCCAAGTTTTGTCTTGTATACTAGGCATATCGGTTTTAATAAAATCCCCTTTAATAACTGTAAATCGTCAAATGAACCTAAAACACTAAAGAATCAAAATGTTCCTTGAGTGGCACTCACAAAGCACACACTCAAAGAGTATCTCCGCAGAAAACTCGATAAATAAAATCACGCTTAGTTATTAAAAAGCATTCCTGAGCATAGATTTGAGATTTTTATTAAGTAATCACAAAGTAACCAAGATGAGAACAAGACAGTGTTTGCTTATCATGGTATTAGTGATTTTCAGTGCAGCATTATTGCCAAGTGTTTACGCCACATCTGTTGAAGTTTTAATGGAAAAGACTACTTTTAGATACTGTGAAAAATTATTTTACACTATACAAGTTTCAGAAGTTACAGGAGAATCTGCAGTTATTCACATCAGAGACCAAGCAGGCAAATCAAGTAGTGCAATCCCAATTCCAATACCCAATCTGCAAAATCCAGTTCCTTCAATGATTCCCTTTGAGGCAGAAATTTTTCCAGTAGGCAAATATTTCATAGATATTGAATATTCTGGTGCAAAAAATAGCACTGAATTTGATTTAGTAGATTCAGAAAATATCTGCATTCCCACAACTATGAAACAAGTCGCATTTAGTTGGATTAATGACAAAATGTCAGATGGATTTTTCATAGATGCAATAAACAAATTTGTAGACAAAAACATAATCAGCATACCAGATAAAATAAATGAAAAAAATCTTGAGGACATACACATTCCAAAATGGATAAAAAATCCAGTCGGATGGTGGCTTGAAGATAAAATTTCAGATAATGAATTTTCTCAAGTATTTCAATACCTAATTAACAAAGAGATTATCGTGATTTAAAAATAGAACATACTATCTAGAATAGTTTTTACTAAGATTGAATTAATTTTTGCTCTTACTTGCTTTTGACATTATAGCCAGTACAAGCCCAATAATACCTGCAATGATAAATGAGCCAATTAGTCCAATAACTAATTGAGTTCCCAATCCTCTAGCAGGAGTTTCAGAAGTTGGCTCAGCTACACATACACCATCTGTTAGAACAGTGCCAGGCCCACATCTTTCATCCAAAACACAAACATCGTCTTTGAGAATTGTTCCAACACCACATTCAGTTTTTGGTTTTTCAGTTGTTGGAGTTTCAACTGTACATTCACCAGAATAATCTAGAGCAATTTCTGCAGCATTTAATTGACATTTGTTGCCATAAGTCACACCATCAACACCACAAACTGGAGCATATTCCAATGTACAAGCAACTGGTTTGTCTTCAATTACTGGTTCTTCAACTATCGGTTCGTCAACTGCTGGTTCTTCAACTGGTTCAGTTACAGAGGAGCCGAATTGAGAGCCAATAATTTCAACTTCTTCAGTGCCAGTTGGCAATTCAATACTTAGAGTTCTGCTTTGAGTAGTTGTTTCAATTTCAGAATATGTGGGTTCATCGCCATCTGCTAAAACAATAAAGTCATCGTCATTTCCTTGAAATACAGAATCAAAGAAGCTTCGTTCAAATGTAATTTCCAAAGTACCAGGTGAACCAGAAACATTCACACCAATAACTAGTGAGATAAAATCAGGATCTGCGTCTATTCCAGAAACAGTTACTCCATTACCAGTATATTCAACATCATAAGATGTGCCACCTACATCTACAGAGGCAGTCTCTGCATAAACAAACGCCGAAGAAAATATTGCAACAATAATTAACCCAATTGAGATTTTCACTAGTGAACCTATACTAGGCATATTTTTTCCTAGTATTTGATATGACATATTCATATTTTGATTTTTCTGCACAAAGATTAACCTCCAAATCCGTCTTAAAAAGAATGAGCCGAGATTTAATCACGTACAAGTCAAGCTTTTTTAGTTATTTTTATTCGTAGAGGAATAATACTCAGATTACGCCTCGGAGTATTTGGATAATCTTTTCTCCGATTATGTTGGCTGCCAAAGATTGAGCCTCTTTTGTTTGGGCACCAATATGTGGGGTGAGAATCACATTATCTAGTTCTGCCAATTTGTTTCCTGTTGCAGGTTCTTTCTCAAAAACATCCAATGCCGCACCGCCCAAATTATTATTTTTTAATGCCTCATACAGAGCGTCCTCGTCAACTACTCCACCCCTTGAAGTGTTGATAATTTTTGCAGTCTTTTTCATGGTAGACATTTTTTGAGCATTAAGCAAATGATATGTAGAATCCAACAATGGCACATGAATAGATACATAATCAGAACTTTGCAATAAAGTATCTAAATCAGCTTTCATCAATCCAACTTCTTTGGCAAATTCTTCATCAATTGGAATTACATCATAACCAATAATATTCATGTTAAGTGCTCTTGCAAGTCGTCCAAGTCTTTTTCCAATGTTTCCCAGTCCAATAATTCCAAGATATTTTCCTCGAAGTTCGGTTCCTTTCAATTCATTTTTTAGCCATTGCCCATTTCTAATTGCCCTATCACCACGTGCAGTTTGTCTTGCCAAGGATAACATTAATCCCAAAACTAGTTCAGCCACTGCATTCATTGCACCTTCTGCTGCATTAATTACACGAATATTTTTTTCCTTAGCTGCTACTTGATCAACATTATCTAGTCCAACTCCAACACGGGCAATAATTTTACACTTGTCAGCTTTTTCAATCATCTCTTTTGTAAGAGTGGTTCTGCTTCGAACAATTACAATATTGAAATTGGAAATTTTTTCTTTGATTTGATCAGGAGTGATTTTTGGTTCGTATGAAACTTTCAAGCCATTATCTTGTAATATTTTATTTAAAACAGGATCTACTTCATCACATATCAAAACAGAATCATCAAATCCCATGTAATTAAGAAAAAATCTATAGAATATAATTCATTAAAAATTGAAAAATAGAAAAAGATAGGGTGTTACTACCTATGGTATTGGTGGTAGTGTTGGTACAATATCCCATAAGGGTAATGCACCATCTGCTATTTTCTCAGAAGCAACTTCATCAGTGTATAGACCATGAACATTGAGTGCTGGGTGTGCAATACTGTTCATTCCCATTGGTGGGACAGCGTTGCTTGGGTTACCCAATGCATAAGCATATGATGGTACTGGTGCTGGAATAACTCCTGCATCAACCAATCTTGGGTTCAATCCAAATGGATCACCTGCTACAAATACTGTAGCTGCGCCAGTGTAAATTGCTGCATAGTCGTGATTAACTGCTGCATATGCACCTGGTTCATCAAATACCAAATCAACTATCATTCCTTGTGAGCCACCTAGCATCCATGTTTCGGTTGCTCCGGATTGTACTCTGTTACCTTGTGTAACTCTGTCCAAGATTTCTCCAACAATGTGGAAGAATACTGGTTCGTTACCTTGGTTTTCAACAAAGAGTCTCACATGTTGACCATTCTCAACGAACAATGGTTGTGATTGGTACTGCTTTAGTTCAAGTCCATTCCATGGTTGTGCAACAAAGATGTTCTTGTTTGCATCGCCTTTAACGAGCAAGTTGTGAACCATGTTTGGTACATAACCAAATTGCATTCCGTTAACAACTGTTGCAGTGTTATGATGTTGGAACATTGCTCCTGCATCATAGTTGCCTTCAGGTGTAAGGTACAATTGGTTGTATTGGAGTGTGAACTCTAATGCATCTGCATCGTAGAACTGTCTGTCTAAAGATACTTTGCCGTTACTAACTGATGTTTTCTCTACCGCTAGTTTCTTGTATCCATTGATTGGGTCAACTATTGCAATTCCGTACATGCCGGAAAGAACGTGTTGATCCATACCAATTAGGTGGACACCAGAACAATGGTATTTGAAAATACCAGCTGATTGAGCAATGTAGCAGTATTGACTTGTTTCACCCGGATTAACGGATTCAAAGTTTCCTGCTGACATTTGTGATGCATGCATGTCGTTACCGTGACCAGTAACTTCATCTGCTGGAACTGTTAGTGTCATTTTTACGACATCACCTTGAGTGACTCTTAGTGTTGGTCCTGGGACTTGTCCACTAAAGGTCATTGCATTGTATGTCTTTCCTCCCATGATTGGAAGTGTAACACTTTCACCAGTCAAATTAAACTCGACTACATTTCGTCCAGTTTCTGCTAGTGCACCACAATCAGTTACTGCGAATGCCTGTGGCATTACAAGCTGTAAACCGCCCATTTGGTGGATTTGTTCAATTACATTGGCATCCATTTTTGAGGTGTCAAGTGATTGTCCACTAAGTTGGGTTTGTGTGTATGTGCTTCCGAATAGCGTTGCTCCGATTACAGCGACTGCTGCAATTGTAAAGAGCATACTGATACGCTTATTCATTGAGAAACGGGACTAGCAGATCCTATATAATAATTCGCATTGATTCTTAAAATTAGTAAACGTGAATTCAAAAAAAACGCCAGAAAAAGAATGAATAGTGGGAAATTAAAGGCAAGATTGATTTGAAATTTAGACTAGATGAAGATTCTTTGGGAAAAGTCAAAATCCCATCTGACGCATATTATGGAGCATTTACAGGAAGAGCGATTAAACAATATCATGTAACAGGGAACAGAGCACATGCCAATTTGATAAAATCATTTGTCATGATTAAACGATCTGCAGCAATTGCAAATATGAAAACAAATGCAATAGATGCAAAACGTGGAAAGGCAATAGTTGCAGCATGTGATAAAATATTGTCTGGAAAACATGTTGACCAATTTGTAATAGATATGATCAATTCAGGTGCAGGAACTGCATTTAACATGAATGCAAACGAAGTCATTGCAAATGTGGCACTAGAGATATTACACAAAAAGAAAGGCCAGTACCAGCATCTACATCCAAATGATCATGTAAACATGTCACAGTCAAGTAACGACACATATCCAACTGCAATGCATGTTGCAATTCTGATAAATCTTAAAGATGTGATTCCTGCAATTGACATACTAATAAAATCATTAACAAAAAAAGCAAAAGAGTTTTCTTCATTTAAAAAAATTGGAAGAACCCATTTGATGGATGCATTACCTGTGACACTTGGAAGTGAATTTGCAGCCTATGCTACAGCCATTACAAAAGCACGAAACGCAATTGTTTTGTCTCAAAAGGAATTACAAAGTGTGGCATTAGGTGGAACCGCAGTCGGTACTGGTGCAAACACACCAAAAGGATATAGAAAAATTGCAATAGCAGAACTTGCAAAGATTTCAAAGTTATCACTAATGCCAGAAAAAGATATGCAGTATTCATTGCAAAGTAAATTTGCAGTTGCAAATCTTTCAGGTGCATTACGTAATTTGGCACTTGAGGTTGGCAAACTTGCAAATGACATTAGATTAATGGCATCAGGTCCAATTGCAGGATTATCAGAACTTGGAATACCTGCTGTTCATGCAGGTTCATCTATCATGCCAGGTAAAGTAAATCCATCATTGGCAGAATGCATGAACATGATTTGTTTTAACATCGTTGGAAACGATACTACAGTAGCTTATGCAGCTCAAAGTGGACAGTTTGAGCTAAATGTAATGTTACCAGGCATGCTAAAGTGCATGTTAGAATCCACAGACATGCTGAAAAATTTCTTGCCAATATTTTCTGCAAATCTAATAGATGGATTAACTGCAAACAAGGATAAACTTCGAAAGAATATAGAAAACAGCCCAGTAATTGTAACACTGCTTACACCAAAAATTGGCTATCTAAAATCTGCAGAGTTATTCAAAGAATCCATAAAGACTGGAAAAACCATTAGAGAATTAGTAACATCAAAGAAATTGATGAACAATAAAGAAATAGATACATTGTTTGGATAAATCATGGCAAAAATTTTTGTAGAAGCATACGGATGTTCTGCCAGCTTTGCAGACTCTGAGATGATTTCAGGACTAATTGTAAACGGAGGTCACACTCTTGCCAAAGATTCTTCAGAATCTGATTTGAATATTGTTGTTACATGCTCTGTCAAAGATTCAACAGCAAACAAAATGATGCATAGAATCAGGTCATTAAAATCAAAACCTCTTGTTGTTGCAGGTTGTCTTCCAAAAGCTGAAAAGAGCACGGTAGAAAGAATTACAGAAAAAGCCAGTTTGTTAGGACCAAATTCATTAGGAAAGACATTGCAGGTAATAGACTCTACATTAAGAGGAATAAGACAAATAGCACTAGAGGACTCTGATTTATCAAAAGTAGGATTACCAAAAGTAAGATTGAATCCAGTTGTAGGAATTGTAGAGATAGCCAGTGGATGTATGAGTGAGTGTACTTTTTGTCAGACTAAATTAGCAAAAGGAGATCTTACGAGTTACAGAATAGGAGACATTGTAAGACAAGTTGAAACAGAAATTAGTGAAGGATGTAAAGAAATTTGGCTGACATCTACAGATAATGGATGTTACGGGTTTGATATCGATACAGATTTACCAACTTTAGTAAAAGCAGTATCTAAAATTCCACAAGATTTCATGATACGTGTTGGAATGATGAATCCAATGTATATGCCAAGAATAAAAGAAGAACTGATAAAATCTTATGACAGTGACAAAGTCTACAAATTTCTTCACATACCAGTACAAAGTGGCAGTGACAAAGTCCTAAATGATATGAAAAGAGGACATACAGTAAAAACAGTCAGAGAAGTTATAAAAAAAGCTAAAGAGCGATTTACAGACTTTACAATATCAACAGATGTCATAGTAGGCTTTCCATCAGAGACCAAGAAAGATTTTGAGAAAACAGTTGAGCTCATAAATGAAATACGTCCAGACATGGTTAATCTTTCAAAATATAGTGCAAGACCAGGCACAGAAGCTGCAGAATGGGACCAAATAGATACAGTAGAAGTAAAAAGCAGAAGTAAAGTTATCTTTGATCTGATAAACAAAATATCACTAGAGAACAATCAGAAATGGATCGGGTGGAAGGGCAAAGTTTTGTTTGATGAGGAAACAAATGAAGGCATCAAAGGAAGAAACTTTGCATACAAACCTGTAGTTGTAAAAGAAGAAATTAAGATCGGGCAAACATGCATAGTCGAAATAGTGGATGCTACTACGCGTAGTATTCTAGGAAAGATCGCAAGCTAAATTTTTTAGATCGGAGATTTGATTAAAATAACGTAAGAAGGTTTTTTATCCAAATTAGAGAATAATATTTGAAATGAGTTTTCAAGTAAAAGAACCAATCTTAGTTATCGGTTTAGGTGGAGCAGGCTCAAAATTAGCAATACAAGCCAAAGAGGCTCTAAACTCAGATTGTCTAATAATTAGCAATGATCAAAAAGACCTTCAATCAGGCTGCAGTTCAATAAAGGTCTCAACTGATTCAGTCATTAATCCATCTGTTCAATTAATCAGGGGCTCAGCATACAAAGTTGCAGATCAGATAAAATCAAAGATTTCAAATTATTCTACAATTGTACTCATGACAAATCTGGCAGGAAAAACAGGGTCAGCAATATCGCCAGTAGTTTCAGAAATTTGCAAAGAATCAGACAAGGGACTTGTGTCATTTGCCATAATGCCATTCAAATATGAAAAAGATAGAATTTTCCATTCTGGTGTTTCACTAAAAAGAGTTAAAGCAAATTCAGAATGCACTATTGTATTAGATAATGATTCACTTTTAGAAAGTAATCCTGACTTGAGCCCAAAGACATGTTATGACATTGCAAATAATGCCATAATGCATGTGATTGGTTCCCTAAGATCTTCAGAAATACCAAATCAAACAAATATTCTAACTACAAGTAAAGATGGACAGAATCTAGAAGAATCATTAAGAGATTCACTCAAAATGCTCTATGAAAATGCACCACCAAACGCAGTAAAACGCTCAATGCTTTATGTTGTTGGTGGAAACAATATTCCAGTTGGCGTTCTCAATTCAATTACAAATCTAACCAGCGGAATACTAAGTGAAAGCAGTGCTCAAGTAGATTTGACATCATCTTCTAAAGAATCCAAAATAGTAATGTTATCTTCAATTCAAGGAATGACAAAATTTGAAAAATATGACCCACTTGGAATGATTCCACAAGAGGACACGCTAGACTGGTCACACCCAGACTGTAGTATTGACTATAAACTTGATCTATACCAATTAGAATAAAATAATTTTATAACAATTTGTTAACAAGAATAGAATTTTCTATTTAGATTTTTTCTTTACTTCTTTAGCTGGTGCATCTTTTACTTTAGCTGGTGTTTCTTTCTTTACTTCTTTGATTGGTGCATCTTTTACTTTAGCTGGTGCATCTTTTACTTTAGCTGGTGCATCTTTTACTTTAGCTGGTGTTTCTTTCTTTACTTCTTTAGCTGGTGTTTCTTTCTTTACTTCTTTAGCTGGTGTTTCTTTCTTTACTTCTTTAGCTGGTGTTTCTTTCTTTACTTCTTTAGCTTGTGCATCAGGTGTTACATCCTTGACAGGTATGTCTTTCTTTGAATCTTTAGATGATTTACTTTTCTTTGAATCTTTAGATGATTTACTTTTCTTTGAATTTTTATCTGATGTTTCTTTAGATTCTTTTTCATCAGTATATGGCGAAACTAAAACATATCCTTCATCAGTTTTATTCATTCTAACTCTAATTTTTCTTGGAGGACTTCTGACTCCTTTTGAC
>JAHFUX010000060.1 GCA_023264875.1 Nitrosarchaeum sp.
GAAAAACCAACTTGCTCAATCTGTCCACCATTTCTAGCGCTTTTTCTGGTGGCAATTTATCTAACTCAAACATCTCTATTAAATTATCTTTAACTGTTGCCATATTTTTTTTATTTATCCCGCTAAGCGGGGTTAATTAATTAATAATTATTTTAAAGTTACATCATCTAATTTATCAAGTTCTGCTGCTTTTGCTAATGCACGATTTACATAATCATAAATATTTTCACTTGGTTCAAGAATTGTTGCTGTCTTTGGTTCGAGCCCTGTAATTTCTTCTAATTTATGTAAATAATTAATTAATGGAGCATACTCTTTACTTTGAGTCATATCTTTATTTAATAATGCATCGTGTGCATTCAATCCTCTTACATTTTCCCATTGGCTTTGAGTATTTTCACGTCCATTGTCTGGAAATACTTTCTCAATATTTTTCATGTAAACTTCTTGCATTTCATGAGCTTTAGCTTCTGGAGCTATTGTTATTTCATCATCATGTTTTTGATCAACTTTTTCTGGGTTGTTTTGTGGCTGTTCCACTGTTCTGCCATCGTCTGTTATTTCATTCACTATTTTATTCGGTGCTATTACATCACCATAATGTTCTTTTATATCTGCTTGCATTTGAGCGACCTCATTATTTAAATATTTGTATTCAGGGGTATTGTGATCAAGTTTATCTAAAAATCCAGCCTTGTTTACCATTGTTAAGATATCTTCACGAGCAAGCATTTTATTATCTGAATCCAGATTATCAAATTTGGAGTGATTTAAATATGATTGATCTGGATAATTTTTATCTATAATATCATCTTGAATAATTTCAGTACCAACAACATGTCCTTTTTCATCATAATTAAACTTCATATCAATTTCAGTACCACCTTCTCCTATGTTCGATACTACAGGTTCTCTCACTGAAGGATGAATTTCTGCACTAACTCCTACGCGAGTACCATTTACTGTGAATCCATCCCATTTATTTTCATTAATTTCAGGATGTTTTTCAACTTTTTCACCTGTTTTTACTTCTCCCTGTTTTTCTGTTGGAATTTGTTTTGTATCTACATCTCTTTCTTTATCTTCTCCTGGTTTGTTTTGTAATTCTTCTTCATCATCATGATTGTATTTTTGTTCAGGAGTTCGAACTCCTTTTTCAAATTCTTCTAATTTTTGATGTTCATCGAGATATTTTAGCGCGCGTTCCTCATAATGCCCAGCTGTTTCTTTGTCATTTTCTAACTCAAGATATTTTCCATTATCGTCTTTGGTTGCATTATGAAGTGCATGCAAGTAAGAGCTCGCATGTCTTACATCGTCTTGATATCCTTTTTCACTACTAGGATCTATGTTTAAGAAATGAGAAGCAGGTTGATCTTGTTGACCACTCCATGATGAATTTGCCCAAGCTTCATCTGTGTGACTAGGATCTGTAAAAAAAGAATTTATATTTTTGTTGTGAGCATTATCTAAAATTTTTGTAGGTTCTGGTTCTGGTTGGTTGTTTTCTAATTCAGTATTTCCATTACCATTCATTTGTATCACTTTAGATGGATCATAAACGCTATGCAATTTGAATCCTTCAGGGAAATCACTTTCTGTGTTATCAGAATGTCCTTTATTTTCCGTGATGATGTGTATTTTTTCTTGGGTTGCTGGTATGTCATGCATATGTTCTACACGTGTCGCGTAATTTGCAAAAGATTCCCCATCTTTAAATGGAATTTCCGTATTGTGTTCCACAATATATTTTTGAGCTTCGATGTATTCTGGTTTCATTTGTGTCGGATCCATTTCTGAAATAGTTTGAGCTGTGGTGATAGTATCTGCTGGTAAATGATGATCAGTTAAAAACTTTGCATCAACAATTGTCGGTGATGCTATTGTGTTTCCATGTTCAGCATTTTGTGGATTCTCGTTTATTTCAAAATTATGGTGTTGATTTACTCTAAATTGCGCTCCATCATCAAAATCATCATCAAATGATTCATGTTTTGAATTTAGCACACTAGTATTTTCATTTTCAATAATATTTTTTTGTGGACCAGTTTGTTCACCTAGAGATTCTTCTACTCCTCTTCGCATGATAGGCATTGTGTGTGCTGTTTCTTGTTGATGTGATTCGGTATGCAAATTTT
>JAHFUX010000019.1 GCA_023264875.1 Nitrosarchaeum sp.
TTATCTGATGTTTCTTTAGATTCTTTTTCATCAGTATATGGCGAAACTAAAACATATCCTTCATCAGTTTTATTCATTCTAACTCTAATTTTTCTTGGAGGACTTCTGACTCCTTTTGACCAAATTTGATGAGCAAGATCTTCCTCAATTCGAATATCTGCTGTTTTCATATGGTGACGAGCAAATTCTTTAATCATGTTAATAGCTCTAGGGGCACGATGCGTATCTACAGAAAGTAAAACTTTACCCAAATTGATAGTATAGACTCTTTCTAATTCTTGAGACAACTATCCAACCTCCACGTCTGTTGATCTCCAAGCTCTACGTTTCGGATTTGATCTAACGGTTCTCTTTGTTCTTAGAATAATCCAAGCTGGCACAGGGGAAGTCTGTCTTGTCTTTTTTAACAGACGGATTTTTCTTGGAGATGACTTGCGTGCAGCCATAATTTTCAGGCACGAAGAGCTCTTTTTAAATGAATCTCAGAGATTTAGTCGATTTGCTATTTGTTTTAGGATTCTTGCAGATGCGCCCCAGATAATTTTATTTTGATATTCAAATGTGTACATTTCTTGAATTCTTTGGTGAGTTGGATTTGGATCATCTGCCATTGTTTTCAAAAAAGATTTGAGAGGTATGTGTAGTATTTTTTCCACTTCAGAATTTGCTGAAAGTGATGTAATTTCATCAACTATTGAAACAAATGGTAAAATTGTAAAACCAGAATTGAGAGTTACAACAGGTTCTAGTTGTCCTGTCACTTGATTTTTTGAAATTCTTAAACCTATTTCTTCTCGAGTTTCACGCAATGCAGTTTCTAAAAGATCAGAATCATTTGGATCAAATTTTCCACCTGGAAATGAAATTTCCCCAGCATGCAATTTTAGATGCTTTGATTTTTCAGTCATCAAAATAATTGGATCCTTACCATAAATCACAACAAGTATGGATGCAAGATTGTTTGTTCCGTAATGTTCTATGACGGGATCGATTTTACTTGAAAGTGAAGATCGTAGTAATTTCAAGTCCACTATGATTATAGTGATTATCTATTTTATTGAGTTTGTGTTTAAAGGTTTTAACCAAGTTAAATTTGAGATTCTTTATGGCGGTAATCTACGAAATAAACCCACCAAAAATTACAGATATAAAAACATCAAATGAGGAAACAAATTCATTATTGTCAAAACTCGTACAAAGAGTTTCAGATATCAGTACGTTATGTGATGGTATTCATGTAACAGATTCTGTTTTGGGAACTAGACGAGTTTCAGCATTAACCACAGGAAAAATGTTGAAGACAAACCATCCTAATTTACAAATTACAATAAGTATGCGTGTAAGAGACAAAGACATGGATTCGATTAAACAAATAGTGCAAGAATCAATAGACCTGAAATTAGACGGAATTCTCGTTCTGAAAGGTGATCCATCAAAAGAGAATCCAACAGATTCAGGTTTGATTCCAAGTCATGTTGTTAAGCAACTAAACGAATTAGGTTATGGCAAAAAAATGAATTTCTTTTTATCATTGCCTAGTAATCCTGACTTTGACAAAATTCAAAAAAAAATTACTGCTGCACCTAAAGGTTTTATGACACAAGTGATTCATTCAACAGAACAAGCACAAAGAATTTCTAACAAATTAAGATCAATCGGATTTAGAATCATTCCATGTATTTTGTTGCCTACGGAAAAAAATGAGAATTCTGCAAAGTTTTTGGAATTAGATTGGTCAGGCTACAAAGAAAACCCTGCTAATTTTATCAGACAGATTCACAGTATTGCAGGAGATGTACTAATCACATCGCCTAATGATTTTACATTTGCAAAAGAGACACTAGAAAAGATCTAAAGTACGAAATATTTCGATTCAGGATGATGCACTACAATTGCAGCAGTGGATTGCTCTGGAATAATTTGCCCAGATTCTGGGTCTAACACCATTCCAGATTTTTCAGGCTGTAATATCTTCCAAACTAGATTATGTTGTAAGATATCAGGGCAACTTGGGAAACCCCAACTGTATCGAAGGCATCCTTTTTCAAGTTTTAATTCAGATTTTATTTTACGATTTATCCATTCTGCTAATGCCTCAGCTACTTCAACTGCTAAACCATGCAAATAATATGCATCAGCATACTTGTCTTCTTTATTCCATTTTTCTATAACATCTGAAACTTTGTTTCCAACCGTAACTGCTTGAAATGCAACAATGTCATCTTCTCCAAAATAATCAGTAAGACAAAGATGGCTAGACTTAGAAGAGCGTGGAAAATCAAACTCTACACTTGTACCATTTGGATTATCGACTTGTAGTTTTCCATCTTTATTGTGACATTTGAAATAACCATAAACGATTTCTGGTTCAAATAATTTTTCTCGAATTATTCGAATCTTCCATTCATTTAGTAATGTTTCATGATCTGCTTCAGAATCAGCACCTGCTTTTCCACGTAGACCCCAAGATAACTTGAATAGAGATTTTTTGTCAATCAATTCCCAAACTTCGCCCATATTGATTTGAGTAGATTTCAATCGTATTGGTTCTCCAATTATTGGAGGAGTGGGCGGAATTACAGGTTTGATGTCGCTTTTTGGAAGATTTGAAGTGTCAATGATAATAGTAGATCGTTCTTTCCAACTTTCAAGTTTCTCTTTCCATTGTGCTAAAAATTTAGGCTTGTCATTTGAAACCAGTGTATCCATTGTTTTCAGACCTTCAAACATTGTATTACAATAAAACACTCCAGATTCGTAGATGCCACCTTCTTTTGCAATTCTGTTGATATAATTACTATTGATGGCAGCGCCACCACATAAAATTGGAATATTCATGTTGTTTTTTCTTGCATGCTCAATGAAATATTGCATCTGCTTTGATGTTGATACCAAAAGTGCAGATAATCCAATAGCGTCAGGTTTTACTTCATCTATTTTTTCTAAGAATTTTTGTAGAGGTACTTGCTTTCCTAAATCATAAACAGCATAACCATTATTTTGAAAGATAGTCTTTACCAAATTCTTTCCAATGTCATGAACGTCACCGTAGACGGTTCCAAGTACAAGCTTTCCTTTAGATGTGCCTTCTTCTTTAATCAGATATTTTTCTAATTCTCCTACTGCTGCCTTCATGCATTCAGCAGATTTGAGAACAAATGGTAGAATTAATTCGCCTGAGCCAAATTTATCACCAACTTCTTTCATTGCAGGAAGTAAATCCTCATTTAGTGTTCTAATTGCCCCTTCGTGAGTAATTGTAGGGGAAGCATTTAGAAAAAGAGTGCCGTTGTGATCTTCAAGAATATCATTTTTTCCTACCTTTTCTGCAATGGCAGAAACAACATCGTTTTGAATTCCATCTTTTAATCTATTTACAATTCTAAAGTTTGCACGTTTTCCAGGAGGCCAAGTTGGATCTACATCAATTTTTTTGGAAGTGTCAGTACCTTGCGCACCTGTCTTTTCGAAATAAATAATTAATTCAGATAATGCATTTGGATGAGTATTAAATATTAGATCTTCAGCTAGTTTTTTTTCTTTTGCATCAATTTCCCCATAAGGAATTATTTCTTTTGCATTTACAATAGCTGTATCTAGGCCAGATTTTACTGCATGGTACAAAAATGCAGAATTGAGGACTTTTCTTGCATATGGAGCTAATCCAAAACTAATATTGCTTAATCCCAAAGTTGTAAATGAGTTTGGAAATTTTTCTTTTACAAGTCTGATACCTTCCAGAGTGTTTTTTCCCGCATCTAAGAACTCATCTTCTCCAGTAGCAAGTGTAAATGTCAGAACATCAAAAATAAATTGTTCAATTTTTAATCCATATTTTTTTCCTGTCTCATAAAGTAATTCTGCAGTTTCAACTTTCTCTTGAGGAGTTTTTGCCATACCTTTTGGTCCAATACATAATGCAATTGCAGGTAAACCGTACTTTGCCATTATTGGTGCAAGTCTTTCAAATCTACTTCCATCTCCTTCCAGATTAATGGAATTAATTATAGGTCTTCCAGGAATTTGTTCTACAGCTGCTTCTATCACATCTGGATCTGTAGAATCAATTACAAGCGGAGCATCAATTTCCATGCTTAATTTTTTAACAAGATTTAGCATGAATTGACGTTCATCAGCTCGCTCAGTAGTTGCAACACAAACATCAAGACAGTGTGCACCGTCTTCCGCCTGGATTCTTGCTAAATCAACTAATCCATCATAATCGTCATTGAGCACAAGCTGTTTTGCTTTTCTGGAACCTTGTGTGTTGATTCTCTCTCCAATGATCAGCGGTGGCGGTAATTGCTTCAAATCAACGGCTTTTAGTGCAGAGCTAACTCTAGGAACAGTCAATGTGATAAATTCTCCTCAGTTTTTCTAAATACTTAACCCTTGATAGAATAGGCTTTTTCGTCAATTACTTTTCTTAGTACAGCAATATGTTCAGGATTTGTTCCACAACAACCGCCAATTATTCGAACTTTTTTGTATTGTTTAAGAAAATCACCAAGTACTTCACCCATTTTTTCAGGAGTCATCTTGTATACTGCTTGTCCACCCTGATTTTCAGGCATACCTGCATTAGGAACTACCAGCAGATCATGCTCATTTTGCTCATCAAGCCATCTAACACTTGAGGTCATTTCAACTGGACCCGTAGAGCAATTCAAACCAAAAACATCAATCCCCATATCAGACACAGTTGTGTATGCAGCTTGAATGTTTGTTCCAAGTAACATTTTTCCATATTGGTCCAAAGTTGTATTTGCAATAATTGGAATTTTTTTTCCAGTTTTTTTCATTGCATCATGACATGCTTCAATAGCAAGTTTTACTTCCAAGATATCTTGACTTGTTTCAATTAAAAGAGCGTCCACTCCGCCAAGAATTAGACCTTCAGCTTGTAACTCAAATGCTTTTTTAATTTCATCGAGTGGTTTTTGCCCCAAGTCAGGATCATTTGAGCTTGGAAGATAACCTGTAGGTCCCATTGAACCAACCACGTATCTAGATTTATCAGTATATGATGAACAAACTTCAACTGCTAATTGTGCTATCTTTTTGTTGAAACCTATTGTTTGATCACCAAAACCATATTCATCTAGTTTTATTTTGTTTGAACCAAACGAGTTAGTTTCAATACAGTCAGCACCTGCATCCAGATAATTTTTATGAATTTGTTCAATCCATTCTGGATGGGTTAAAACTAGACCATCATTGAATCCGTCTTGATTATTTGGAAAATCTTCAGGTTTTGGATTATATTTTTGAATCTCAGTTCCCATTGCCCCGTCAAAAAGCAAGATTCTGTTTTGCAATGCAGTAAGAAAAGACTCTTTTTGTACCAATTTATTTTTAGAATGGTTCTATACAGTTTAACTCTTTTGAGAAAAATAATCCATACAATCAGGGGAATGGACACTTATGTTGAAATTAGGTAGAGAAAGAAATTTTGTATATTTATGCAAAAAATACAATTAAACAACCTAGTTCGTAGCGCTACTTTTTTTCAGCATGCTGGAATTTCCATTGTATTTGTGTTCTTGCCTATCATGGCAATGGGGGTAACAGATTCTGTTTTCGAAATTGGGCTAATAATTGCATCATTTAGTTTTGCCGAGATTTTATCCCAAATTTACTTTGGGCGACATTCAGATAAAAAAGGAACTAGGCTGAAATTCATTAGAATCGGCTTCATTGGATGTGCCATAGCTTTTGGACTACATTATTTTGCAGATGACGTTGGGTTGTTACTGTTAGCCAGAATTGGCGCTGGAATTGCAAGTGGAATAATGGTTCCTTCTATGATTGCTTACACGTATGAAGCAAATCACGAAAAAAAACGAGCATTAACTGTAATTTCATTTCATGCATTAGGATGGTTAGCAGGAACTGCTGCCGCAGGAATTGTAAATGACATCAAACTAACTTTTTTGATTAGTGGGGTTTTCTTTTTGATAGGATTATTATTTACAATTAAGATGCCAAACACATTACAGGAAAAAGAACTAACCCCTGGAACTACAAAAAACATAATTATAAAAAACAAATTTCTATTCATATCACTTCTCTTACGACATGTTGGTGCATCTGCAGTGTGGACAATTTTTCCAATAATGCTAATGGAGAAATTAGGTGCGGAACTTTATCAAATCTCAATTGTCTATGTAGCAAATACATTGGCTGCATTTGTTTTAATGAATTTGATGGCAAGTAAAATTAAAATTTCAAATGTAGCAAAATTCAAGATTGGAACTGGCAGTACCACATTTGTCTTTGTTGGATTATCTTTGATAAATGACTGGTGGATGGCAATGCCATTTATGGCACTTGTAGGTATTACTTGGGCTCTTTTGTATATTGGAGGAAGTTTCCACTTGATGGAAAATAATCCACGTTCAACATCAACTGGAATTTTTAGTTCAACTATCTCAATTGGAGCTGTTGTAGGACCGATAATTGCAGGTGCAATTGCTTTTGCATTTAATTACGTATCTGTGATGTATTTTGCAATTGCAATAATCATTGTTGCATTTGTGGTGTCACTAAAAATAAAAACAGGAAAGATTAACGCAATCCCCATCTAGACATGACTTTATTTTCAAGTCTCTTGAAAATTATTCCATCAATTGCAATACCAACCATCATTATTACTAGCATGATTGCAAATACTTGAGAGATATCATTTAGTTGTCGTCCTACATTGAGCAAAAATCCTAGTCCTAGAAATGAAAATAGCAATTCTGCACCTATTACACCTCTCCACGCAAAAGCCCAACCTTGTTTGAAACCAGAAATCAAATATGGAAATGCCGCAGGAATCAAGACGTATGTAGCCAGTTGGGTTCCTTTTGCGCCCATATTTCTTGCAGCCTCAATATAATGCGGATTGATGTTTTTGACTCCATTATAGGTAGCAATTGTTACTGA
Organism: Nitrosarchaeum sp.; assembly: GCA_023264875.1. Lineage (GTDB taxonomy): Archaea > Thermoproteota > Nitrososphaeria > Nitrososphaerales > Nitrosopumilaceae > Nitrosarchaeum. The sequence goes on from JAHFUX010000019.1 coordinate 6,931, forward strand.
GAACATTGAACCAATTGCAGTAACAAAGATAATTCCACCGTCGGTTAATCCAAACCAAAGTATTGCAAGTGGCACCCAAGCAACAGATGGAATTGATTGCAATCCTAAAACCAATGAACCTATGGTTTGATTTACAATCTCCACTCTTGCCATAAAAATTCCAAGAATCATACCTCCAGCTATTGCAATTGCCAATCCAACTATCAATCTCAAAATACTAGTTCCTATTCCAAAGAACAGACTTCCATCAGATGCAGTATATACTAAATCTTCAGCCACCTCATAAGGAGAAGGAAAAAGATTATTTGGCCAGATATTTGTCATCGAGACAAGCTGCCAAATAGATATTAGTGCTATATAAAAAATAATTTGTTTTGTCAAAGTAATTTTTTTCATAAAATATCACTTAACTTTTCTTTACCTCAGGTCGTAATTCAGATAAAATTTCTTGTTGAAGTGGAAAAAGATTCTGATCTTCTACAAGTCGTGGTCGTTTATAGTCAACATTTATTATTTTTTTAATTGTAGAAGGCCTATTACTAAATACGGCGACTTTGGTTCCAAGTACTGTAGCTTCAGTAACATTGTGAGTCACAAACAGAATTGTCTTTTTGGTTTTTTCCCAAATCAATTGCATTTCAACTAATAACAGATCTCTTGTTTGTGCATCAAGTGCTGCAAATGGCTCATCCATTAACAATACATCAGGATCCATAACAAGTGCTCTAGCTATCGCTACTCTTTGCTTCATTCCAGTTGAAAGTTGATACGTGTATGAATCAGCAAATTTTGTTAATTGCATCATGTCCAAATATCGTTTAGATATCTGAGATCGTTCTTCTTTTGGAATTCCTGCCATCTTTAAACCAAATTCGACATTGTCTTGTACTTTCAACCATGGAAATAGTGCACCCTCCTGAAAGACTATGATTCTTTCAGGACCAGTGGTGGTGACTGGTTTTCCATCAAAGAGAATTTCACCTTCATCAGGAGTTTCCAAACCTGCAACAATTCGTAAAAAAGTAGATTTACCACATCCAGATGGTCCCACTAAGCAAACAAACTCACCATCTTCAATCTGCAGATTTACACCACCCAAAGCCGTGAGACGGTGACTGTCATGTTTGAAATACTTTACAATGTTTTTAGCCTCAAGTTTTGTCATTTACTAAAACCTCCTCTAATTGGGAATTTGAATTTATGTCAAAGAAAATTCCGTCTAAACTATATCCATGTCTTCCTAAATAACCAAGGGAATCTGCTCTTTTAGCAAATGTGTGAATAGAACTAACAATAGGATCAGATGTAATTTCTAAATTAGATAATGATTCATCAACCAATTTATCAGAGAGTGATTTGCCAGTTTCTTTTTTCATGAATTGAATAAAAATTACTCTAGTCTGTTCCGGATTGGAATTTATCCAGTCTACTGTTTGCTGGTGTGCTTCAAGCCATTTGTTTATCACTTCTGGATTCTGATTTACATATTCTTCTCTAGCAATTAACAGTACGGATGCAAATCTATTATCAGGCCAAAGTTCTTCTTCATTAAATAATCTTGTACCATTTAATTGCTGTACCAATATTGTAGCAGTTGGTTCAGGAACCCATGCAGCATCAATATCACCTTTTGCAAATAGTGTGTAAATATCAGGATTTGGGATATTCAAAACAATAACAGACCCACCTTTTTCAGCAGGTTTTAATCCATTCTCAGAAAGATAATTTCTCAATGAAATATCTTGGGTGTTTCCTATTTGTGGCGCTGCAATTCTTTTTCCTCCAAAATCAGCAACTGAATTAATTTTGGAATTAGGATGAACAATCAAACTAGCACCACCACTTGCAGCACCAGATAAAATTTTTACATTGTGATTTTCAGATTTTAAAAATCCGTTAATTGCAGGTCCAGGACCAACATATGCAATATCAATTGAACCTGCAAAAATAGATTCTATCACCTGAGGTCCAGCATCAAACAACCTTGATTCAATTACCGTATTGTTTCCAATTTGATCTTGAAATATTCCTTTTTCCATTCCAATGATTGGAACTGCGTGGTTTATGTTGGGAAAATATGCTACTCTAATCTTGTTTTCATGCGTAGTTTCATCAGAATTTACTAGAATTCCAATAATGAATATCAATGCAGTACCCATAATTCCTGCAAAAATAACAGACCATATTTTCATAAAACAGCGTTATATTTTGGCGGTTAAATAATCATCGAATTTTAGCTCAAGCTAGTTAGATGAAATGCTGAAGATAATTTTGATTTTCAGCGTATCACAAAAGATAAATTCCAAAATACGACGGGAGAATGTGTTTTATGACTGAAAGAGGAATTCTTGCATTTTCTGGAGGATTAGACACTTCAGTAGTAGTAAAATATCTTCAAGAAGAATACAATATGGATGTCATAACAGTAACTGTAGATGTAGGTCAAGGCGATGATCAGAAAAAAATCGAAGCTAAAGCAAAAAAGCTTGGAGTAAAAAAACATTACAACATAGATGCAAGAAAGGAATTCGTTGAAAATTTTATTTTTCCATCAATTAAGGCAAATGCACTTTATCAAAAAAAATATTGTCTAGCAACAGCATTGGCCAGACCATTAATTGCAGAAAAAGTTTTAGAAATTGCAAAAAAAGAAAAAGTAACAGCACTGGCTCATGGATGTTCAGGTAAAGGAAATGATCAAGTAAGATTTGACATCACATTACGTTCCGGTTCTGATTTACCAATTATTGCACCAATTCGAGACAAGAATTTAGACAGAGTAACAGAGTTAAAGTTTGCAAAGAAACACGGAATTGAAATTGATTCAGTAGCAAAAAGATTCAGCATTGATCAAAATTTGTGGGGACGTGCAATTGAAGGCGGAGTTTTAGAAGATCCATACAATGAACCTCCTGAAGATGCATTCATTTGGGTAAAAACAAAAAATTTACCAGACAAGCCAACATACATGGAAATTAAATTTGAAAAAGGAATACCAGTTGCAGTTGATGGAAAAATTCTTGAACCTATAAAATTAATCGAGTATGTAAACAAAAAAGCAGGCGATGCTGGAGTAGGAATCATTGATCACATTGAAGACAGAGTGGTAGGAATAAAATCTCGTGAAGTTTACGAGACTCCGGGAGCCATGTGTCTTATTGAGGCTCATGCAGATTTAGAAAAAATGGTTCACACAAAACACGAAAATAAATTTAAATCAATTATTGATGATGAGTGGGCATACCTTGCATATTCAGGATTATGGCAAGATCCACTAAAACAAGATCTAGATGCATTTATCCAGACATCACAAAAACCAGTATCAGGAACTGTAAAACTAAAGCTCTTCAAAGGAAGCATTCGTGTTGTGGGAAGAAAATCAGAATATTCACTGTATAGTCACAAGATCGCCACTTATGGTGCAGAATCAACTTTTGATCAAAGATTGGCAAAAGGATTTGTAGAATTATGGGGAATTCAATCAACAGAAGCTAATAAATTACAAAAGAAAATGTCAACAAAAACATGAACTGTCAAGAATGTGATGCAACTCTTAACATCCCAGACGATGCCTCTGTTGGAGAAATTATCTCCTGTCCTGATTGTGGCGCCGACTTTGAGATCGCAAAGAAGAATGGATCTACTGTTGAGCTAAAACAAGCAGAAAGTGTAGGCGAAGACTGGGGAGAGTAATGTCAAAAATTTGTATTGTATTTGACCGCCTAAGAACGGAAGAAAAGATGCTTGAAAAAGAAGCATCAGATCTAGGTCACAATGCAGTAATGCTAGACGCCAAAACCACCCAAATCAATACAGATAGTAAAAGAAAAGATTTTGACTTTGGGGATGTTGTTTTAGAAAGATGTGTCAGTTATTTTAGAGGACTACATTTTACTGCTAGTCTTGAATTTATGGATGTACCAGTACTCAATAAGTTTCAAGTTGCAAATCAATGTGGAAATAAAATGTTCATGACTCTACTTTTGAAAAAATATAATGTCCCTACACCAAAGACATATTTTTCATTTTCAAGTGAAAGTGCATCAGAAAATATAGAAAAAGTTGGATATCCTCTTGTGATTAAACCAGTCATAGGAAGTTGGGGCAGAGGAGTAATGCAATTAAAAGACAAGGATACAGCAGATGCATTATTTGAGATTAGAGATATTACAGATAGCCCACATGATAGAATTTTCTATCTTCAAGAATTGATAAAAAGACCACCAAGAGATATTCGGGTAATCACGGTTGGCGATGAACCAATCGCTGCCATGTATAGAAAATCATCAGGCGGTTTTAAAACAAACATAGCATTAGGAGCAGACCCGGAATTATGTGAGATCACAAAAGAGATCGATGAAATATCTACAAAAGCATCAAAAGCTATGGGTGGAGGAATTTTAGGAATCGACATAATGGAAGATGAAAAGCGAGGGTTGGTAGTACATGAAGTTAACAATACCGTTGAGTTTAAGGGGTTGGCAAGAGTGTCACAACGAAATATTCCAAAAGAAATGGTAGAATTTGCCTTAAACTATGTTAGGAAATAAATTATACTTCCTTACGGGAGGATTATCATGAAAGTTGGTGTCGTAGGAGCATCAGGTTATGTTGGAGGAGAAACACTTCGTCTCTTAGTAAATCATCCAGATGTGGAGATCGCAATGGTCACCTCACGACAACATGTTGGTGAGTATCTTCATAGAATTCAACCCAGCTTGAAAGGATTTACCGATCTAACTTTTTCAGAATTAGATTATGACAAAATGACAGATAAATGCGACATAGTGTTTACTGCAGTTCCACATGGAACAGCAACTGAAATTGTAAAAGCATTGTATGACAGAGGTCTAAAGGTTATTGATTTGAGTGCAGATTATAGATTGCACAATCCTGCAGATTATGATAAATGGTATGGCTGGGAACATCCACATCCAGATTATTTACCAAAATCAGTATTTGGAGTTCCAGAGTTACACAGAGAACAAATCAAAAAAGCACAACTAGTTTCTTGTCCAGGATGTATGGCAGTAACTTCCATGTTAGCAATTGCACCACTTATTCGAAATGATTTAATTGATTTAGAACACATCATTGTAGATTCTAAGATTGGCTCATCGGGTGCAGGTTCTGGCTCAGGAACTGCTCATGCAATGAGAGCAGGAGTCATCAGACCGTACAAGCCAGCAAAACACAGACACACAGGTGAAATAGAACAAGAACTAAGTGAAATTGCAGGAAAGAAAATTCATGTCTCAATGAGTCCACACGCAGTAGATGTAGTTCGTGGAATTTTATGTACAAATCATACATTTATGAAAAAAGATATCGATGAAAAAGAAATATGGAAAATATATCGTGAAGCTTATGGTCAAGAAAGATTTATTCGATTGATTCGAGATAAAAATGGATTGTATAAATTCCCAGATCCAAAATTTGTAGTCGGTTCAAACTTTTGTGATATAGGTTTTGATATAGATGAAGAAAATCATAGATTGATTGCTATTTCAGCATCAGATAATCTAATGAAAGGTGCAGCCGGTTCTGCCATACAAAACATGAATGTCATGTGTGGTTTTGATGAAATGGATGGCTTGAGATACACACCGCTTACTCCAGTATAGAAATGATCACAATCAAAATCGGTGGAAGCGTAGTAGATAATTTACATCCATCAACTATTTCAGATATTAAAAAAATTGCAGAGACAGAAGGAATAATCATAGTTCACGGAGGAGGAAAAGAAGTTACAAAAGTTTGCGAACAACTTGGAAAAGAACCAAAATTTGTAACATCACCTAGTGGAATAAAGAGCAGATACACAGACAAAGAAACAGTAGAAATTTTTACAATGGTAATGTCTGGACGAATCAATAAAACAATTGTTCAAATGCTTCAAAAAAATGGAATCAATGCAATTGGTCTTTCTGGCGTTGATGCCAGAGTAATTCAAGCAGAGAGAAAAAAAACATTATTAATTGTCAACGAAAAAGGTCGAAAACAGGCAATCGATGGGGGATATACAGGTAAAATTACAAAAGTCAATTCAGATTTCATTAAATCACTTTTAGATCAAGGTTTGACGCCTGTAATTTCACCTATTGCAATTAGTGAAGAATCAGATTTTCTCAATGTTGACGGAGACAGAGCAGCAGCATATGTAGCAGGAAGTGTAGGATCTGATAAAGTGTTGTTCATAACAAATGTAGATGGACTTTTGATGGATGACAAACTTGTAACTAAACTAACATTAGCAGAAGCAAAGGAAATTAGACCAAAGGTAGGTCCAGGTATGGAAAAGAAAATTCTTGCATCTACTGAAGCTCTAGACATGGGAGTAAAAGAGGCACTCATTGCAAATGGTCAAAGAGAAAATCCTATATCTTCTGCCATAGCACACGATAACTGTACGGTGATTAAACATGACTGAAGATGACTTTATGGGAGGTCTGTATCAAAGATTTCCAGTTACAATTGAAAAAGGAGTGGGATCTCATGTTTGGGATATTGATGGAAAAGAGTACATTGATTGTATGGGAGGATATGGTGTAGCAATTGTCGGACATCAAAATAAAAGAGTTGTAAAAGCAATCAAAGAACAAGTAGACAAAATAATCACAGTACACAGTTCACTATACAATAAAACCAGAGAAGAATTTCTCAAAACATTAATTGGTCTTGCACCAAAAGGATTGACTCAAGTTCACCTAAACAACAGTGGTGCAGAAGCAATAGAAGCTGCAATAAAATTTGCAAGAAAGTTCACAGGTAAAAAAGGAATGGTTGCAATGAAAGGATCATATCATGGAAAATCACTTGGGGCTCTCTCGTTAACATTTAATCCAAAATACAAAAAAGCATTTGAACCACTAGTTGAAAAAGTTTCTTTTGCATCATTTGGAGATATTGAATCTCTTCGTTCTACAATTGATGAAGATACTGCATTTGTTATTTTAGAACCAATTCAAGGTGAAAGCGGAATCAATGTCGCACCAGATGGATTTTTACAAGAAGTAAGAAAGGTTTGTGATGAAAAAGGGATCCTTCTAATTTTTGACGAAATACAAGCAGGATTAGGTAGAACGGGACGACTATGGGCGTGTGATCATTGGAATACTGCACCAGATATCTTATGTCTTGCAAAGGGTATCGCGGGGGGAGTCCCAATGGGTGCAACTTTAGTAAGACCAGATATTCTTGCTTCAATGAGTAAAGGAGAACACTCTTCAACATTTGGAGGAAATCCTCTTTCTTGTGCTGCAGGAATAGCAACATTGCAAGCACTTACGCAAGACGGTTTAATTGAAAATGCTGAGAATATGGGAAAACTATTCAGAGAGGGTTTGGAAAAGTTAAAAGAAAAACATTCCATAATTAGAGAAATCAGAGGAAAGGGATTGATGATAGGCGTAGAATTAAAATTCGAGGTAAAAGACATTCTAATGAACCTTATGAAAGAAGGAATCCTAATGCTATATTCAGGTAGAAACATTCTAAGAATTCTTCCACCATTGGTAATATCTAAAGAAGACATAACGAAAGTTTTACAAACTCTAGATATTGTACTTACTAAAGAGGAGCAAAAAAATAATGTATAAAGATAAAGTAGATGAAAAAATAATAAATTTTCTTAAAGAAGACTCTAGAGAATCTTTTGTAGATATTGGAAAGAAACTAAAATTATCAGAATCAGCCGTTAGAAGAAGAGTAAAAAATCTTGTAGATAGTAAAACCATCAAAAGATTTACTGTTGAGATAGGAGAAGAAAATGCTACAAGTGCTATTGTGTTAATATCTGTTGATTCTGCAACAGACACATCAAAAGTTTCAGAAAAACTTGCAAAATTAGAAGGAGTCAAAACAGTTTATGAGATTACAGGCCAGTATGACATAACTACAATAATCAGTGCAACAAATATTTCTGAAATAAACAGCAGCATAGATGCATTAAGAAAAATTCCAGGTGTGATTGACACCAACACAGTAATTATTTTAAGAAAAGTAGCATAAAACGACTTTCGGTTTATAATTTCCATACTTGCCTAAATTAGGATCGTCACAAGTAATTTTCAGCGAAAGTAGTACGAATATATTTATATTCTCAATTTATGTGAACGTTTTCTGTAATGAAAGATCCGAATCACTATGCAGACATTTACAATGCATATGACAAAAATCCAAAGAAAATTAAAGTATTAGACAGTACTCTAAGAGAAGGAGAACAACATCCAGGAGTTTCATTTACAAATAAACAAAGAATACAGATTGCATGGATGCTAGATTATTTTGGAGTAGACCAAATTGAAATTTCACCAGTTGTTTCCAAAGATCACAAAGAAGCAACTAAAACAATTATCAAGCAAGGATTAAAAGCAGACATTGTATCTCATGGAAGAGCTCTCAAAGAAGACATAGACATTTCATTAAGCTGTGATGCAAAATGGTGTGCCGCATATCTTGGAATTTCAGATATTCATCTAAAAGACAAGCTACGAATTACAAGAGAAGAAGCCTTGAGCAGAGCAGTTGAAACAGTAGAATATGCAAAATCACATGGACTAAAAATTAGATTTACAGTGGAGGATGGAAGCAGAGCAGAACCAGAATTTTTGTTAAAGGTGTGTAAGGCAATTGAAGAAGCAGGAGTGGATAGGATAAGTTTGCCAGATACTGTTGGAATTATGCGTCCAATTGGGATGTATAATTTTGTTAAAACAGTAAGAAATGTAATAGACGTTCCACTTGATGCACATGTTCACAATGACATAGGATTTGCAGTGGCTAATGCATTTTCTGCATGTGATGCTGGTGTAGATCAGATACATACCACAATTGATGGAATAGGAGAAAGAACCGGCATTCCACCTCTTGCAGAGATTGCAGTAGCATTAACATATCTATACAAATCACCAAATGATTTCAGATTAGATATGCTACTAGACTTGTCTAGGCTAATCGAGGAGTATACTTCGATTAAACCATATGATTCAAAACCAATTGTAGGTTCTTCTGCATACAAACACAAAGCAGGAACACATCTTGCAGCAATACTACGAAATCCTGCAGCCTATGAACCAATCCCACCAAGAGCAGTTGGAAACACACGAAGAATTGTCTTTGGAGAATTGGCAGGAAAAACTGGTGCTGCATATTTGATGTCAATTTTAGGTCTTGAAAAAGACGATGCTGGTGCCAAAGCAGTTGCCGCAGGTCTAAAAGAACTCAGAATGGGAGATTTAATTGAAATTCCACTAGAAGACAGACTTGAAAAAAAGATAATTAATGATAAATAAAGAGGGAAAGTGAGGAGAAAACATGTCAAAATGTGAAGAATGTGATGCAGATATTTCCATTCCAAAAGATGCAGTGGAAGGAGAAATTGTAACATGTCCGGAATGTGGCGCAAGTTTTGAATTAGCAAAAGGCTCAAACGGTTTCCAATTAAAGCCTGCCCAATCGGTTGGCGAGGATTGGGGGCAGTGAGTCCTGACGTTACAATTCTTTATGATACTATCCGTTGGGAAGAAAAAGCCCTATTAGAAGCGGGCAGAAAAAAGAACATAAACATACAGATGGTTGACTGTAAGAATTTGGCATTAGATTTAGGAAAAAAACCAGAAGACTATGGACCAGTTATTCAAAGGTGTGTAAGCTATTATCGAAATCTACACTCAACTGCAGCTCTTGAAGGGATGGGGGTAAATGTAATTAATTGTCTTAATACAGGAATTTTTGCAGGAAATAAATTATTTACACATATGCTATTAAAAAAACATGGAGTTCCAACACCATATGCAGCTGTTGCATTTTCAAAAGATGCTGCAATAGAACATTTAGAAACACATGGATATCCAAAAGTAATCAAACCAACTGTTGGTAGCTGGGGCAGATTAATTTCAAAACTAAACGATAAGGATTCAGCAGAAGGAATTATCGAAAGCAGAGAAAGCATGTATCCAATATACCAAGTTCATTATTTAGAAGAATTTGTAAATAGACCACCAAGAGACATAAGAGCAATAATGGTAGGCGATAAGATTGTTGCAGCAATTTACAGACATTCAGGAAATGGAAATTGGAAAACAAACATGGCTTTAGGTGGAACAGCAGAAGAATGCAAAGTAACACCAGAGATGGAAGAAATGTGCATTAAAGCAAAAAATGCAGTTCAAGGAGACATAGTAGGAGTAGATTTGATGGAAAGTAATGAACGGGGATTAGTAGTTCATGAAGTTAACAATACAACTGAATACAAAAATACTGTAAGAGTGTGTGGAGTAGACATACCTTCCTTAATGATTGATTACGTAATAAAAAATAGCAAGTGAGAATTGGAAACAACATTTACAGTCACACCAAGATTTGCAGCGAAGATGCTTGAAAAGGCACTTCGATTGTACACGCCTTCACTCAATGAAAAAACAATGGCCGAATTTCTTGCAGACAAATGCGATGATTTGGGATTTGAAGATATTCACATAGATGAGGTAGGCAACATTATTGCAAAAAAAGGTACAGGTTCACCAAAAATATTACTTTGTGGACACATGGATGTCGTACCTGGAAAAGTCAAAGTTAGAAAAGAAGGAGATTCACTATATGGTCGTGGCGCGTCAGATGCAAAGGCTCCACTAATGGCAATGTTGTTTGCCGCAGCTTCAATTCAAAACAATAGCGGTACTGTGATTTTTGTTGGCACAGTAGATGAGGAAGGAAATGCTACAGGAGTAAAAAATCTAGTCAAGAATCACATCGATGTAGATTATGCAGTATTTGGAGAACCAAGCGGAATAAAGCAAGTGACAATTGCTTACAAAGGAAGATTGGCAATTAATCTCAAAATAAGTGTGGATGATAGTGCTCATGCAAGTGCACCTTGGCTTTCAAAAAATGCTATTGAAGAAACAATGATCTTTTCAAAAGAACTCAAAAAAGGATTAGAATCAGATCAAGAGAAAAAAAGTAAAGGAATGTTGCTAACTGCAACATTAACTGAGATTAACGGAGGAACAAGTCACAATGTTACACCAAAAGAATGTGTTTCAACTTTTGACATTAGAATTCCTGTAGATACAAATTGCAAAATAGTAGAACAGAAAATTTCAGTGCTAGTAAATGAAATAGCTCAAAGAAGAAAAGTTGAGGCATATTATTCAATCATAGATGAAACAGAGCCTTTTGAAGCACCACATGATTCTGCCATAGTCAGAGCATTCACGTTAGGAGTTATGGATGTAGAACATACAAGACCAACTTTAATTAGAAAAACTGGAACGGGGGACATGAATGTAATAGGAAATCAATGGAAGATTCCCGTAGTCACATATGGACCAGGTGATCCCCATGAAGCTCACACAATAGATGAAAAAGTATCAATTGATGAATATCTAAGAGGAATTGAAGTTTTGAAGAGAATGATACACCATTTAAAAAGACTGCACGATAAAAATATGCAATAATGCTTTGGTTTGTAGGATTAGGAATCTCAGGTTCAAAATCAATTCCTAGTGAAGCTTTGGAAGTTTTATCAAAAGCAGATATTGTATACCTTGAGCAATTTACCAGCCCGATTGGAAAATCAGACATGTCAAAAATCAAAAAGATGACCAAAGGTGAATTCAAGCAGGGCAAAAGATGGCTAGTTGAAGATGGAAATGAAATTCTAAAACATGCAAAAACAAAGAAGGTGGTCTTATTATCTTATGGAGATCCCTACATTGCAACTACTCATATTGAATTAAGAACCAGGGCCATACAAGAAAAAATAAAGACCTATTCAATACATGCGTCATCATCTCTAACTTCAATGATAGGGGAATGCGGTCTTCATTTTTACAAAGTTGGAAGAATTGCAACAATAATGAGTGAGATGAAATCGCTGACAACTCCATACTATGTAATTTACAAAAATATCATAGAAGGAAACCACACCGTACTACTATTAGAGTACAATCAAGACAAGAATTTTTTCATGGATCCAAAAGAGGCATTAATTGGATTAATAGAGACTGAAAAAGGACAAAAAAGAAACGTGATCGATCTATCAACACATGCAATAGTTGCATCAAGGATTGGATTCAAAGATCAATCAGTCATATCAGGAAAAATTTCAAGTCTAAAAAAAATAGATTTCGGTAAACCTCCACATACAATAATCATCACAGGAAGGCTTCATTTTACAGAGTCAGATGCATTAAAAATACTTGGAAAATGCCTGGATGAACCGCAAGATAATTCAGAAAAAACAAAGAAAATTTCAATCCAAATGATGAAAAAATATGTTCCAATGGTAAGAGAGGCATTAGAAGAAATAACACCATACTACAAAGATCAAAAAGAATTCAAAGTAATTCTTGAAAATGCTGAATTGTATATTCAAGATGCAGAAAAATTTCTAGAAGACGGTCAGGATGAAGTTGCAATTTTGAGTATAGGTTATGCAGATGGCTTGGTAGATGCACTTAGATTAGCAAAGGGTCTTGAACCAAAAATGTAATAGTATCGATGAATTAAAGAGAGAGTAGTTTTAGAAAATAATATTGGAAGTAATAGAAAAATCAATTTTAATTGAAATGTATCTATCTGGAATAACTGGTAAACCACCTATAGACAATCTTAAAACAAAAAAAGGATTTATAGAAAATATTATTAATTCAAAAATCGACGAACTTGTAAAAAATAAATTGATAAAAGAAGATAGAACCACATTAACTGAACTTGGTAGATCTTCACTTCGAGTTGTTTTAGCAGGAGGTGTTTTTGATATAATTCATCCAGGGCATATTCATACACTTAATGCAGCAAAAGCACTAGGAGATATTTTGGTAGTAGTTGTAGCCACTGACAATACTGCTGTGAAAATGAAAAAAAGACAACCATTACACAGTAAAGAGCAGAGACAAGAATTAGTTAATTCGCTAGTAATGGTAGATCTTTGTCTTGTAGGACAAGAAGATGATATTTTCAAGACAGTTAATCTTGTAAAACCACAAATAATTGCATTAGGATATGATCAAGTGCATCAAGAAAAATTCATCATAGATGGATGTAAAAAAATTAATCTTGATGCAAATGTGGCAAGATTGCAATCGCCAATTCCAGAAAGTTCCAGCTCTAAAATAGAAAAAGAATACGGGGAATCTATTCACGGTATTTAGAATTGTACATGATATAAGAAGAAAATTATGACTGGATTGGAATTGTTATTGTAACTTGAGAACCATTTTTTAGTTTCCCTGATTTTCTAATACATACTTTAGAAATTAATTCGATTATAGAATTATCATGGTGAGTCCTCTCAAGAATTATCAATTCACAATTAATTGATTGGTTGATTGTTGCATGAAAACACTTTACCCATCCGTATGTTCTTTTTCCATCTGAAAAACTCTCAATTGTAATTCCATCTAGATTTTCAAATTGTTTTATTGCTTCTTGATGTATTTTTTTATCTAATCTTACATTAAGAGTTCCAGGAAATGGAATGTATCCAATTTTGTATTTGAATTGTTTTGTATATCCTTTTAGAGACATGTAATAAGCGCCTTCGCCCATACCTGAGATCAAAGTTCCTTTTAGTTCAACATGGGAGGGAGACGAATCAAGACTTTTTTGAAGTGTAGTAGATAGTTTTACCATTTCAGAAAAACCCTTTGGAGTAATTTTTACGGATGTGTTTCTTCCACTAATTATTCTCTCAATGAATTGATTGTTTTCTAATTCAAGCAGATGTTTGGATGCAGCTTGCTGGGATTTTTTGATGCTCTTACCTAAGGAATCAGTAGTAACTGTGACAAAATTATGCTTTGCACCTTTAGAAAGAAGATAAGTGAGAGTTAAGATGTGCTGAATTTTTAGTTCAGTCATCAATGAACTCTATGCTACGCCGAGGTCACCGAATGTTTTCAGATTTAATCCATCAGAGTTTGTTAACTTTGCAACTCTATGTCCAACAACGCATTCAATTCCAGCATTTTTGGCACCTTCTAAAAGTCTCTGAGTGATAATACCATCCAATAAAAGATATTTGATTCCAGATTGGGTGGAGAGTTTGCTAACTACTTCACTAATTGGAACTTTGAAAATTTCTTTTTCATTTTCATCTAATGCTACAGCTTCAAGTGTTTCATTGAGATTTGGAAAAACTCTAGAAGCTATTTCAGCAAGAGGCTTATCGTCTGCACTTTGAAGAGAGGCTGCAGGTTTTCCACTTTTAATTTCATCAGCTATTGGTCTTAAAATTTCATCTAGTCTTTGCGGAGTTAACTCTTCAACTTCCACTCCTGTGTCTGCTCTTAATTCATAATCAATATTTACAACCGATTTGAGTTCTTTTAGAATGAATCCTCCAGCTCGGTCACCATCAATAAATGCAACTACCGTATTTTTTGACGCACATAGTTCTTTGATTGATTCATCAATTTTTGCACCTTCAATTGCGATTGCATTATCATAACCAGCTCTGAGAAGATTAATGACATCGGCTCTGCCTTCAACTAGGATTATCCAAGTGGCATCAAATACGCCAGAACTACATGTGAGTTTAGAGGGACCATATGTGGATAGTCTTTTAGAATCACCTTCATGAACATCTTTTAACATACTTTCTCCTTCACTGACTGTTTTAGTAGCCCAACGTTGTTTGATTTCTTTAGCACGTCTTACAATGTCATCTTTTTTTGCAGCTCTTACATCATCAATTGCTTCTAATTTGAAAACACAATCAAATGGACCAACTTTATCAATACTCTCAATTCCAGCTGCAATTAATGCACAAGTATCAATATCAGTACTCATTGGAATAAGAGCATCGCCGTTTGTTGTGTTTGAAGTAGATTTTGTATTTACTTCTATACGACCAACTTTAGAAACTCGTTGTAGTTCGTTCAGATTCATCTCTGGGCCTAACAGTCCTTCGGTTTGACCGAAGATAGCCCCGATTATATCTGCTCGTTCAACAAGTCCGTCAACTTCAAAGGAAAGTTTAACATGATATTTGACAATTCCTGATTTATTGGACATACTTTCTTCATCTCCTTAATTATCATAATTTGGGTTTTGATTCTCGATATATGAGGGTATCGCAAGTATTTTCAATAAGGTACAGTGATCTTACAAAAATTGTGCTTAAGAGATATAGTTTACACTAGATAATCTAAAAATGAAAAATAATATTGTTTATTCAGTGCTAAATGAATGACCACATGAACAGGATTTTGTAACATTTGGATTGTTGATTTTAAATCCAGATCCCATTAGGCTTTCAATATAGTCTACGTTTGCACCTTTTAGATGATCAACGCTATAGCTGTCTACAAGTAGCTTGATACCAGTTTCTTCCATGACCAAGTCATCTTCTTCTGGTGCTTTTTCAAAGCCCATTCCATAAGATAGACCAGAACAACCTCCACCTTGAACATAAACTCTAAGGTATTGAGGACTATCGGCTTCTTCTTTCATGAATTCTTTGATTTTTTCAGCTGCTTTTGAGGTAACAGTGATCATTTTCTGTGTTTGTTCAGATGCCATAATGATACAAGTGGCGCTTTAAATTATAATAAGCTTTTCATACCGAGCCTACTAGTAATTCAAGAAAATAAGAAAGTTAGGAATAGATTATTTTTTTGATTTATTTACAAAAGCTGTCATTCGCTCTTCTCTATCAGAATGAGTAAAACAGTTTCTCCAAGCAAGGAGTTCAACTGCAAGTCCAGTGTCAAGATCTGCATTTCTTCCTTTGTTAATTGCAACTTTTGACATTTGAACACCCATTGCAGAGTTTGCAACAATTTGCTGTGCCATTTTCAAAGATTCTTCTTGCAGTGACGCAAGTGGAACTACTTGATTCACTAGACCAATTTCCTTTGCTTCATCTGCTTTGATTATTTTACCAGTATAGACAAGTTCTTTTGCTTTTGCTATTCCCACAATTCTCATCAATCTTTGTGTTCCACCCCAACCAGGAGGAATTCCAATTGTAACTTCTGGTTGACCAAGTCTGGCAGTATCTGCTGCAATTCTAATATCACATGACATTGCAAGTTCACAACCTCCACCAAGTGCAAAACCGTTAATGGCTGCAATTGTTGGTTGTTTTACAAGCTCAACTGTGGAAGTTACAAGTTGTCCTGTCTTTGCATATGCAACTGATTCATCTGGAGAAATTTTTGACATGTATTCAATATCTGCACCAGCAGAAAATGCCTTTTCTCCTTCACCAGTTAATATTATTACTTTAACACTGTCATCTTTGTCTAGGGCTTCAAAAGTTTTGATGAGTTCTTTTGCAACATCACTATTCATGGCATTAAGTTTGTCAGGTCTGTTTATTTTGACAGTACATATGCCATCAGAAATGGATGTGGTAACTAGAGACATAATATTTTCCCAAGTTGTGCCGGACTTAAATGTTATCTATTTTTGTGAGAATTTGCCCCATTGAGATAATGCAGATGCAGCTGTAACCCAAGTTCGAAGGTCACTGTAAACTGGAATATTATTTGCCTCAATCAATTTTGTCATTTTTTCAGTATATGGACCACCATTACCTCCAGCAAGAATTGGTTTCTGTTTTTTATTGGATAATTCAGCTAGATATTCAACTATTGTTTCTTCAAGTGGATCATCTTGGAAAACAAACCAAGGCATAGCAATGTCGATATTCTTTTCGTCAAGAAATTGCTGGATGACAAATCTATAATCATCTGCATTTGCACCACCGCCTACATCTGCGGGATTACCATTATGAATGGGAACAGTTGGTGGGAAACGTTCCTTCATTTTTTTAAGAAGTTCTGGTGACAACTTTCCAATAGTAAGACCTAATCTTTCTAATTGATCAATTCCACCAATCATTGGACCAGCACCATTACTTGTCATAGCAACACGATTTCCCTTTGCAGGAGGTTGCCATGCTAGTGCCTTTAAGACTCCAACTAGTTCTTGATAACTATCAACTGAAATAATTCCTGCTTGTTTGAATGCTCCCATGATGATTGCATTTGAACCACCAAGAGAACCTGTATGTGATGCAGCTTGTTTTGCACCTGCTTCAGATCTTCCACTCTTCCAAATTATGATTGGTTTCTTTTTCTCTTTCATTACACGTTTAGCAGTATTGATGAATTTTCTACCATCACCAAATCCTTCAACGTATAATCCAATTACTTTAGTTTGAGGATCATTTGCAGCATACCATATCATATCTGCTTCATCTACATCAGAACGATTACCAAAACTAATCATCTTGGATAAGCCAAACACATCAGCACTTTCTAACATACTAATTCCCATGGTTCCACTTTGTGAGAAAAATGCAACATTTCCTAATTTTGAACGTACCATTCTTTCTTGCCCTTGGAATGCACAATCAAGACGATTTGCAGCGTTAAACATTCCAATACAGTTGGGACCGATTACACGAATTTTGTGTTTTAGAGATAATTCTTTTACTTCAGCTTCCATTGCAGCTCTGTCACCACCAAGCTCTTTTCCTCCGCCTGAAACGATTACAACATTATGAATTCCTTTGTTTGCACAAGTCTTCATAATTGGTCCACACTCTGCAAGATCAATACAAACAACAACCAAGTCAACCTTTTCGTTAATTGCATCTAATGATGGATAACATTTGATTCCAAGAATTGACTCTTGTTTAGGATTAATTGGATATACTTTACCTTTGTAATCTTGTTTTCCAAGTGCAATTAATACGGAATTACCAATCTTTCCAGGTGTTGCAGATGCCCCTACTAGTGCAACAGATTCTGGAGTAAAGAAGGACTCCATTGATTCAATGTTTGGTTGAGCTTTTGATATAGAATTTTTCTTTATTTTATCATTTAGTATAATTTTTGCATCAACGACAAAGTGAGATTTTGGATAAACTACTACTGGGTTAAAGTCTATACTGTTGATATAGTCAGCATTTTCTACACCTAATTTTCCAATCTGGACTAACATTTTTGAAACCATGTCAAGATCAATTGGAGGACTGCCTCTGAATCCTTTGAGCAGTTTTGAGCCTTTGAGTTCATTTAGCATTGATTTTGCATCAGAGGTTGTAATTGGCA
This sequence comes from Nitrosarchaeum sp., assembly GCA_023264875.1. Lineage (GTDB taxonomy): Archaea > Thermoproteota > Nitrososphaeria > Nitrososphaerales > Nitrosopumilaceae > Nitrosarchaeum. The sequence continues at coordinate 25,002 of JAHFUX010000019.1, forward strand.
ACATTCTAAATGCAACATCTTTCATAACTTCAGTCATAATACCACCTAGTCCAACCATGATTACTGGACCGAACTGGGGATCATTTTGTACACCTACAATTAGTTCAACACCTTTTGGAACCATCTTTTCAAGAAGAATTCCTTTTACATCAACTCCTTTCTTTTTAGAAAGTCTACCATACATGTCTTTGAAGGTCTTTTTGACTTCATCGACGTTATTGATGCCAACTTTGACACCACCCACATCAGTTTTGTGTAAAATTTGTGGTGAAACTACTTTCATTACTAGTGGAAATCCTAATTTTTTTGCCTCTTTAGCTGCTTCCTCGGCAGATTTTACAAGTGCATAACCTGGAACCTTAACACCATAAGTTTTGAGAAT
>JAHFUX010000039.1 GCA_023264875.1 Nitrosarchaeum sp.
AGTGCAGTAAATCCTACTCCGAGAAGGATGGCACCTAGTATCATGAAAAAATTCCCAATCTTTTCTAGTTTTGTACCTACATCTGAAGTAAAAAATACTGCAAAGCCAATCATTAAGAATGCAATTCCTAAACAAAGGCAAAAAGTTGAAACGTTTCTTAGTTGCCTATGGGACAATAATTTTACTTAAAAGATCTAAACAAAAAGCTTTACGATAGCGTCAGAAATTTACTCATAAACAATGATTAGAAATGTCTTCTTTTAGTGTCATTATCGTCATGAACCCAGTGATTATGACTTCTTCCACAATTCTGACATTTACAGCATTGACAAGAATCTGCAAATGCTTTTCTTGTATCATCAATCCCCTTTGCAAATCGTCTTTGGTTTCTCTTGCTCAAACTAAAGAACAACATCAATGCCCCAACAAGAACCCCAATCATTCCTGCAATTAGTAACGGATTATCTGCAGTTCTATTTGACATTAAAAGAGGCACACCGTAATAGTGAATCAGCAAAGCACCCACTACTAATGAAATTGCACCAGCAATAGCTAGTTTAGGACGAGCGCTACCCTTTGGTTTGTAATTATTACTACTGTAATCTTTTTTTCTTCTGCCAAAACCCATGCTTGTAAATTTGCTATCAAAACTTAAGGTTTATCCTTCAAAGATTTTGGCAGATAAAATTAGAAACAAAATTTGTTTCAATAGAATTTTTACAATCATGAATTCCCTGTTGATTTTTTAATCCAATCCGGTTGATTATAGCTTAATTCATCTTGATTTATCGCAGTTGTAATTGACTCAATTAATTTTTCAATACCTTCTGAAGTTGGAAAATCTTCATTTTTGTGCCCTAGTGCACCATACTCGCTTACTAGACATCCAAATCCATGATCACGTAATATTCCTACGATAATCTTTCTTAGTTTTGCATCGTTATACTCTAAGGAAAACTGAGCAGTATATCCACTGTCAAAATCATCCCATATCTCCTTATTTGTGCCATAACTCCATTTGGTAATTCTTTTCTTGTAGGCTGTTTCAAGATGAAGATATCCTAAAACTCTGTCCACTGCAAAATACTTGGTTCTTTTAATGAGTGGTGAAAAGTCTGGACTTTTTTCCAGTCTTTCTAAAATTGTAGACGGTATAGGACACATTCCATTTGCAAATACTGATTGAAATAATATTTCGTTATTTGATAATTTGATACAATTATCATCAAGATTGAAATTCAATGTTTCATAGCATTTTTTGCAAAACCATATCCGTTTCCAATTGACTTGGTTATCTTCAGTGGCAGAATTTTTACAAATTACACATACTTTATGTTCTGATTTATGGTTATTTTCTGATTTTGTTGATTGAGTTTTTGATTCTTTACTGGATGATTTGAATGGGTTTCTCAAACATTTTAGAAATACTAGTTTGATATTTCAATATGATCTTAATCTTAAGATTTACGAGAAGTGTCTTATTTTTAGGAATAAACTGGAGGAATTCTATTTTTATTGATAATCACTAAAAAGGAAACTCTCAGGATGAGACATATCTTTTTTCAATTACCCTAGAAACCCCTCAAAACCCTTTGGTACACTTTTCTGATGCACACTACAATGTATTTTAAAAGGAAAAAATTACTCTTTTCATGGCAACTCGAACCCAGATTCTAATTCCTGTGGTAATAGCGGCAGCAATCATTGGAGTTGTAGGCATAATGTCAATTCCAAGTGACAGTAAGCTAGAATCAGTAGAATTTCCACGAGGTACTATCAAAATAGATGATATTCCATTAGAGGTTCAAGTTGCCGATACAGAGCCAAGACGTGTCAGAGGTTTGATGTTTCAGGATCAATTACCATACAACCAAGGAATGATCTTTGTTTTTGACAATGCAGGAATTTACTCGCTTTGGATGTTAAACATGCAATTTCCACTAGATATGATCTGGTTTGATAAAGACGGCAACATAATCCATATTGAAAAAGACATTCCTCCATGCAAGACTGCACTTGAAACTATGGTCTGCCAAAGCATCACCCCTGATGGTGAGGCATTATACATTTTAGAAGTGACTTCTGGATTTGTAGATAAATTCAACATTACAAAAGATTCAAAGCTAAATATAATTTCCATTTAGAATTGCAAAACCTTATGTTATAATAATAATTCAACCAATAAAATGAACAAGAAAATTCTCATACCTATTATTTTTGGAATTGCTATTACAATAATTCTCATGGCTATACTGGTTCCTATGAATCAAAAACCAATCACCATAACTGAAAAACCAATAAATGAAAAACCAGTAAATGAATCAATTCCAACTAGAGATGACCAAATTCCACTAAATGATACTGTAATTCCAACTAACAACACTGCAAATACAATTAAACTCATCACGCCAATTGATTTTTCATATGTTGATTCAAACTCTCTTATGAAATCCTCACTTGCTGCAAAGGGAATCTCAATGTCTAGTGCATTAAAAATATCCGGAGGTTCTATTGCAAAATATTGTACTTTCTATGGTGATATTGAAAAACAAAATTCCATTGAATACTGTACATCAACAGAACTAAAAGATTCAGACGGCAAGTTTCTTGGAAACATTCACATGATTGGTAGCATGGATTCACCTAATGCTGTATTGGGGATAATCCAAACAGATCCATACATGTCTAGTCTAGATGATATCAAGTCAACTTATCAAATCATGGTAGAATCACTTGTGTGTGATTGCTGGCAAGACCAAAAACCTGGTAATCTTGAATCTGTCTCTGCTTGGATTGATGCTGCAAAATCTCATCACTTGGAAGCAACAGGCACCACCAGTAGCTCCAAGATTGCCGGCTTTGTCCAAAAACAACTACTCTTAGAAGTTACTACAAACACCGAAGGATATCTTTGGAAATTCATAATATCAAACTAAATTCAAGATATGCACACAATGTGTATGGCTGGAGTGTATCATGATTGATCAATTATGGTTAATCCCACTTGGGGTTGTAGCTGGAATACTTGGTTCCATGATAGGTCTTGGCGGAGGAATTATTGTTGTACCTGTCTTGACATTTTTTGGTTTTCCACCAACACTAGCTGCAAGCAATAGTCTTTTTGCAGCTTTTAGCAATGCAGTTGGCTCTACAATTTCATATTCACGTCAAAAAAGAACTGATTATTCCCTTGGATTAAAACTTGGATTGCTAAGCATTCCTGGAACTGTGTTGGGTGCATATCTATCAAGTGATGTAACATCTGGAATATTCAAGATACTATTTGGATTGGTGTTGATCTCATCTGCAGTCTATATCTTTATGAGAAAAAAAATCGAGACCAAAGAAAAAAATCTCACAAAGCAAATGATTGTCTTTGTTATATCTGCAAGCTTTTTTGCAGGAATTATCTCGTCATTTTTTGGAATAGGCGGTGGAATTGTCTTTGTGCCATTAATGGTAATAGGAATTGGAATGACTATGAAAAAGGCAGCACCTACATCGCAGTTCATTTTGCTCTTTGCCTCTCTATCTGGAATCATTACTCATAGTATACTGGGTCATCCCGACTTTCTTCAGGCAGGTCTATTAGCTGCAGGATCTTTTGTTGGTGGAATAATCGGTGCACGACTCTCTTCGGATATTAAAGAACGATCTCTGCAGATTCTAGTTTCAGCAATAATAGTTATAGCTGCAATTAAATTGTTTTTTGATTCTGCATCTGAAAGTTTGCTAATTGGCGGCTAAAGTATATTGTAAATAGTGTTTACCAATCGGTGATTTTTTTTTATCTCTGTTTTTTATTACTGTGTTTTGTATTGAGCCCTCATTGAGTCAGGGACATCTCGCGGTGTTAGCTGGAAGCCAAATAGCTCACATAAACTAGTTAGCACATTTCATTTGCCTCTACTTTTGAGGAGGCATCATAAAATCAAAGATAAATAGATGCTATTTCATAAAATTAGCTTCTCTATGTCCGTCACATTCTTGGAGTAATTCTCCGTAATCATTGATGGTACAGTCGCAATCTAGGCTCATACAGCATGAATCTAATTATTACATTAAACCATTACTACAAAATTATTAGATTGTCACTATGCATCATGACATAAACTTTATCCGTTATTCTCACATATGTCATATCATGCATGATCAGCAAGCATATCGAGAATTAGTTCAAGTTGCAGTAGAACATGCGCTTCTTGATATGGGACCTCCAGAACTAGACAAGGTTAAAACAAAATTAAAAGAAAATTTTGGAATAACTACTGAAGATGTTTTTGATCATCCAGAATATCTCAAAACAATATTGTATGAATTATTTGGAGATGCATATTCAGATATTGTGTATACAATGCGTAGAGTTTTTGATAAATCAATCAATGAAGAACCAATACAAAAATTTATCCAAATTATAGAAAATTAAATCATTATCTGATAATTCAAAGTGTTAATCATGTATCCAATTCTGTTTTTCTTTTTTTGTATAGTCTGATATGACTTAATGCTCCAAATGCATAGAGGGTGTATGACCAGACAAACAATATATCAACAGGATGTCCCGGATAGTAAGTTTCTTCTACTGAAAAGACAAGATATGATGTATCTGCTATTATGAAAAGTATGGTAGCAATTAAAATTAATGACCACAGCAGATTAACTTGTCCTCTAAAGAAAAGAACAGTGGCAATAATTGAAGGAATTAGAATAACTCCATCCAATATTGGATAAATTGCATAAAGAAATATCGTTAGTTCATCTAGTTGATATTCTCCATTAAATGTGAAATATAGAGTCGGAATAACAAACAAGATTGAAACAAGCGATGCAGCCAGAACCATCTTTTTTGAAATAATTCGTTTTCTAGGCTTGAGATAACATATTGTAAATCCCAAAAAAAGAGGATATCCAATAATATAAAAAAAATCACTTGTTAATGTTGAAAGATCTTCAAGTTCATATTTGTAATCATACTTGTAGGTCATCTCTCCTACATACCAACTAGCCATGGCTAGCGTGAATAAGATCCAAGATATGCCATGATTTCCACGTAATCCATATCTGAATACTAGCATCAACCCAAATACAACAACAATGCCCGGAAATATTATGAAAAGCAAGTCTGTCATATACAAGTCTTCGGCGATGGGAAATTCTTCTTGATGAGCTATGTTTCCAACAAGAAATACTACTACTACTCCAGCTAATGCAAAAAATAGATAGTTTTTGTTTTCTAGTGTATCAAAGCGTGTCTTCATGAATGATCATCTAAAACAGTAAGAAAATCTGTCAAAGGTTGCTCCATTGTAGTTTTTTGTAATGTTTCCTGTATTGATTGCAATATGTCATAATATGAATTGCCAAATAAATCCAATAATGTCTCTTTGAGATATTGAGGATATTTCAGGCAATCAGAAATTTCACATTGATGGTCTTGTTTTAGTCTAAATGTAACTAACTCCAACTCAGGTAATCCCATCTTAAGAAGAGCATTTTCCACAGCTAGTGTGATTAGTGCTTTGTTGATGGGTTCATCATACATATAATGTTCTTAATATCATATTATTTAAAAAATTCCTGTTTTCATTAGTGAACCCCTATATTGATACTGTTTTTTTGATTCGATACCAGTTTCTCTTTGTTATTGCTACGATCTCTCCATTCTGCTTTGTTCCTTCACAGTCTATTGCAATTTTCCCAAACTCCTCATCTATGTCTTCTTTTGCAGATATGGTAAATTTTATCTTCAATACCTCATCTGTGTATAATGGCTTTAGGAATCTACTACTTCTATTCTCCCACTTTGAATCTCCATCAGTTCCAACAAATATAATGTGATTTCCATAAATTTGACTCAGTCTGGTAAATTCACCCTCCATTCTTGATAGGATGGCTCTGCCTGAAACTAGTTTTTGTTTTGTATTTTGCATGTCTTCTAAAAATGCATTTTTTATTCTGGAAAACTTTAGATATTCTGTTAGTTCTTTTTCTGAAATACTGCACATGGAAAAAAATTCGTCTCCGATTTTGAACTCAGAGAATTTTTTCATCCCTATCTTGATTCATCAACACAAAATGTGACTTCCGATGAAGATGCCGCATTATCTGATACTAGGAAATTCAACGCTTGGGCAATTCTCTCGTTGTTTGGTTCCACTCCCGTAACTGAACCTGAAAATATTGAGAATATTCTAATCTTTGAATCAAGCACATCACTTAGTTCTTGATTTACTGTAGTTGTAAATGGTCTTAGTGCGCCACGAAATACCTCTACTTGTGCTCTTTGCAGTCCTGTGACTTTTGCACCAGATGGCAAATCCGGTCCAATTATCATCATGGCACCTCT
>JAHFUX010000020.1:0-11432 GCA_023264875.1 Nitrosarchaeum sp.
TTAAAAAATGGTAAACAAATTTCAATAGACATTGACTATACTGCCTAGAACATTTTATTCACGTGATACCATTACAGTTGCAAAAAGTCTACTAGGAAAAAAAATAGTACGAAAAATAGGCAAACATGAGATTTCAGGGATAATCACAGAGACAGAAGCATACAGACATAAAGATGATTCAGCAAGCCACGCATTTAGAAAAATTACTGAGAGAAACAAAGTAATGTTTGGCGAAGTAGGAAAGGCATATGTCTATTTTACATATGGAATGCATTATTGCTTTAATGTGGTTGCAAGAAATTCAAAATTTGAGGCAGGTGCAGTCTTAATTCGTGCAATCATACCGGAAAAAGGAATAGAGATAATGGAGAAAAACAGAGGCATAAAGGACAGGAAAAAAATTGCGGATGGTCCTGCCAAGTTAACGCAGGCATTAGGAATTACAAAAGAACACTATGGAGTAGATTTAACTGTAGATTCAAAATTATTCATTATTGAAGGAGTAAAGCCTGGAAAGATAATTGCCAGTCCAAGAATTGGAATAAAAAATGCAACAGATAGATTGTGGAATTTTAAGATATCAATAAAATAAAACTAGAATCTATTTGTCATTGCTTTCATCCAATGTCCACGGTGCAAATTTTCCTAAGATTCTTTGCCAATCTAATCTTAAGAGTAAAACAACTACGGCAGTCATCATTGCACCAAAGATTATGATGCCAACATACACAGTTGTTACATCATGCACATTTTCAAGAAATGGCTCTACCAAAGAGAGACCAAGATGATGAGAAATAAGAACAATAGAATAACTAAGAACAATTTTGCCAGTAAGTGTAGCAATGAAAAATCTTTTTGGATTATATTTTGCCAATCCTAATGGAACATAGATTAAATCATCAGGGATGGGTGTTGCGGCAGCAACAAAGGCAGCAGCGGCACCATATCGCTTTACTAATCTCTCAAATGGTCGCATTCTCTTTCTAGTTTTTTCATTTAGAATATGCCGTCCTTCATAACTTATATAGAAAATAATTTGTTTTGCAACAGTTGCAGTTAATGCAGAAAGTAATGCCAGAACATGCAGATTGAATTGATCACCTACAGACATTGAAGCAAGTAAAAGAAAACCAGGTAACGGAATAAATGGAATTAAAGAACCAAAAAAATTAACAAGACCTAAGCCAAGATATCCCACTTCGGGAGCAAATGGAAACAGCGCAGAAAAATCCACAAATCACCCAGACATCAAGCATTATTTAACAAAAGCGAACATGATGTAGGATTTGGCAAAAAATTATCTTCATAATCATTAAAATATCATCTTTTTACAACTAAAACAGATGATCAAAAAAGAATACCCAAAAATTTGTGACGGAATATCAGGAATTAGTCCATTTATCAGATTTGTAGGGATAATCAGTCAGGGAGGAGAACTTTTGGCATATAAAAGGAGACCAGATTTAAAACCACTTTTGGATGCAAAAAATACACAGTACCAATTTTCACATATTGCCATAAAAACAGATCTTGAGGGATTCTTTGATAAGAATCTGGGGGAAATTGAATTTGTTTGGGAAGAAAGAAAGAAAGTTCAAACAATATCATTTGCAATTAAAAAAGTTCGTGTTTGGATATCAATTGATAAAAAAGTAATTCGCTCAGAAATGCTAAGAATAATTGATTCTTGCTTACCAATTGTAAAAAAATATGCTCCGGCATAAATTCATTAAAACATCTTTTATAACATAAAAAATTAGAGCGATCCTTAACTTTTTTAAAACAATTACTCCAAGTGAATCATGGAAGAGATAGAAAAAATTCAGAATTTCATTAATATGATAAACACACAAAGTTCTAATTCAAAAGAATATCAAAAAATGGAAATTGAAGAATTAAGTACAGAGATTAGAGAAGCCATAAAATTTCAACAAGAATCATTTCAGAGAATTGAAGAATTTGAATCAAATGGCATACAGCAGGATTTGATAAAATATGCAAAGATGATTTGTAAAAATACTATTGAAAGAGAAATATTAAAAATTCAAGAAGTTTATCTAAAAAAAAATTGGAAATGAACATCTCAAATCAAATAAGTAAATTACAGATCATCATATAACCAACATCTAACATAACCAGTTTTAGTTTTAAATTTTGGTGGAACTGTTTTACATTTTTCTATTGCAACTGGGCATCTTTCAATGAAACGACATTGAGTTGGAGGTTCTAAAAGACTAGGAGGTATTCCTTTGATGTATTTAGGAGCATTTCCTTTTAATTTTGGAATTGACTCTAAGAGTCCTTGGGTGTAAGGATGTTTTGGGTTTTTATAAATTTCATGAGAAGAACCAAATTCAACCATATGTCCACCATACATTATTCCAATTTTATCAGCAATCTCAGATAAAACGGCTAGATCATGTGTAATTAGCATAAAGGACATGCCATCTTTTTTGAGTTTTTTTAAGAGGTTAACAATTTGAGCCTGGATTAAAACATCAAGGGCAGTTGTAGGCTCATCTGCAATAACAAATTTTGGTTTTAGCAATAAGGCCATGGCGATTATCACTCTTTGTTTCATTCCACCACTGAGTTCATGAGGATATTTCTTTAAAACAACATCATTCAAACTTACAGAATGAATTGCATTTACAATTGTCTCATCGAAATTACCATTGAAGTGGTGTTGTTTTAGAATTTCAATGAATTGCTCTTTTATGGTAAATACAGGATCAAGTGAATTCATCGCGCCCTGAAAGATCATTGAGATTTTTTTCCATCTGAATTTCTCAGTGAATTCAGATTCTGAAATGTTAAGTAGTGAATTACCATCAAAAAGGATCTCTCCATTTGTTGTACCTCCCAAAAGCATCCTAATAATAGAAAGACCCAAAGTACTTTTACCACATGCACTTTCTCCTGCAATGCCTATGGATTCACCGTCAGTCAAATCAAAGTCTATGTCATCTACTGCATATACTGAACCCTTTGATGTATGGTATTGAGCAGAAAGCCCATTTACAATTAAGACCATGTATGTAGTAGAACCAAACTAGAATTTTTGTTTTGCACTAAGGGATATAAACAACTTGACAGAATGTAAAAAATCGATTCAAATGAAACTGCCAATATGTAATTTTGATGCAAAAAATATGGTACTTTGCCCAAAATGTGAGAGTAAAATAGAATCAGGAAGTATTACAAAAGCAGACGTTGAGGCATCAATTAAACTAGCACAACTGGCTAAATCAAATCACATAATTGACAAATTTACACTTTATTCATGTAAAGAATTTAATGGAAACTTTGTGTTGTCTTTAGATAAAAATGACATTATGATAATTAGACAGAGTCGCATACTTTACAGATTACTTCAAGATCAATTTCAAGGTAAAATATGGCTAGTAGAAGCTGATGAAAATGACAAGAAATTCATAGAAGATCTCTTCTTTCCAACAAAAATTTTGTCAATCAATTTAGTTTGGGCGCCAGGTGGAATACAAAAAACAAAGGCAGTTGTATCTGGAAAATGGACGCCCAGATTCCCAATTGACACAAACAAGGTCATTCAGATTGTCAAAAATGCCCGAAACCTTGACATTGAGATAGAATTTGAGGAAAAAAGAGCGTGAAAATGAATTGGGATTTGTTAAAACTCACAATATTTCAGAATTAAATGCAGACATTATTGGAAAAGAGGTTGTATTAGGAGGATGGATTGAAGATCTACGAAAGCTAGGAAAGATGACATTTATCACATTACGTGACGCTTCAGGAATTTCTCAGATAATAGTAAAAGGGGAATTAAATGACAATCTAGAAGAGTTAAACCGTCAAAGTGTAATTAGCGTAAGAGGAATTGTACAAGAAACAAAGGCACGAGATTTTGATTTTGAGATAAAAGCAGATGAGATAGAGGTATTAGCAAAGGCAGTGCATCCATTACCAGTTGATCCAATTGGAAGAGTAGAAAGTAACATAGATACAAGATTAAATCACCGTGCACTAGATATGCGAAATCAAAAAACTGCATCAATTTTTAAATTACGACATCATGTGTTAGAAATATTACGTAAAACATTAGCATCAAAAAAATTTATTGAAATCACAACACCAAAAATAATTGGCAGTGCAAGTGAGGGAGGAGCAAATCTATTTTCATTGGACTATTTTGGCAAAACTGCATATCTTGCTCAAAGCCCACAGTTATACAAAGAACAAATGACAATAGGACTTGAGAGAGTTTATGAAATTTCAAATTTCTATAGAGCAGAGAATTCACATACAGGTCGTCATCTTAGTGAATTTACAAGTGTAGACATTGAAGCTGCATTTATGGACTATAATGATGTAATGAATATTTTAGAATCGCTAGTAATGGAAGTTTACAAAGTTACATCAGAGAGATGCAAAAAAGAACAACAAGACATAGGTCATACAATTGAAATTCCAACATTCCCTTTTGAAAGGATAACGTACACTCAAGTAATTGACGAGCTGAAAAAAGAGGGTGAGAAAGTAGAATTTGGAGATGATTTACTTGATTCACATTTAAGAAGAATTGGAAAGAACCATCCTGGATTTTATTTCCTCACTGATTGGCCAATGAAATTAAAACCATTTTACATAAGAGAAAAAGATGAAGATCCTAAATTATCACGCTCATTTGATCTTCAGTTTGGATATCTAGAGCTGTCATCTGGAGGAACTAGACTACATAACTCAGAGATGCTAAAAACCAGACTCAAGGAACAGGGTTTGGATCCGACTCAATTTGCAGATCATCTCAAGACATTTGATTGGGGAATGCCACCTCACTCTGGTTGGGGTATGGGATTAGACAGACTAATGACTACGCTTATTGGAATAGACAATGTAAGGGAAGTTGTACTTTATCCAAGAGATCCAGATAGACTAAGTCCATAAATCAATTCAGATTTTTATTGTAAGGGAAATAACGCCATTGTATGATAGAGCAAGCAGATGCAAAAAAAGTAGTAGAAGTCATAGGAAACAATTTGATTGGAGTATCACATGATTCCAAGAACTTTCAAAAGTTACCAGATTCTTTTTGGGGTTATTTTGCAAGAGGGCATGACACAAAAGGAACCTTTGGGGTAATAGTCACTTATTCTGAAAATGGAAATGATGTAGATGAACTAATCAAAATGTATGAGGAGTGGGCAAATAAAAATAAAAGTAAAGAGACCAAATAATCTACTTGGTTTCTTTTAAGAGTTGTCTATACTCGTGGCATTCCTTACAAATGGGTTTTCCCTTGTATTTTGGATTACCGTCTGTAATTTTTAATGTACTCTGATTTATTTTACAAATACTACAAACAACCATGATTAAACTCTAGAAAGTACAATTTATAAAAATTGTGAATTTATTCTATAGATGTAAACTATCAGGCATTTTTGTGTATATGGCAAAATACAAAAAAGAAATCACAAACACATTGAAAGAATTTCTTAAGTTTTGAGTCTATGAATAATTTCTTGAGTAAATTCAGATGTAGATTTGTCTCCGCCAATATCTTTAGTTTTGATACCGCTTTTTACCAAATCAAAAATAACAGATTCTAGTTTTTTGCCAACCGCAATACATTTTGAATCATTATGTTTTGCTCCAAGCCAATCAAGCATCATTTTAATAGATAAGAGAAAGGATGAAGGATTTGCAATGTTTTTTCCTGCAATATCAAATGCAGCACCATGAACTGGTTCAAACAATGCAAAATTATCACCGATATTAGCAGCTGGAGCCATACCCAATCCTCCTACAACTTGAGAGGATTCATCAGATAAAATATCACCAAACAAATTTGTAGTTACTATTACATCGAATTGTTCTGGTTGACGAATAAGATTCATAGCACATGCATCGACATACATTTGTTCAAATAAAATATTTGGATAGCTTTTTGCTACTTCACTACAAGATTTTGCAAATAATCCATCAGTAAGTCGCATTACATTGGATTTATGAACGCATGTAACTTTTTTCATAGAGTTACGCTGCTTTGCAGTTTCAAATGCATATTTTGCAATTCTTTTTGAAGCATATTCTGAAATTATTCTCAATGCAACAGCTGAATCCCCCAAACTGAATTCTTTACCAGTATAAAGATCCTCAGTATTCTCTCTAACAATTACCATGTCAATGTCATCTCTTAATGCAGGCATGTGAGGGTATGATTTTGCGGGTCGAATATTGGCATAAAGATCAAGAATGCGTCTTAATACAACAATGACATCAGCTGCGCTCTCACCAACTGGCGCCTTTAAACAAGCATCAGATTTTTTAATTGTAGATATAGTTTCATCAGGAAGTGATTTACCAGTTTCTTTTAATGAAGAATCTCCTGCTTGTAATTTTGTAATATCAAATTTCAAATCAAGTTTATCATTAATTGTATGCAAGATAGATACTGCAGAATTAGAGAGTTCAGGTCCAATTCCATCACCAGTAATTAATGAGATTTTATACATAATCAAAAATAATGTGAATGGGAATTTTAAATGATTGCTTAAAAATATAGTACAAAGTCAGGAAGGTTTATGTTTTGTGGACAAAAAGCGGTAAAAGATGTTGAAAATAGAGGCAATAATCAGGAGCTCAATGCTACAAGATATTCAAGTAATATTAGCAAAAAATGGAATTCCAACTTTTTCAGTATATCAAATACAGATAACAGGAGTGCATAAAGCACATAAAAGTTTGAGAAATAAAACCAGTGATTTTATTCCGAAATCAAAGATAGAGATTCTCTGTCCAGATAATACAGGAGATGAAATAGTCAAAATAATTCAAGATACGGCTAGAACAGGGGAAAAAGGAGACGGAATCGTATATGTCTACAAAATAAACAAACTAGTAAAAATCAGAAATGGAGACACAGACGAAAAGGCATTATCATAATAGAATTTAGCGCCCAATTTGTTTTTCATTGAACATTTTTTTGAGCATAATTCTGTTAATACCATCAATTACTGCTTGAACACTTGTAGTAACAATATCTTCGCCTATAGATTTTGCAGAGACACTATTTCCTTGTGCATCTTCAACTCTGATTGTTACTTCACATAATGCAGTAGAACCGCCAGATATTGATGCCAAGCCATAGTCTTTGATTCTAAGTTCAGATATTTGTCCTGTGATTTTTTGAATGGCATTTAACGCAGCATCAACTGGACCAACGCCATAATCAGTTCCGATAAAGTCCTTACCATCAATGTTCAATTTAACAAATGCATACGGCATTGTTCCAATTCCAGTAGATACGGAAAAACCAGTCAATTGGACAATTCGTTTGATTCCTTTTTCTCCTAAAATATTACTTGCAATAGAAAGAAGCTCAACATCTGTAATTTGTTTTCCTTGGTCACCAATAATTTTTACTTTATCAAGAATTTGTTTTGACTGATCATCTGTTGGGTGTATACCATATTCAGCAAGCATTGCATTCATACCATGAATTCCTGCATGTTTTCCAACTTGAAGCCATCTCTTTCTTCCAACTAATTCAGGACTTATTGGCTCATAGGTTAATGGATTATTCAATATGCCATGTGTATGGATTCCAGACTCGTGACCAAATGCATTATCGCCAACAATTGCCTTGTTTGGTTGAACTTGAACACCTACAGTTTTTGAGATAAATCTAGATGTTTCATAGAGTAATTCAGATTTAATTCCAGTTTCATATTTTTGATCATAAGGTAAGCACTTCAAGGCCATAACAAATTCTTCTAATGATGCATTGCCTGCTCTTTCACCAATTCCATTAATTGTGACATGAGCACATTGAGCACCTGCTCTTATTCCAGATAATGCATTGGCCACAGCCAATCCAAAATCATTATGACAATGAACACTAATTGGAAGTTTTGTAGCTTCAATTGCATCTTTAGTGATTTCTGCCATATATTCAGGAGTTGCATAACCAACAGTGTCAGGGATGTCAATTCTGTCAGCACCTGCTTTTGCAACTTCACCAAATACATGTTTAAGAAAAGTTCTGTCAGTTCTTGTTGCATCTTCTGCAGAAAACTCCACTTGAAGTCCTCGAGATTTACCATATTCTACTGCCTCTATTGCTTTTTCAAGTGCTTGTTCTCGTGTCATTTTGAGTTTATACTCTAAATGAATATCAGAAGTTGCGATAAAGGTGTGAATATAGTTTAATCCTGCATCAACTGCAGCATCAATGTCTTTTTTATTAGTTCTAGCCAAACCACAGATATCAGAAGACAAACCTTCACTTGCAATCATCTTTACAGCTTTGAATTCACCGTCAGAGATTACTGGAAATCCAGCTTCAATTGCATCAACACCAAGTATGTCAAGTTTTTTTGCAATGGCGAGTTTTTGATCTGGAGATAATGAAATGCCAGGTGTTTGCTCGCCATCTCTTAATGTTGTATCAAAAATTCTAATTCTCATGCTCCGCTCCTTTGCAAAGCCGCAACACCTGTTCTTGCAACTTCGATTATTCCAAATGGTTTTGCCAATTCCTCAAAGGCTCTAATTTGATCAGGAGTGGCAGTCAACTCTACCATTATAGAGTCCTTTCGTACATCATGTATTTTTCCACCATATGCATTGGCTAATTTGTTTACTTCCATACTATCATTAGCATTACTTAGTTTAATCTTAAAAATACTTAGTTCTCGATATACTGTTTTGTGTTCATCCAAGTGCTTTACTTCTATGGTATCAATCATTTTATCAAGTTGCTTTACTATTTGTTCAACTTGCTTTTCATCACCATATGTAGTAATAGTCATACGAGAATATTCTGGATTGTCAGTTACACCCACAGAAATGCTGTCAATATTGAAATTTCTGGATCTGAAAAGATGGGTAACCTTAAACAATATTCCAGGTTTATTTTCAACTAAAAGAGTAAGAATAGCCCACATGATAATCACTATGAAGGTAAAATCATATCCGCAAGAGAAGTTCCTGGTGCTACAAATGGCAATACATCTTCTTCAGGATCAATTGGAATATCAATTACTGTTGCAACGTCACTTGTCAATGCCGTTTTGATTGCCTTATCAAGTTCATCCATTGACTGTGCACGTATTCCTTGAGCTCCATATGATTCGGCTAGTTTTACATAATCGGGGCATTTTCCTTGATCAACTCCTATCATTCTTCTATTATAGAAAGTTCTTTGCCATTGTGCAACCATTCCCAATGTAAAATTATTTAAGAGAAATACAATCACAGGGATGTCTTCCAACACTGCAGTTGCAAGAGAGTTTTCTGTCATACTAAAACTACCATCTCCTGCAATGTCCACCACAGGAACATCAGGTCTTGCTACTTTGGCCCCAATTGCTGCAGGAAATCCCCATCCCATAGTTCCAAGTCCAGTAGAACTAAAGAAGGTACCAGGTTGTATCACATCATAAAAGAGGGATGCCCACATTTGATGTTGACCTACTTCAGTAGTTACAATGGATTCATGAGGTAATACTTCTCTGAGCTTTCTCAAGATTTTTGCGGCACCCATTTCACCTGGATGTAGTTTCAAATTTTCTTTCCAATACTCTTTGGTTTCTTTTACATGTTTAATCCAAGTATTTTCTTCAGTTCTTTTGATTGCTTTTTGCATAAGCATCTTTACCATGATTCTAAGTGATGCACGTACGTCGCCAACTACTGCAACTGAGGTAGTTTGATTTTTACCAATTTCAGCTGGATCTACATCCATATGAATAATTTTTAGTCTCTTTTCAAATGCTTCAAAGGTTCCGACAGATCTGTCAGAAAACCTTGTACCTATTGCCAATACACAATCAGCTTCAGTCATCATTTTGTTTGCCTCTGCGTGACCATGCATTCCAATTGGTCCCAAGGATAATGGATGATTTTCTGGAAACGCACCTTTTCCTTTGAAAGTAGTAACTACTGGAATCATAAGCAATTCAGCTATAGATTGAAGTTCTGCAAATGCAGATGAGATAATTGTTCCACCACCAGCTAAGATAATTGGTCTTTCTGCACCAAGTAACATCTCAATTGCTCTTTCAACATGTGCAATGTCAGGATCAGTCCATGGGTGATAACCGCGAATTTTGAATTCGTCTGGAAAAATCATAGATGCTTCTTTTTGTTGTACATCTTTTGGAATATCAATAAGAACAGGTCCAGGGCGACCGGTTTCTGCAATGTAGAATCCTTTTCTGACTACCATTGGAATTTCATCAGGAGATCTAGGTTGAAATGCATACTTTACAGCAGGATTGGCCATTCCAATAATATCACTTTCCTGAAATGCATCTTTTCCAATCATCGCTACTGGAACTTGACCAGTAACTGCAATCATAGGAGAAGAATCAGCTTGTGCAGTAGCAATTCCAGTTAGAATGTTAGTAGCACCAGGTCCAGATGTAGCAAAACATACGCCAGGTTTTCTGCTGACTCGTCCAAATCCATCTGCCATATGTGCTGCAGATTGCTCATGTCTAACCAAGATGTGTCGAATATTACATCTAGCAAATTCATCATACATTGGAAGGTTTGCACCTCCGGGTAAGCCAAATACTTCTTTGACACCTTCTTTTTCCATAGCAACCATCAATGCTCTGGCACCTGTCATAGTTTCCATTTTATTCAATCAAATCTATCTCCATAATTTTAATGTGTTAAAACTCAGAGCACTTTTTACAGTACTAGATCAACTAGTAATAAGATACCCAATTTACCAGTTATCGTTATGCTCATTGAAATTCAAATGTAACATACAACTGATAATTAATAAAGATTCTCAGAAAATTACTAGTGTTTTTTGACGTGTCTAGTCCAGAAGACTTAAACTGATAATTTTTCATATTTGAAATAACGATTTTGTCTGAAAATGAAGAAATTATTAGAATAATTGAAGCACTGTTTGAATCAGGAAAGACAAAGGATTTTTCATCGCTTAGAGACATTCATCTCAATGATTCGAGATTTTCAAGTTTTAGTGATTTACCACCATATGATCTAAAAGATTTTCAAACCACAGTGGAATTAGAGGAACTAAAATTCATAAGTATTTCTGATTATGACTATCAAATTAAAAATCCAAAGATAAGTGTATTTGGAAATGCAGCTGTTGTAGCTTTGGAATTAAAACAAAAAGGAATGTTGGTAGACAACAAAGCATACACAGGTGAACACATTTCAATTGAAGGCAGAGCAACTTTTGTGTTAGTTAAACAGCCGACATGGAAAATTGCACACATACACCTATCTAAAATAAAAAACTAAAAACTATTTTTTATGTACTACGGGTTTGTGTTGGGGTTTAGTATGTTGTGGTTTAGTATGAGATGTGGTTTGTTGTGGTTTAGTATGAACAGATGGGTTTGGTTTGTGTTGGGATTTGATCTGTTGTGGCTTTTCATTACATAGTGTTTGATATAATTTGAATG
>JAHFUX010000020.1:11532-24181 GCA_023264875.1 Nitrosarchaeum sp.
TGTTGTGGTTTAGTATGAGATGTGGTTTGTTGTGGTTTAGTATGAACAGATGGGTTTGGTTTGTGTTGGGATTTGATCTGTTGTGGCTTTTCATTACATAGTGTTTGATATAATTTGAATGCCTGATCAACAGTTGAATTTCCATGAACAATAGATCGAACAGCTCTGATCATTGCTACTGGATTTTCAGATTGCCAAATATTTCGACCCATATCAACACCTACTGCACCACCTTTGATTGAATTGTATGTTAATCGTAATGCATCTATCTCTGGAATCTTTTTTCCACCTGCAACAATTATTGGAACAGGGCAGGATTGAACGACTTTATCAAAATTATCACAATAATAGGTCTTAACAATATGAGCACCTTGTTCAGCAGCTACTCTGCATGCTAATGAAAGATATCGAGCATCTTTTCCAAGTTCTTTACCAACTGCAGTTACTGCAAGCACTGGAATTCCATATTCTTCTGCCTCATTAACTAATTTCCCAAGATTTACAATGGTTTGATGTTCATATTTGGAGCCAACAAAAATAGACATTGCAAGTGCGCTGGCATTTAGTCTAATTGCATCTTTAATACTTACAGTGATTTCTTCTCGCGATAAATCTTCACCAATAATACTTGAACCGCCAGATACTCGTAAAACCATAGGTACGTTAGTAAAAGTTGGAACTGATGTTCTTTGTACACCTCGTGTAAGCATCAAAGAATCACAATATTTCAATAATGGTGCAATTACTCTTTTTGGATTTTCTAATTTTTCAGTAGGACCTAAAAAATATCCATGATCAACTGCCAACATTAACGCGCGATTATTTTGTGGTTTGATAATTTGTGAAAGTCTATTTTTTAATCCCCAGTCCATACTTCTTCGATTTTGAAGGAATAAGAATACCTTTCTTAAGCCTTTCTTATTTTGTAATAATTATTTTCATTGCATTATCACCGCTTCTAGCATGATCAAATGCTTTTTGAGAGTCTTGAATAGGATATGTATGAGTCACTAATTGCTTAACATCTATTTTAGATAATTCAATCAGCCTAAGAGCTTCTTTGGTATCATTATCAGATGCAGCATAACTTGTCACCAATGTGATTTCTTTAGAATATATTTTACTCATATTCAAAACAATTTTTGCATCCTTTGAAGGCACACCAAACATCATAACAGTCCCACCTTTTCGTACCATATCAATTGCATCGTCTAATGCTTTAAGACTACTTGTAGCAACAATTGCCACATCTACTCCTTTTCCTTCAGTATGATCCAAAATTCTTTGTTGTCTGTTCTCATCTAGAGAATTAATAGAATCAGTAATGTTAAATTTTTTTGCAAACCCTAATCTGAAATCATTTACATCAAAACAGAAAATCTTTGAGAATTTGTTATATTGCGCAAGCATTACATGCATCATGCCAGTAGGACCAACACCAAAAATTGCAACTGAATCTCCTTCTTGGTAAGAGTATTTGGTCCATGCTCTAACACAGCATGCCAAGGGTTCAATCATTGCAGCTTCTTCAAAACTCATAGAATCCGGAATCTTAAGCACTCCTCCATGATCTACATTCCATTTTGGTACAACATATTCTTCAGATAGACCACATGGAGAAAGATTTGTTTCATAATATTTTGGACACATTGTTTCATTACCATGTTTACACAAGTGACAAGAATAACATGGAACATGATGATGAGTAAATACCCTATCACCTTTTTTAAATGCAGTTACATCAGAGCTGACATCGATAATTACTCCGGCGGGTTCATGACCTAATCGCATCGAAGGCTGCCCATATTCTCCAAATACTTTTTCCAAGTCAGAACCACATATACCACATGCATGCATTTGTATCAAAATGTCTCCAGAACTCAATATTGGATTTTCTGTTTCGTTAATTGAGATGACAGATGGTTCTTTGACATATGCAGTCTTCATATCAAAACTTTAGAAGTTTGAATATAAGTAGATTAAATTATACACCAAGGATCTTTTTGAGCATTAATCTGTAATCAACCTCAGATTTTTCACTTCCCACTGAAGGTAATGCAAAAACCAGAGTGGATTTTGCCGCTCGAAGTGCAGTTAGTTCATCACTAATAGATTCAGTCATATCATCACTTACCAAAATTAATCCAACGTCAGAATCATTAGTTAGTTTCTTAATTTCATCTAATGTTTTTTTAGGTGTATCTGAGATTATTCCATGTACTCCTGCTAATTGGAAGCTTGTAACAAAGGATTTGCTTCCTACGGTGAATATTTTCACAGAACAAAATTTTGTTTATTCTAATTTAACCCTTTTTAGAGGAATAGATCAGGAAAGATTGATTAGTTTAAGATATCAAAGCAAATTATGGTAAAAATCGACAGTCAAAAAAATGTCTACCTATTCACACATGGAAGAATGGATCTACAAGAAAAAGCAGTCAATATCCTAATCTCAAAGGGATTCTCAAAGGAGAAAATCGTCATGGCATTACCAAGCAAAGTTGGAAATGTTGGAGATTACATGGCAATGCTTTGGATGCCACCTACCCCAGATCATATAAAAATTCAGCACATAACCAAAGTTGAAGAAGTAAAACCAGAAGGAATGATTGGACTTTGGAAAGGTGTTTCAAAAGAAGACATTGAAACTATTCCGTTATAATATAACTAGCTGAATCCAGCACCAAACTCATCACCCTTTTGAAGAGGGTCACCAGAATCTGAATTTTTTAATTTTAAATAAAGCAATGATTCATAGACTAATTTTGTTGTGTCCTCATCATTTAGATTTGAATTAGATTTTGCATGGTCTTTGTATTTTTGTAGTTTCTGGGTATTTTGTTCATCAACAGATAATCCATCTTTTTCCATCATTGTTGCAACTTTTTCAATTAGAGAATTGTATTGATTTTCATCCATAATTATTTTGTATTATTTCTAGTTATTAACAAGTTCTAATAATAGAATTTTTATAACTCTGAAATCAACCCTGAAAGAAAATCACCATACTCTTCATCAGAAAATCTAATTGTTTCTATTTTATTTTCTTTTTTAGCCAAATATGCAGATTCTAAATGATAGCAGATTATTTTTCCATTTAATCTACCAAAATAATATCCAGGACATGAACAATATTGAGCATCAGGATCTAACCAATGTTCCTTACCTTTTCCAACTACAGTCCAAATTTTTCTTTGACTGGGTTCAAAAAGATGTAATTTAACGCGTTTTTCAGAAACTATAGATTCAATTCTTTCAGAATCTTTGCTCACAAGAATTTAATCCATTGTCTATTGTATATCTTTGATGCTCAAAACAAGAATAATTCCATCAAAACCAATAATGGTTTTAGAAGGGGAAAAAAAGAATCTCATAGTTACAGATATTCATATTGGATTTGAAAGTACATTTGCATCAAATGAAATCTTTATTGGAAAAAATACGTCAATCAATGAGACAATAGAGGAATTATCAAGTGTTATTGACTCAGAAAAACCAGATTCACTCATTTTATTAGGAGATGTAAAATCTAGCATCAAAAACATCTCAAAAAGTGAATGGGATGAAGTTCCATTATTTTTTAATAAAATTAAACAAAAATGCGATATAATATTAATTCCTGGAAATCATGATGCAAACATACAGAGGCTAGTTCCAGAAAATATTTCAATGATTAGTTCTATTGGGATGGTAGAAGAAAATATTTTACTTACACATGGGCATACAATGCCTTCAGAAAATTTTTCCCATGTAGATAAAATCATCATGGGTCATGTACATCCTGTATTTTTTCAAGAAGATTCAGTATTAAATGGACAAAGAGTATGGGTTTCAATAAAGACAGAAAAACAAAATATTTTTCCAAATAAATCAGGAGATATAGAAATAACAATTATTCCATCATTTAACAGATATTTTTATGCAACGCACAAAAAAAAATATAAAAAATCAATTTCCCCAATAATAGAAAAAATCAAACAAGTATCATCTGCCAGAATAATTACATTAGACGGAACAATTATTGGAGATGAAACAATAATTGATCAAGTGCTATAGTTGAAATCAAATCAAGGATCAATTTTTGTTACAAATGTGTGCTAATCTATTTTATCATAGTGTTCAATAGGGTCTTTTGTTGTTTGATTATCTCTGAGCCATTCCAGAGTCTTTACAAAAGAATCGGCTAGCTCAATAGTTGTAAGAACAGGAATTCCTAATTCAAGGGATTTTCTTCTAATTTGATATTCATCCTCAAGCATTCCAACATATTTTTCAAGGGTTGATGTGCTTGGAATATTTATGATAAAGTCTATCTTTCGCTCATAAAGCAAATCTGCAATGTTAGGTTTTCTTGTAGGTTCTGAAATTTTGTGAACAACTTCAACATCGCCAATCTTTTCTTCAAAAAATTCCGCAGTATGCTCAGTTGCGAGTATTTTAAATCCAAGACTTTTCAATCGTGCGATTGGTTGCAGTAACTTTTCTTTATTTTGAGATCCACCTACTGTAACAAGTGCCGTACCTGTACGTGGAAGAGTATATCCTGCAGAAGTAAGCCCCTTAGCTAACGCATCGTAAAAGCTTGTGCCAAAGCAGGCAACTTCTCCAGTAGATTGCATTTCTACTCCCAACCTAATATCTGCCCCCTCTAGTTGCATAAATGAGAATTGAGGTACCTTGATTCCAAAATTATGGATTTTTTGCCATTTGTTTTCAGGTAATTTAGGTAGAGGCTTACCTAAGATTGCCTTTGCTGCTAGTGAGATAAGATTGGTCTTGACAAGTTTTGATACAAAAGGCATGGAACGAGATGCTCTAATGTTTAATTCAATCACATAGACATGATCATCATGGATTAAAAATTGCAAATTAAACGGTCCTTTGACATTAAACGTTTTTGCAATCTTTGTAGAGTATTCAGTTATAGTTTCAATAGTTTTGTTGTTTAGTCGCCATGGTGGAATGCACATCATAGCATCACCAGAGTGAACACCTGCACTTTCAATGTGTTCAACTATAGCTCCAATTATAACATCAGTTCCATTACTAACTCCATCAACATCAACTTCTAATGAATTTAACATAAATTTTGAGATAACAACTGGGTGATCAGGAGATACATCTGTTGCTTCTTTAACATATTTTTTTAATTCATTTTGAGACCATACAACTTTCATTGCAGCACCAGATAACACATATGAAGGTCTAACGATTACTGGAAAGCCTACATCTTGTGCAAAACTTTTTGCCTCAGCAATATTTGAAAATGCTTGCCATCGAGGCTGTTGAATATGCAATTTATCTAATTCAGCACTGAATTTGGAACGGTCTTCTGCTCTATCAACGTCATCTGCAGCAGTACCCATTATGTTAATACCATTTTTTGCAAGACTCAATGTCAAATTATTTGCGGTTTGACCTCCAACACAAGTAACTATACCTTTTGGATTTTCAAATTCTGCAATATCTAAAATCCTTTCCAAAGTTAATTCTTCAAAGTACAGTCTGCTACAAATATCATAATCAGTAGAAACAGTTTCAGGATTACAGTTTACAACAGAAACATTTTTTTCGCCATTTTCTTGCAACCCCCAAACCATATTCACAGTACCCCAATCAAATTCTACACTGCTACCAATACGATAAGGACCTGCACCAAGTACAATGACTCCTTTTTCATCTGATGTAACTTCAATATCGTTTTGATTACCACCATATGTCAGATAGAGGTAGTTGGTAACTGCAGGCCATTCAGCTGCTAAAGTATCAATTTGCTTTACAGAAGGCAAAACTCCTGCTTTTTTACGTATTTCACGTATTTCTTCAGCAGACTTGTCTTTTGCACGAGCAATTTGCTTATCAGAAAATCCCATCTTTTTTGATTCCCAAAGTAAAGAAGTGGTAAGTTGTTCTTGTTTTAGTTTGGATTCAATATCAACAATATTTTTGATCTTTTCAATAAACCAAGGATCAATTGCAGAAAGTTTATAGATTTTCTCAACTGAGATTCCCATCTTAAGGGCAGCAGCCACATAATACAAAATTAAATCATCTGGATGAGAAAGATACTCTTCTATTTGTTCTTCATCATATGATTCCATAGTTGTACGGTTTAGAACAAGACCGTCATTTCCGATATCAAGCATACGTATTGATTTTTGTAATGATTCCTCAAAACTTCTTCCAACTGCCATAACTTCACCAACTGATTTCATTGTAGGGCCAAGTTTTCGTTTTACAAGATCAAATTTTGCAAAATCCCATCTAGGATGCTTACATACAATATAATCCAAAGAAGGCTCAAAACAAGCAGTAGTAGTTTTTGTAATTCTGTTTTCTAGTTCTGGTAATGTATACCCCAAACCAATTTTTGCAGACATGTATGCAAGTGGATAACCAGTTGCTTTGCTTGCAAGTGCAGAAGAACGTGACAATCTAGGATTAATTTCTATTGCAACATATCTATCAGAATCAGGATCTAATCCATATTGGATATTACATTCGCCTACAATTCCAACATGTTTTGTTGCACGTAAAGCTGCAGAACGAAGCATGTGATATTCATGATTATCAATTGTTTGAGAAGGTGCAACGACAATATTATCACCAGTATGAACTCTCATTGAAAGAACATTTTCCATATTACAAACAATCACGTTGTTTCCATCATAATCTTGCATTACCTCGTATTCTATTTGCTTCCAATGTCCAATGTATTCCTCAATTAAGACTTGACCCACAAGACTTGCTCTTAATCCTCGTTCAACAATTTCATGCAATTCAATTTCATTGTAAGCAACTCCTCCACCCTTACCACCTAGGGTATATGCTACTCGAATAATTACAGGATATCCTAATTCTTGAGCGATTACTTTTGCGTCTATAAAATTTGTAACTGTTCTACTTTTTAGAATTGGAACATTGCATTGATTCATAGAATCTTTGAAGAGTTGTCGATCCTCAGTTCTTTGAATTCCAGGGATTTGTGTGCCTAAAACATGCACACCATACTTTTCAAGTATGCCTGCCTGTGCAAGATTAACACCACAATTCAAAGCGGTTTGACCGCCATATGCTAGCATTATCCCATCAGGTCTCTCCTTTTCGATAATAGATTCTACATACTCTACATTCACAGGTAACAAATACACTTTATTGGCAAATCTAGTATCTGTCTGAATTGTTGCAATGTTTGGATTGATTAAGATACTTTGCAGTCCATCTTCGTGTATTGCTTTGAGGCACTGGCTTCCGGAGTAGTCAAATTGACGGTCGTTTTAGCGACTTTCGCCGGCTTCTCCGATTTTTATTGCCCCACTACCAAGTACAAGAATTTTTTTTATCGACTCATTCTTCGGCAGATTTACCTTCCTCCATAAGGTGTTTGAGTTCTTCAAAGACGAATTTACAATCATAAGGTCCTGGTGCAGCTTCGGGATGAAACTGGACAGCAATACAATTTTGTTTTTTATGTTTTATTCCTTCGACTGTTTTATCGTCTGCGTTTGTAAACCATAAATTAAATTCAGATGCATTCAAAGATTCAGGAGTTATTCCATAACCATGATTCTGACTTGTAACATAAACTTGATTATTTTCTAAATTAACACATGGTTTGTTCTGCCCCCTATGACCGTATTTTAATTTGTAAGTTTGAGTGTTTCCAGCAAGGCCAATGATTTGTGCACCTAAACAAATTCCAAGTGTTGGGATATTATTTTCAATTAGTTTTCGTGCAGTTTCAATAGTATCGGGACATTTTTGAGGATCACCTGGACCATTGCTAATTACAACACCTTTTGGATGGTATGACATAATTTTTTCAAAAGATGTGTTCCAAGGTAATTTTATTACTTTGTATCCAAGGTCACGAATATTTCTCAGTATTGCATTTTTTGTACCAGTATCAATTACAACTACAGATTTTTCTTCAGACCCATACATCACTTCTTGTTTGGTAGATACTGTATCCATGAATTGTTCAGAATTGTAATTAGGGGCAGATGAAAGTTGTTTTTTTATTTCATCTACATTAATTTCAGTGTCAGATACGACTAAAGCAGCCATCATCACTCCTCCGGTACGAAGATTTTTTGTTAGTGCTCTTGTATCAATTCCAGAAATTCCAGGGATTTTTTCATTATACAACCACTCATCAAGAGTCATAGATAGATTCCAGTGGCTGGCAGTTAAAGACAGTTCATGGACAACTAGTCCCCTTAGTTGAATTTTGTTAGATTCAAAGAACTTTGGGATTCCATCTTGATCTTTAATTGATGAATCTGGTACACCATAGTTTCCTACAAGAGGATAGGTAAGTGTAAGAATTTGCCCACTATATGATGGATCAGTAAGAGTTTCAGTATACCCCACCATTCCTGTATTAAAGACAATTTCGCCAAAAACAGTTGTAGAATAACCAAAACCCATCCCGTCAAAGACAGTGCCATCATCAAGAATCAGCTTCCCAAACTTGTTTGCGTGGCTTGATTTCTTTGTAGTAATTGTGACCCTCGACAAGTGCTTTTGATTATAAATTTAAGTTTTTTGAAGGTTGATCGCAAAATGAAATTAAAAATTTCTTATAGTGCTCGGAATTCTTCACTCCACTTGTGATATGCACGGATCATTTCAAGTGAAACACTTGGTTTTCTTCTTTCCATAATTGTCTTAAAGTCAGATGTGGTGAGTTCACGTGGCTGTATTGGTGCTTCGCCAGATACTGGCTCATGGTAATCAGGAGCATTGAAGATTTCATGGACTGCTTTAATTTGTGCTGCTTGGCAAACATCTTTGATATCACTTGCGCTATAGCCATCAAATAATTTTGCAAGTTCTGTTATGTTAACTCGAATATCTTTTCTTAATGGAGCAGTATATTGTTCAAATAATTTTTCTCTTGCTTCTTGAGTTGGGAGTGAGACATAAATTCTTTTTTGGAATCTTCTAAGAAAAGGCCAATCAAGACTCCATGGCTTGTTAGTAGCACCAATAACATAAAGCATCAAATCTTTACCTTTACCATTAACGCCATCCATTTCTGTCAAGAACTGATTTTTTGTTCTTACCTCTCCTCCAACTTCACTATTTCTAGAACCTAAAAGAGAATCAACTTCATCTACAAAAAGAATAACAGGTTTTCCTTCTTTTTCAGCATATTTTCTTGCCATAACAAATAATTTTGAAACATTTTTTTCAGCCTCGCCTAACCATTTACTCATCATGGATGCAGCATCTACATTAATGAAATATCCATCCATTTCATTTGCAGTTGCAGCTGCCAACATGGTTTTTCCAGTTCCTGGTGGACCATAAAGCAGCATTCCTTTTGGCCAGCCCAAAGGAAACAGATCAGGTCTTTTGGTAGGATAAACTATTGATTCTCGTAATGCATTTTTTGCATCATCTAACCCAATTACTTCACTCCAACTAATATTGGGTTTTTCTTTCATTACAAGATCTTCAAAATCATTTTCATCAGTTTGTCTTTGTACAGAAGCTTGTTGTTCTTTAGGGGAAGCGTTAGGATCCACTGCAGGCTCTACTCCACGAGATTCTTGAAGTGCAGTTATTCTATTATGATAGGAATTGCATCGGTCTTTGTAAATAGGATTAAGTTTGCTTGTAGGATAAAGTTGTAATAGTTTTACAAGTGAATCAATTGCGCGCTGATAATGCGTAATGGCCATACCTCGTGCTCCTTGAGAATCAAACTTGATTGCTTCTGAAGCATACTTGCTTGCATTGTTTTCTAATTCTTGTGGTGCCAGGCTCATCTATATCACTTGTACAGTACTCCCTTGAGGATTTTGTTGGTATTCGGAGGGGTTAACCGCTGTAGTAAAATTGGTTAAATTAATTGAACTAGTTTTAGGTTCATTCCCATCAGATTCATCAAGATAGGATTTTTCAAGGTCAGAATTTTCGGAAATTTTAGAATGTATATTTTTGACTTTGTTGATAGAATCCTCAGCAGACAAGATTAATTCAGAGATTTCATCATCAATGCATTCTATTGATTGAGCGGATTCGGTGATAATCGAAACAAAATGTTGTAAGATTAAACGTGTCTCTTTTTTATCCTCATATTTGAAGAGCATAAAATTAGCCAACTTCACAATTTTATTTATGTCCTGTAACTCCTCAAGAGTTAATTTATTAATTTCAACATCTGGAGTGTTAGAGGTAGAGAGTTTTTTTTCAATTTTTGCAGAGAGTGATTGAAGATGGTCTATATCTGGGGTAAAACCACGTTTGGAGCTAATAAAATTCAAGTATTGCATGCTTTAGAAAAATCAAGATTAGGGTACTGCTTACTTATT
This sequence comes from Nitrosarchaeum sp., assembly GCA_023264875.1. GTDB lineage: Archaea > Thermoproteota > Nitrososphaeria > Nitrososphaerales > Nitrosopumilaceae > Nitrosarchaeum. The sequence goes on from JAHFUX010000020.1 coordinate 21,855, forward strand.
TTAGAGTCTACCATCAATTTTACTTTATTTAGTACTGATGATGATTCAGCGTTGGAGTGGTTAAAATCAAATCTAGCCTCGGTAAGAATTGCGGAATCTAAGATGATACTGCCTAAATGTACGGATAACTCAGAAAGGTTTTGACTGCAGGTAGGAAGTAAGCTAAAAAGCTGAGCACTCACAGTCCTCATCATAGGTATTGTCAAAGGTAAAAGTTCAGGGATGCTGTTTATTCCAGAGATAGAATTCATTCTCTTTTGAATTTGAGAGAGAATTTCTAATGAAAAGACAATGGTTCTTTCAAAATCAAGTGCTTTGACATAAGTATGATCATCATCATCTAGTTCTAAGAAATTACGGTTTAATTTTTTTAGTTCAGTTTTTTTTGTTTTTAAAATATCCACAATGCTGTTTAGCAAATTGTTTGAATACTCAAGTCTTGGAACAATAGTGACAGTTTGAGATACGTTTACACACTCTATTTGAGCCAAAGTTGAATTACACATCATACCAATTTATCAATAGAGATTTGATATTTCAGGACAGTGTCACAATTTTATCAGTAACTGCAGTAACACCTCTCTAGGGTTACAATTTTAAATTTTTTTGAGTATTTGTGTAAAGGAATTTAGCTCTTGGTGTTACCTAATCATCTGTAAAGTAGAATCATGGTAAATGAATATGCACTAACTGTTAGTCTTGAAGAATTTGGCTTGAGCAAATATGAGGCTCAGGCATATGTCGCCCTTATCTCAAAAGGAACAATATCTGCAGGTGAACTTGCATATTATTCAGATCTCCCAAGAACCAAAATATATCCTACATTATTAAAGCTGGAAAACAAGAAATTGGCAATAATTTCAAAAAGCAAGCCAATCATGTGCACTGCAATTGCACCTGAAGATGCATTTGATTCAGTTATTCATGAGCAGATTAACAAAGTAAATGCAATGAACACATTGGTTTCAAATCTAAAAAAAGCAAGTGAGGAAAGCAGAAAATCAAGAGGTTCAGAAGAAAAAAGGTATTTCCACGTTAGTGCAAACAATGTCTTAGAACAGCTAAAAACAATGATTGAATGTTCAAAATCTTCAATCAACATCATGGCAGATCAGTGGGGATTAGGATTAGTAGAAGAATGTAAAGAGCAATTACTATCAGTACTTCGTAGGAATTTAGAAGTCAGATTATTGTTACCATCATCACAGATTTGCTCAGAATCATACAGGGCAATTCCAAATGAGGTAAAAATCAGAATCTCAGATATAATACAGAATTGTTTTGTTTTTGACGAAACAGAAGTATTGATGATAAACAATGAAAACGGCAAGGGAGCAATATTCTCATCAACAGATGTGTTAGGAGTAAATCAGAATAGAATGTTTGCAGATATTTGGAGAAATTCAATTAAAACAGAATCACTTGCAGACATGACAAAAAATGAAGCTCAAGAAGTTTACAAAATCATTCGCATCATTAATGAAAATGGATTATCGCATATTCTAAATTCAACAATGATTTCAAAAAAACCTGAATTAGATATGCTCAAATTACTTGAAAAGAATGGAATTAATTTAAAAGGCAAATCACTGGATGAGATAATTGAGATCATGGATGCGGTACTACAAATCATGTGTTCTGGTCATGTGAATTTTGATGCCAACACTAAAAACATAACAATAGAATCAAAATTGAATAGCGGCCATTCATTGCCATGGGCCTCTATTTTGGATGGATGTCTACAAAAACAAGGGTACAAAACAAGAACAGTATATCAGAATAATTCAAGCAAAGGCGAAAAAATCCTCATCAAAATAAGTAAAAACTAAAATCAGATAACAGGCATTCACAGTTGTGATTGAAGAAAAAATAAAATCAATTGGAATTAAACTGCCCAATCCACCAAGTCCTGCCGGATCGTATATTCCAGTAGTAAAATCAGGCAATTTACTATATGTTTCAGGCCAAATCCCAATGGAAGATGGGAAAGTAGTATTTACAGGAAAAGTTTCAGATGCAAATATTGAAACAGCACAAAAATCAGCAAGGATTTGTGCAATTAACATACTTGCTCAACTCAAAAAAGAATTAGGAGATTTAGAAAAGATTTCCAGAATTGTCAGATTGTCAGGATTTGTAAATTCAGGGCCAGAATTTACACAGCAACCAAAAGTAATCAATGCTGCCTCGGATTTATTTTATGAAATATTTGGAGAGTGTGGAAAACACTCTAGAATTGCAGTCGGGGTATCAAGTTTGCCGTTAAATTCAATGACAGAAATTGATGCCATAGTAGAAACAAAATAGTGAAAGTTCCAATTTTAAAA
>JAHFUX010000061.1 GCA_023264875.1 Nitrosarchaeum sp.
CGTAGAATAGAAATAGTCACAATAAAAGAGGAAATAGACATAGTTGATGAACAAAATCAAGAAATGATGGAAAAAGACTATGAAGCTAGTTTTCCTGGCTTTGAAAAATAATTAAAATTCATCATAATTATCTACTAACTAAAAGAAAAAAAAGGGTTAGAACCCTGAGTTTCTCATGTTGAGAAAGGATGGTCTAATCTCTTCAAGTTGTTTTTTGATGGATTGAGCAGTTTCAGTGTCACCGTTCTTGATTGCATCTCGTAGTTGTTGAGTCAAGTCAAGAAAATGAGCTCTTGCTGCATCCACATCTGCATTTCCTGTTGGTTCAGAGAATTTTTGCTGGAGTTTTCCAAACTTTTCCATTTTATCACCATGCATTCCTTCACTCATTTTTGAATGATCAAATGCCTTGGTAACTGTGGTAAAGTTTGTTGCATCACCTGCATCTACAACAAAGATATTTGCAGTCATAGTTTCAGACTCTACATCTTTGTCCATGCTGGTTATGGTCCATACAAGATACTTGTTGTCTGTATTGTCCTCTGCAATTCCTATGCTTGCCATCATTGCGTCAGTAAATCCATTTGCTTCTGCAATGGAAACTGCTTGAGACAAGGAAACCTTCACTTGGCTCTTAAGTGAGTCATGTGTTTCTGGGGTCATTTCCACAGGAATTTGAATTGTCCCTGTGAATCCTTCAACTTGGATTGCATGAGGTCCCATTGGTCCTTTAGATCCCATAGGATGTTTTGCACCGTCTCCCCACATTGTAGGAGCTCCATTATCAGCCATTACATATGGTGCAAAGGCAAACACTAGAGCAAAGACTGCTGCAAATGCAGGAATCATGTACTTTATTTTGGTATTCATTGCTAGTTTCATCGTATTTTGAATAAAAGGGATTGTTATCAAGTGATACGTAACAATGTTACCTGACATTTATCAATCAAAAACAGAGCGTTATTTCATATTGACACAAATTTGCAATGGTTTTTGCGAACATAAAAAAGCATTTTCAATGCCAAATAATTTACGTTACAAGTCAGGACAGAAAAGATGTGGTGTTTGTGATTGTTATTTGTACACTGAGGATATTACTTGTCCATGTTGCACTACAAGACTTAGAACAAAACCACGAAGCAAAAGACGATGGGAACAAAGTTGATTTACAATGGAAGATGGATTTAGAGGCGATTATAACTGGCACGTGAATATAGAGATCGAATTTACATTAGGAAGGATATATTGTTGAAGCTTTACGAATTTGGTGAGATGAATCAGAGTAGATTGATGAGTATTTGTGGACTAAATAATGTAAAACATAAGGGAATTTTGGATGGTATGGTGAATAAACAAATGATTGAAAGAAAAAATGAGGCTTGGGGAAGTAAAAGTATTTACAAATACAAGATTGCTGAAAAAGGAAAAATTCTTCTTGAAGAAATATTAGAAAGATATGAGGATTTGTTTCCAAGAGAAGACGGAGAGGATTAAGATTGTCAAAAGATAAGAAAAACAAAGAGAATGAAAATATTTTTGAAATATTAGATGGAATCATGTTACAATTAAGCAAAACAAAAAAAATGTTTTTGATTATGATTATTACTACTTTGATAATTCCACCTATTGCTCTTCTTACAATATCTAGCGCATATGACTTCCCATATCAAGATCAATTCAAAAAAGATTTGGATGCACATTTACAATCTCAACTGGATAGTGGGGAAATTACCAAAGATGAACACGATATGATAAAAGAAAAGATCTCAAAAAGAGAAAAACCGAATCCATTGCTTCGACCTCATCAGTTCATAATACTTGCAATATCTGCCATATGGTTAGCTGTAGGAATAAGACAGTGGGTTGTTCTCTCAAAGTGGGATAAAAGATACAAACAATTCAAAGAAAATCAAGAAGAGATTGACAAAAAGTTTGAGGATGAGTCAGATGATAATAGCATGTAAAATTTATGCCTAAGATTATGTTTATCAGAAATTTTGTACTTGTTTCTAAAATAGCGGGAAATGAAATGCAGCAT
>JAHFUX010000001.1:0-28537 GCA_023264875.1 Nitrosarchaeum sp.
ATAATCTAGATTTGTGTCCAACTCAACCAGAAACCATTAATGGATTTTTAGATAAAGACGGCTGTCCTGACAAATTTAGTTCTGCTCTTGATGCTGATTCTGATGGCATTCCAGATGTAACTGATTCATGTCCAAAAATTCCAGAAATTTACAATAAATTCCAAGATGATGATGGTTGTCCCGATGTTGTCTCTGCTACTACAACTGGATATCAATTTCCAGATGCTGATAGTGATGGAATTCAAGATAGAATAGATCAATGTATCAATGAACCCGAGAACTTTAATGGATTTTTAGACACTGACGGTTGCCCTGATCTAAAAGGTGCAGACTCGACTACATCTACACGACCTGATTCTGACCGCGATGGTTATCCAGATGTAATTGACTCATGTCCAACAAGTCCAGAAACTTGGAACAAGTATAACGATGTTGACGGTTGTCCAGATACTGCTCCAGAACAACAAAGATTTGTTCATGACGATGATCTAGATGGTATTATTAACGATGAAGATTTGTGTCCTCTAGAACCAGAAAATTATGATGGGGATAGAGATACTGACGGTTGTCCAGATCTATAAAATTAATTTTTGACTTTTTCTAAATATGCAAAACATCAATTTGATATAATAAATATATCTAGAACTCAAAATTACTCCAATGCTTCCAAAGTTTTCAAGTAGAGCCTTTTTAGCTCCAATGGCTGGAGTAAGTGATCCTGCTCTTAGATTACAATGTAAGAAAATGGGTGCAGGTTTAGTTGTAACAGAGTTTACTAGTATTCATAGTATAATTGCAAAAGAACAACAACTAAAAGAAAACAAGAAAACTATTCAGGAATTTTTAGAATATTCTGAAAAAGAAAGACCTCTTTCAGTTCAATTATTTGGCTCTGATCTTTTAGCATTAGAGAAAGCTGCAAAGATAGTAGAACCATTTTTTGATATTATTGACTACAATATGGGCTGTCCAGCACCACATATAACACAACAAATGGCCGGTGGAGCACTTTTACAAGAAGTTAATCTTACCCAACAAATTTTTAGCACTCTCGTCCATGCAGTAAAAAAACCAGTTACTCTGAAGATCCGCTCAGGAGTTACTAATGCAAGTCGCTATCTTTTCAAAGAAATTGCACAAATTGCAGAGAATGAGGGAATACAAATGATTACACTTCATCCCAGAACAGTGACTCAAGGATATTCAGGTAATGCTGATTGGACAATGATCAAAGAACTTAAAGAAATTTCTAATATTCCTATAGTGGGTAATGGTGATATAACAACTCCTGAAGATGCTAAAACAATGATTGATCAAACTGGTTGTGATTATGTTATGATCGGTAGAGGTGCAATGGGAAATCCATTTTTATTTGAACAAATTAATGATTATCTAAAAACTGGAACTTATAAACAATATTCATTAAAAGATAAACTGGATTCATTTTTTGAATACCTTTGTCTTACCACTGCATACAACATAAAATTTTCAAACATTAAAGGCCAGGCAATGAGGTTTACCAAAGGCATGAAAGGTGGTGCAAAACTACGACCAAAAATATCTTCATCAAAAAATATTGTAGAACTTGAAAAAATTATGAATTATGCATATGTTCTATCTTAGATACTTTATTTAGAATATTTTATTATATAATACTTACAACTTTGAGCTAATTTTTATAATGACTATACAGTTATTCACTTTCTCTTTATTTTAGTGGTTAATATTTAAGTAAATTGGGTTATTCTTATATATTTTAAGATGATACTAGACGTATGAAAACTGGAGATGAGTGATAAATGGCAACAGCATATGTTCTCATAAATTGTGATCTAGGTTCTGAGGAATCAGTAATTTCAGAATTAAAATCCATAGAAGGAGTTGCCGAAGTACATGGCATATTTGGTGCCTATGATATATTGGCAAAGGTGGAATCAAAACAAGTTGAAACATTACGTGAAACTATAACTTGGAAGATTAGAAAAATATCAAAAATTAGATCAACGCTAACTTTAATGGGAATAGAAGAACAACAGTAACGGGAGTTTGTTAATTGACAAAAGCATATGTTCTCATAAATTGTGATCTTGGTTCTGAAAAAAGTGTAATTTCGTCACTAAAAACAGTGGATTATGTTACAGAAGTACATGGCACACTTGGTCTTTATGATATTATTGCAAAAATAGAATCCGATTCTGATGAACAAATTCAAAAAACTGTTACACAGGTTATTCGTAAGATGCCGAAAATACATACTACCATAACTCTTACACGTTCCGAAGGTAAAGAGCTATTTCAAACATCTGAAAAACTCATTGGTTCTATGCTTGGTAAAAATAACATTCAAGCATATGTTGTTATTCACAGTGATAAAAGCGAAGAATACAATGTTTTAAAAAATCTTAGTCATATTCCTGAAGTAAAAGAAGCTGATGTAGTGTTTGGATATTATGATGTTATTTGTAAAGTTGAAACATCAGATTATAAAATATTAGAGAATATAATTACCAAGGCTATTAGAAAATTACCTCATGTAAGAACTACTATGACATTAAATGTTGTAACAGAACAAGAATCTTAACCTTTTACAATTTTTATAACACTGAAATAACATTTTTTACACAGTTCAAGTTTATCATACACTTTTGTTTTGGTTTTCTTAAGACAAATATTGCAACCTGTAATACAATCATCCCAAAAAATAGCTGGAATTTCTAATCCTCTTTCAAAAATTGTAGTGGATAAAATATTTCTATTATTGTGATTACAACTAAAGATCTATCTTGTTTTTATTGCCATATTAATAATTACAAATCATGATTTATTGATTTATTTTTCTCAAAAATTTGTTTAATTTTGAATCGAAATCTGAATAAATTTATGACTATGCCATTTTATGTCGATTCTTACTTTTTATCAGTTTAGTAATTTTTTATATCAAAAAATTCAAGTAGATTAGGCATGATATAAAACTCATCTGAGAATTTTTGGAAACAATAATCATTCGCTTTTATATTTAGATTGTAATAACTGATTATCCCTTCAACAAACATGTCCCCCAAAGGGATACTCACTGAGAGGAACAATTGTTATCCTCTCAGTTGATCACATTATTTCTTGATATATTGCATTTTTACAAATTACAATTATTTATTTTATAGTTATTACAAATGCAATTCTAAAATATAGTAAACTAGTTACTTGAAACACTTATTTTTCATATTGGACACTTAAAATTACTGTCATTTGTTAATTATGTTCTAGTTTTGATTAAAAGAAAATGATTAGAGGGCTTCTGAACCTCTTTTTTTTGATGCAATATTTAGAACATCATCAACTGTAGATACAACAATTATTCCGTCTCCTGCTTTTCCTGAAAATGCTACATCAGAAATTGCCTCGATCACTGTTTCTACTTTTGAATCCTCTACAACTGTACTAACAGTTGCAACTTTATTGAATTCTGCTACAAAAGTACCTGTTCCTCTTCCTCCTCTAATGGTTTGTCTCTGACCGGAACCTCTACCGTTTCCTTCTAGTATGGTAAATCCCCCAACCATATTCTTGATGGCATCAGAAACTAGACCTATTTTATCGATTTGAATAGTTGCTTCAATTCGTTTCATTTGTGTCCCTAAATTTCTATTATTTAAAAAAGATCATATGTTTTTACTCAAATTTTATGATATGAAGATCCATTGGTTATATTATTATCCTCTGACCTTTTTAGCATATAAAAAAAATTGAATCATGAAAAGTGATGAGAAACGATCACACCGACTCAACTATCTTCTAAAGTATTATTTGAGTAATCCAAAAGAATATGATCTATATCAAAAAGTAAAACAGATGGGTGTATCTGATGTTACTGCAAAAGATTACATTCGAACAGTGATAATTCAAGCTCAAAAAATCTACTCTAGGTAATTATACCTATTTGAGAAATTCCATCCAATAGCATCAAGGCTCTTGTTTTCTATCAAGATGTAATTCGAGCCTGTTCGTATTAATTTTTAGTAATCTTAAACAAGGTAACTTCATAAATAATCCAATAGGAGAATAAAACACGCATGACTGATCCACTCATTGATGATGTACAGGCTTTATTGGATAAAGAAAAGGGGGATGAACGTATACTAAAACAAATTTTTAGGGCTTGTGAAAATAATGAAGTGATTAGCAATTACGAGAGAAATTATGTTAGAAATTTGGTCGAACAATATCTTGGTAGAGCAGAACCAGTTGAAGAAAAACCTGTTATTCCAGATGTAATATTTTCAACTACACCGACAAAACAAAAAATTACAACTACCCAGACAACATATCCACAAATTGTAAAATTAAAATCTAACAATACCAAAATAGGTATAGGTGGCGCACTATTAGCAATAATAGTTATAATTGGTATCTCTCTTTCTGGAATTTCTCCTATTGAATTTGATAACTCTCAAATTACGGGAGGTTCATCATCAACTCTTTCAATTCAAACAGATTTATCTACATATCAGAAAGGTGATATTATTTCAATTAGCGGAACATCAACTACATCTGGAAAACTAAATCTCTCAATAGAAAATCAAGAGGGTCAATTAGTTTGGTCTGAACAAATCTCTGTTAAAAGTGATGGTAAATTTTCTACATTAGCAATAGCTGGAGGTTCTGGGTGGGATCAATCTGGTACATTTACAATAAAGGCAGAAAATCATTTAGAAACAAAATCAAAAACGTTTTCTTTTAGGGCATAATTTTTTCAAATTCTTTCCAATGTGAATCTATTATTTCTCTTAGTTTTTCTATGCTGATCTCTTCCATATATTCACGATAAACAATGAATTTGTTTTGTTTTCCTGAATCATCACCATAAATATCACTTGTATTTTTTGGAATTGCTCCTATTCTCCATTGTTTCATTTCAAAAATCCAAATTGTTGCATCCGGGTTTGAAAAATCTATATTATCACAACCAACAATATACAGATAACATTTTGTGGTTTGATTTAATTTTGCATGTAATTTTTCGTATGCAATCATCTGTCCTTTTGCAATGTTGATCTTATCATTATGAAACCCCTTGAATTCCAGAATGATAAAACCACCATTATGCTCAATTAACCAATCTATATCTGTCCCTCCTGAGGCTACCATGCCATGAACTATTAGGTCACCTAGTATCTCTCTGCCACGAGTAAATTCTATCTCATCAAAAATTTGATATTTTGCTTTAGAACTCTTTCTACTAATTGGTTGTGAATTTGAATTATTCTGGATATTTTTCCCCTTGTCATAAAATATATCAATTAAATCTACAGTCTTATCTATCACTGCATATGAATTTGTATAGTCAATGATAAGATAGTTTGTAAAATTAAGTGAAGCTGTACTATTTTTTGTAATCTATCGACATAGGTATTCTCCTACAACTCCTTTGTATAAAATAAAATACTCTTCTGAATTTTTACGTTCTTTTTTTGCATTTAATGCATCTTGATACATTTCAAAATGTTCTACTAGGTACAATTTATTATCCGAATCTGCAAAATAATCTATTCCAACTAAATTAAACCCCTCTTCAGGAGTAAGTTTGATCTTTTCTTTTTCAAATGTATCTTTAGTCAATTATTATTAAATTTTTTATGAATAATTTGGGTGTCAGATCTATTTCTACTGATCATATATCATTAGATTTTTTTCTTCTAACAATGAATGTAAATTATGCACAGAACGGTATACATCTGATTCTTTTTTTGCACCCGTGCAAACTAGCTTTCCTGAGGCAAATAACAATATGACAGTTTTTGGGTCTAACATTCTATGAATTAATCCTGGAAACTGTTCAGGTTCATACATGCTTCTTGGTAGTGTTCTGGCTGCTTTTTCCAAGTGAATTTTACCACCTAGATTGATTGCAGCTACAATATTTTGTACTGTAATCACTGCATCGTTTTTGATTTTGATTTTACCTTTTCGTAGTTTTTGAACTACTGTATTGACTGCTTTGATCGCCATATCTTCTGATTTTGCACCCGTGCATACCATTTTTCCAGTTCTAAAAATCAATGTTGCAGTTCTTGGGTTTTGCAATCTAAATACCAATCCTGGAAATTGTTCAGGATGATATTCTGTGTCAGGAAATTTTTCAGTAATTTCGTTAAGATCAATTTTTTGGTCTACTGATGCAGAAGCAACTACATTTTCAACACTAACAATAGGCTTTGTTTGAGGCATGTCGACGGACTTTAAATAGGTCCTTTATATATACTACTCCGATTTTTTCCAAATACTGATGACCTCTCAATGATGTCCAATCCATTGATAGCGATATTCCTCATCTACAATATCAATTACAATGTCTTTGTTTTTGATCCTCACTTTTGATAATTCTACATTAAATAATCCCAATTGTCCTTTCCATGGAATTGGAATTCTTAACGGTTTTACATTTCTTATCTTAAATCCAAAAGTCTTATCTTGAAAATTTTTTGAAGCAAAATGAAATTTTTGATCGTTTTTTACTTCTTTTGTTGAATTATATTTTTTTACATCATAAAGATCAGCTTTTCCAATAATCGCACCTGTAACTAATTTTTTTGTAATCTTTAATCTCTTACAATCTTCTATTTTTATTTTGATTGGAGCATGAATGAGAAATTCGCCACGAAAATTTGTATTCCATTTTCTTAATTCTATTGTTTTTTTTCCAGATACTATTAAATCTGCAAATGGTTGTGATATTGATAGACATTTCAAGATATTATTCAGTAGCTACTTTAATTAATTCACCTGGATTTCTGCCTCTTCCTTCAGGCAAATTAGTTATTCCACCATTCAAACTTTGAGTTACAATTCCTTTACTTGCAAGAATATTGACAGCCATTAATGAAGTATTTCCAGCCATGCATACTAGTAATGATTTACCTTTAATTCCTTTTAGATCTTCACTTAACTCTTTAGGAATTTGCTGTGTTGCTAATAGTTGATTGATAGTTCTTGCTTTTGGTATGGATATCTTTGATTTATCCACACCAAGAGATTTTGCAATTACCTCTATTCCTTCTTCCCGAGGAGTATATTGAGTATGAACCCAAATTATTTTATCATAATCATCTATATTTGATACTGCCTCTTGTAGTGATATTTGAGTACGATTTTGTTTTTTTGACATTTCTTCTAAATTCTTTTTGTACTTTTGTATCCCATCGGCAATAATAACAACAAATTTTTTACCTGTACCAAAATTTGCCATTTGTATTACTGCATAAAGCGCAAGAGCACTACTTTCACCAATATCGTGACCCTTATCTACAAAAAACTTTAGGAGGTGTTTAGCCTGGTCAAAATCTATCTCATATTGTCCTGCATATGTGTCTGGTTTGTATAGATTCAGGCCTGATGCCTTGTCTTTAGTTCTAATTCCTGCCACATCTTGACCTGCAGGTGGAAAAACTACATGCACTGATTTTTTCCCATATTTTTCATATATGTATCTGCTCAAACCCCCAGAGGTACCACCTGTACCAAAAGCACAAACAATTCCAAAATCTTCTAATGAATTTCCATGCTCATGTAATTGTTGGTCTATCTCAACTGCAGTAATAGTTTTGTGTGCATCAATGTTTAGTTCATTATCATATTGTTCTGGACAAAAACAACCGTATATCTTAGCAAGAAATTTTGCCAAGTTTATGATATCTTGAGCTGCTAAAAGTGATTCTATTTCAGAATTTACATTATCAAAAATTGTAGGATCAAAACCAAGTTCAGATAATTGTGAACGAATATTAGCTGCAGTTGCTTTTGCAGCTAAAATATTTGGATTGTCTCTCATTCCTGGAGCTGGACATACATCCATATCAAGATCCATAATTTGGATATTCTCATTTCTTAATTCCTTAAAGACTCCTTCCTGTAGCTTTCTTGATACAAGTGAAACTACTGTTAATCCAAGTTTAGATATCTGTCCAAGAGCAATTCCAAAATTTCCCGAGGTTGCTTCAATTATTGTTTGTCCACTTTTCAGTTTTCCTGTAACAATAGCATCGTATATGATATGAACTGCCGGTCTGACTTTTATCGAACCTGTTAGTAAGTTAGAATCAAATTTACCAAAAACTTTTAGATCTGTATTGGCAAGATTTATTTTGTAAACCTCTCTTGCACAGTCTTTCAAATCTTCAGTTATATCAATTAACGGTGTTGCATTGACAATCTTTGTTTCACCATGATTCTCTTCAAAGTGAGGTGTCTTACTCCATATCTCCTGTTTAAACCGCTCAAGCAGATTTTTATCAATATCGCTTCTTTTAGTTTCTTCCAAAAATCGTTCTCCTCTGAAATTTCATCTATTGTAATCTCATATAAAATATCTGATAGGCTCAATTGTATTTACTTTATTTTTGATTCATTAAGTTCATGCATCTAATATTCTAATTACTTTACTTGGAATATCATGCAGTCTACTTACAGCTATAGTTTTTTCATATCCTAAATGTTTGAGATTGTTTGCTATGATGGTAGCTCTTATCGTATTTGAACCCAATCCTAAGGCTATCATACTAATGCCTAATCTTTTGAGAGATTTTGTCCTATTTCTAACGGCATCAGGATCTGATGGTTCTCCATCAGTTAACGTCAAAAAAATATCTGGTCTTTTTGATTGTAATATGGGAAACATTTTGTCATATACTTCTGCTAATGGTGTAGATCCATTTGCAACAATTTGTGTCAATCTTTTGGCTGAACTATTATTCCATTTCATATTGTCTGGTTTTATCAACCAGCATATCACAGCTCTGTTATGTGTATTAAATGCATAAACTGCAAACTTTACTTTTAGATATGCTAATACTTCACAAAGTGCAAGTGTAGCTTTTTTGTATTCTAATGCATCTGATGCAATACTTGATGAATGATCTAATAAAATAACTATCCTTGTTTTGATTGATTTTTTAATATCTGTAAAAAATGGCTCATTGCCTTCAATGTAATTTTCTTCATCAAATTCATCTCCACTACTAAGATGTTGTTCTTTCCATTCTGATTTCAATTCTCTAAATTTTATTTTTAGATTATTTATCAAATTCATATCGTAGATTATTGTCTCATCTACATTAGTGATAGTTGGAATTTGGATTCCTATTGATTCAGAAGTCAGTCCTTTGTTATCATTTTTTTTATTTTCATCTAGTAATACTTTGTATTCATCATAGATATTTTCTCCACTTAATGCAGCTTTTGGATCAATTTTTCCAAAATCACCTTCTTTATTTTTTGAAATCACTATTAGAAATTTCAATAGTTCTTCTTCTGAAACAATCATATCTACTTTCATAAATGGTAGCGAAACAGGAATTGTAAGCAATGAATCTATATCCAAAATTTTAATAATTTCGTTCACATTTTTTTCCAACCAATCTGTATCATGTTTTCTCTCTATAGATTCATCAACAATTTTTTTAGCAAATTCTGATGCTTTTTTTATTCTTTCAAAGTGACTAGCTTGCATTTCTCCCTTGAATGCTCCAAACATAAAATATTGATAAAATGCTTCTACAATTCGTGCTTTTCCATAAACTGTGTGTAATTGTGGTCTAGATACAAACATGTATGCATAATTAAAGACAATCTCTTCATCCATGCCTTTCCAAAGTTTTCTACCTAGTTGTTCCACTCTGCGAGTTTCCATAGTGTTTAGAATAAATCCAAATGCATGGTCATTGCTAAGAATTTTTTTACAAAATTTTATTCTCATTGCTTCATACCACAATGAAGTTCTAAATTGTCTATATCTCTGAAAATTATCTCCCATTCTTTTTTCAATTGGTGTTAAGATAACTCTATTTTCTTTTAGTCTAGTTTTTGTCTCCATTTTGTCTGAAAATTCAACTGTGATATTTTCTCTTTCAGACCATCTTCTGACTAAAAATGTGGTAATCTCAACTAATGATTCATTTCGTAATTGTAATGATTGCATCTAATTACCAAACATTGAGGTAATGATGTCACTTACTTTTTGATATTCTATGTTTCCCCACTGTGTATACACATTACCAAAAACAATTTTTGCTGATTCTTTAGGAGACATTCCTCCATCTAGTAATTTTCCAAATGCTATTGTCTCCCTTAAACTTGGAGAATAAAATAATTCTTCCACGGCAGTTGCTTGTCTTAGTATATTTGCAAGTTTTATTGCCTGAATAATCTCAGAATCATGGTTTCCCGAAACATGTTTCTTAACAATTTCTAATTCTATATCCTCAGGTGGATACTCTAAACGAATTCTAACTGGAAATCTACTGAGTAATTGTGGTGGCAGTTCTTTGGTTCCACTATGTGTAAGAGGATTAATTGTTGCAATTACAAACCATCCCTCTTTGGCTTTTACAATTTCTCCTGTGGATTCTTTTAGAGTAATCTGTCGTCTATCATCTAATGCTTCATCTAATCGTAGTAAAACATCAGCTTCGGCAGAATTTATTTCGTCTAGATACAACATACTACCCTCACTCATTGATTTAATCAAAAGACCTTCCTCAAAACTGACTGTTCCATTCGTTAATGTTTTTGTTCCAATAAGATGACTCTCTCGTGTTCTAAGGCTAAAATTTATTGATTCTAGTTTCGCATTTTTGCTCTTTGCAAAATCTCTGACCAGAGATGTTTTTCCAGTGCCCTTTGGGCCAATTATTAATACAAACAGATCTGCTTTGTGTGCTTTGTTTAAAATCTGAATAGAATTATTCCAATCTAAATATGATGTTTCTTTTACCATTTGATATTTTTTCTAAGATCTACGTTTACAAATAAAGCTTAGTTTTGATATTGAGGTAATTTGGTATTGGATTCATCAAGAATTTGATGTAGTTTTTTACTCCAGTCATTAAACCCCTCTGGAGAATCGGGATAATCGTAATAATGTTTTGTCAAGAGTCTATTTTGTTGGGTAGTAAAACGTAAACCATCGGCAAGTTTTTTGTTAAGAGCACCTCTAATCATCATTCCTAATTTTGTAACATTAGAAAAGTCTGGATGCTCTCCTTTTGAAATAGCTTCCACGTCCATATTTCCCAAAAAGTGCTTCATTCCATAACTAATTTGTTCGTTAGTGAGAGTTTGAATTAATCTTCTGAAAATTTCTAGTCCTGCTGTTTTGTAACCATATTCATTTATGAATTCTTTATTGTATTTCCATAATCCTTTCTCAGTAATATCACCTGATTGAATTGATTCTACCACACATTTTCCAACAATAGTTCCAGCAACTAGTGCGGGTCCAATACCTCCAGCATCTAGTGGTTTTGGCATCCATGCAGAATCACCAACTAGAACAAATCCATTTGCAACCATGCAATCATTTTGTCTTCTTACTGAAACTTGGAAATTACCTGTTGCATTATTCTTATCTTGAGGATCTTCTGAAAGTTTTGGGTTTTTTATTGCACGATTTCTTTCAAGATACTGATTAATCAACATAGATACATTATCATTTTTTCCTAATCTTTGATTTCTTTTGTCAAGGAGTGTTTTTTCAACACCTAGACCGATATTCACTTTGTTTTTTCCTTTTGGAAATACCCAACCGTATCCTCCTGGAGCAATATCTTGATCAAGATGAATTATGCAATAATCCGGATCGAATTCGGTTAGATCTTCTTCGCCATGATCAAAATACATGATGTGTCTTCCTGTTGATTCTACATCTTTACGATCCACTTTTCTCTCCATCTTTGTTGTATTTGAAATCTGATTTCGAAGCATAGATGTCATTCCGGTTGCATCGATTACAACTTTGGCTGTCTTTTTGTAAGGAGTTTTTGTTTTATAGTCTATTCCTTGAACTCCTATCACTTGATTCCCATCATACAATAATCCTGTGAGATTAATTTCAAAATCAAAATCTACTCCCATAGCTAATGTTCTTTCGTTTTGACATTGTGGTAGAATTTGTCTATTAAGCATATACCCCGCACCATCAAATGGAATTGATGTTTCCCTATCTGGAGAAAATGCCATTACACCTTTGACTTTATGTTCGATTTCTGGTTCACTCCAATTTACTTTGATTCTGTTTGTCATGAAATCTACAGCTTCTTTACTAACTGCATCTCCACAAATCCAACCTGCAGTACTTTTCATTCCAGGTAAGTTTGATGGATTTCTATCAATTACTAGAATTTTTAATCCTTGATTAGAATAATGTGAAACTGATTGAGCAGCAATAGTTCCTGCTAATCCTCCTCCAGCTACTATGACGTCATAATCTGCCACAAAAGAACGCCCGTTTATCCGTATTTAAAATAATACCATGGTTGCATGTCAGGAAACGTTTGTTGTTGTTCAATTCAAAAATGGGGTCGGTTCGTCGCGGCGTCTTCAAAGCTTTCGCTCAGACTGGAGCGGCTATTATCTCCTCATTCCCAAATTAAATTATCTCGTTATTCCTATTTAATCTAGTTGGAATATTTTGCTAAATATTTTGACTGTGTCTTTTTTGTTGTAGATTGGGGTGTGAATTTTCACCTTTATTGCATCTTTTTCCTTAAACATTAGATTTCCTTTAATGAATTCTTGTTTGTCTAGTCTGATATGAAATCTGGAATCTACTGTTCTTTCTTCTATCTCTTCAACTAATTCCTTTATCTGATCATTTGATAATGATTCAACTAGTTTCTCAACAAACTTTTGAGCCTGTTTTTTTTCAATTTTGGCATTTAGTACTATTATTGGATTTTCAAAATGGCCAGTAGTCTGATTAACTGTAAAATCTCCTTCTTTTAACTCAAATATTTCTTCAAAAGACTTTAAGAATTTTGAAATATCTTCTGTAGCATGTATTATTACATCAATTGTAACTTCTAATTTGTCAACCATTATCTGTAAGAATACGTTATTGTTTAGGCTTCAAGTAATGCTATTTCTTTTTCTGCGGTTCTGATAAGCTTAACTTTCTCAAGACCCACATGTCTTACTCTGATAACTTTCTTAAATGCAGCCATTATGTCTGAATTAATCTTACTATAACATGTAGCCTGAACAAATTGGTCAACTGTCATTTGAGGTACTGTATTGTTAATTACGTCTTTTGCAATCAGTCGTAATGCATGTTTTCTAGATGTGTTAAGTTGTCTATGTGTAAGAGCAAGTACTTTGATTCTAAAGACATATCCATCTTTAGTTTTGATATCTATGATAAAGTTTATTCTAGATGAACCGCGTCTAATTAAACTACGCAAAAATTCTTTGGAATATTCATATCTTTTAAAAATTGTAGTAGCTTTCTCACCTTCTACTTTGTTAATTTGAAAGTACATTTTGTATTGATGTTGTGATGGATCTCCTTTTAGAATATCGTATAGAGTTACCTCTAGAACTCTACCTGGTGCATTCTCATCATCAGTAATTGGAATGTATGCAATTGGAACATTGTTAAACGAATCTGGAGCGCTAACTGTTACCCATTTCTTTTCTCGCCATTTGTCCTTTACTCGTCCTTTTCTACGTGCCAATTATTAACGACCTTTGAATCCAAAATATAAGGGTATGTGACTAGATTATGTTTTTGCCCATGTATTTTTGTAAAATTTTTGGAACAACAATATGACCATCTTTAGTTTGAAAATTTTCCATTATTGAAACCAAAACACGTGATGTGGCAACTAATGTGCTGTTTAATGTGTGCAAGTATTGTGTTTCCTCATTTGTCTTTTCTCTAAATCTAATCTTTAGTCTTCTTGCCTGATAATCTAAACAATTTGAACAGGAAACAATTTCTCTGTATGTATTTTGTCCTGCCATCCACGCCTCTATGTCATATGTTTTTGCAGAAACTTTTCCCATATCCCCTGATGATAGAAGCATTACTTTGTATGGAATTTCTAAATTTTTGTAGAAATCTTCAGCAACTGATAGCATTCTTTCATGTTCTTTCCAAGATTCCTCTGGACGTGCAAAAACAAATTGTTCAATTTTGTCAAATTGATGCACTCTGAAAATTCCTTTTTGGTCTCTGCCGTGTGCACCTGCTTCTTTTCTAAAACATGGACTCACACCAGCATATCTTAACGGAAGATCTTTCCCTTCTATTATTTCGTCAGAGTGCATAGCAGCCATTGCATGTTCTGATGTTCCTATCATGTAGAGATCTTCATTCTCAATTTTGTATATCACTTCTTCAAAGTCATCAGCTATTATTGCCCCTTCCATAGATTGGCGATTGATCATATATGGTGGCTGAATTAAAGAGTAGTTTTTTTCTACAAGAAAATCAAGTGCATAATGAATAAGAGATTGATTTAATCGGACAAGATCATTTTTTAGATAATAAAATCTTGCACCTGCAACTTTGGCAGCTCTTTCAAGATCAACCAAGTCCAAGTTTTCAGAAATATCAATATGATCACTTATTTTAAAATCAAACTCAGGAATTTTACCCCATTTTTTTATCTCCCTGTTAGCAGTTTCATCTTTTCCAATAGGCACCGACTCATGAATCAAATTTGGAATAGTTAGTGCTAAACTTGAATATTTTTTTTCAATTTCTTCTTGTGATGCTTCTAGTTTTGCAAGTTCTTCTGAAATATTTTTTATTTCAGCTAAAATAGATGATGTATCTTCATCGGATTTCTTTTTTTGAGAAATTGTTGATGCTATTTGATTTTTCTTTTTTCGCAATTCATCTGTTTTTAATATGAATTCTCTTCTTTTTTGATCCGAATCTATCAATTCATCAAAATTAAATTCAACTGATCTTGCTTTGAGCATATCTCTTATAATTTGAGGCTTTTCTTTGATTATTTTTGGATCTAACATTATTCAATCACCTTTAATGCAACCTGAACATGTTCTAAAACTTCATCAATAGTACTAATCAATTTTTTCATGCTTTCCTTACTCTCAAAATTAAAAACAAGTTTGTTATCAATATTTTCAACATAAAGACTCAATCCTTCTGGAAAATTTACATTGTCAGGTTCCAATGCTCTTTTTACAGTCTCTGCCTTTTCTTTTGAAAGATTATTGAGAATTACCTGTACTTGACATGTTAACGACATTTACTTCTAAATAATCTAGAAATCCATCTAATTTGTCTTTAGTTATTTTTGCACCGGCAGCTGCATTATGACCTCCGCCTACACCATCGAATTTCTCAGCACCAGTTCTCATTAATTCGCTTAAATTAATCTCTGATTTACATCCAAATGATTTTCTTGATGAGAATTTGATTGTATTTTCTTCTCCACCTGTTCTCAAAATTACAATTTTTCCAGCATTTTTTGGCGAACCTGCAATTAATGATGAAATTGTACCTGTCATCATTTCTGGAACAATTCCTTCTCCATTTACCATGACACATGTCTTACTTTCTGAAACTCTCCATCTCTCGTTTGTTAGAACATTCATGTATTCTCTGATCATTTTTCTATAGTCTGTAAGTATTGTTTCACCTTCTCTTAGAATCTTGTTTCTGTCTCCCATACAAACTGCAATTCCAACTCCTGATCTGCTTATCCTTCCACATGAATTGAGCATTGTTGAAAATTCTCTACCATCCCGCAAAAAGCTCCTTTTATCCTCTCTTGGAAATGTATAGGTATATCCAATTAATTCCGACATTATCTCAGTTGCATTCTTTCCTGAAGTGAATTTTGAAATAGTTTCGATGACTGATCTTTTTTCTTCATCATTTAGCTCTGCTGGTACTCTCCATCTACCTCCATCCTTTAGCTGAATCCCAGAAGAATTCAAAAGTGAAAGACATGCATCTCTATTCCAAGTTAGACCTTCGATAAATGGTTGTGATGTAAATGCAAGTGCATCTGGAAGTGGTCTTGTCTCTCTTCCAACTAGTAGTAAATCCAGATCAATATCCACTAGTCCCTCTTCTTTTGCAGTATTGGCAATCTCATAATTTTTTCCAACAAATGATTTTCTTTCACCCTGATCTTGTCTGTCTCCTAAAGCTGATACAACAGCTATTGCAGACAAGTCGGAATTTTTATCATCTAATGCCATTGCTGCAAGATATGCCATTCCTCCTGCACAAATTTCAGTGCCACCATCAATACCATACTTCCAAGCATTGATGACTTTTTGATTATCATATTCTTTTTCTGGTATCTGATGATGATCTAATACAATCCAATTTTCTCCTAATGATTCATCTAAATTATTTGCAAAACCTCCAGCAAGATCTGTAATTACATGAAAATCTCTTGAATCTTTTTTTATAGAATCAATCACCTTTTTACTAAATTCTTTGGAAGTTCTCACTGTACATCTTGCACCTGCTCTGATGAGGGCTTTTGTGATAATACTGCCTGATGTTAATCCATCGCAATCGATATGAGTTGTAACCGAAATTGATTTTTTAGATTTTATACAATCTGAAATCTTATCTTTGAAAAACGAAAGAGACTCATCAAGCGTTTTTGTCATTACTCTAATTGAGCAACTACGGATTTATATTTCCAGTTTTTCGGAATGCGATCTATTCTTTTGTAGTACACTGACAGTCTATGCACTTTGGCCTCAATTAACTCCAGAGATCTAACATTTCTGTTGTCTCCTTTGTTTGTCTTTAGGTGTTTTTGAAGACCTACTGCTTTTTTTACAATATTATCTAGATCTTCTGGCATTTCGGCTTGCAGATTATTTTCTTCTAGTATCTTTCCAATACTTTTCTTAGTTATTGGTTTAATGAGTGGAATTGAATGTTGATCTCTAAGTTTTAGTCCAATTTGACTTGGTGTTAGTCCATCTTTAGAATATTTTACAACTAATTCTTCTATTTCTTTTGTACTAAGAGTAATCCATGATGGGACACGAAGTGTAGCTGGTCTAATAGTATGTGATTTTCCATGTCTATGTGTGTGTAATCGTCCCATAATGTGGCTGACTTTGGAACAAAATTAAACGTTACTTATTCCGGATCTCGTACATAACATCTGCATTTTGGGGTTTAGAATAAAAGTTAAATATGTACAATTTTATCACAACGAACAGGTAAACCGTATGAATACAAAAATACTTTTAGCAGCATCCTTAGTCGCTGTATTCGCCATTGGCAGCTTTGCACCAGCTATGGTAGCATTTGCGCAATACATGGGTAACGTTGGTTCCCAAGGTGAAACCGGAACAAACACATTAGAAGAAGCACTAGAGATTCAACATAGAAGAGTCCTTGCAGCACAAGCTAATCCATCATCTGGATCAGGTACACCATATCTTGATGCAAACGGTGTAGCTGGAGCAGCTGTAATCGCAGGTGCAGTCTTTGGTGGTATTGCAGGAGCTTTCTTCATTAGAGGAAGATCTGGCAAATACGCAGCAATGGGAAGAGGATAAACAAACCTTATTTTTCTCTTATTTTATTTGATAGTCTTTAGTGAATACTGATCTCGTACTTTTTGATAATAAAAGAAATGTATATATCGCACAAATAGAGCCAAAATATACAATGACTCCTATAGTAGGAACTTTCCTAAGCATCCTGTCTTCACTTACAGGTCAGTTAGGACCAAACTATGATCCATTATTCTATGATGTAATGATTTACATCTTCGGAACCATAATGTTCTCAGTATTCCTTCTTGGAATTATCTCATTCTGGTTACGTGTACATGGTTGGGCTTACAAAGACAACCGTGAGAGATGGGTCGATGAATTGGATAGACACTTTGAAAGAGAAGGTATCGGTCTAATTCCAGACAACGGTAAATACTGGTAAAACTACTTTCTTTTCCTCTTTTCATTATTTTTAAAAATTTTTAAATGAATCTTTTTTCCAAGTCTGAATTGATTATAAGTCTGAAATTGACTTTAGATTATTTTTCAATTTATTGCTTAGTTTTGAGGAGGTAAGTAATCCCTATCTTTTGTTTCATCGTATGCCTTTGAGGTAAATACTGCCTTGTAGTGATATCCATCTTGTAATGGTGTTTTGATGAAATTCTCTGATTCTATACCATTAACGTATATCTTTGATTTTGTCTCATCCATATCTCTTAGAGGAAATTTGAAAATATACAAAAAGTGTCCTATTTCAAATTTAGGATCTTCTTTCCATTCTGCATAAACAGTTCCATCATCAGTAAGCGTGTAAATTGCTCTTTGACATCCTTCCATAAATCCAACATTGGCTGGAATGTATGCCTTTTCATTATCAACGTATAGTTCAACTGTAAATGATAACTTCCAATTTTTTTCAATATTGTTTATACAAGCATTATGTGGTTGTTCACCCATGAATGGATTCACTACCAAAATTGTAATCAAAACTGTAATAGCCCCAATCCCTGCACTTAAGCCCAAAAATCTCAGAGTCTTCTTTTTCTTGTATGGATCTCCCATACCCGGCCATTTCATGTGATGATTTTTTGAGGATTACTTAAAGTTCTTTCTGTTACTTGTCCATTATCTCAATAGTGTCAAATTGGTCTTGGTGATCAGCAAGAAAATAAGTTATTTCATCAGAATCAATTTCAAGCCATTCTGATTCTCCACAGTATGGCAAGTAATCTTCAACAAACAGATCCCTTGATCCTGTCATTCTTACTATCATTTTGTCTTTTTTTGGAATAATTCCAAATGGTAATTTGAGTACTTTTCCTCTTTTTTGATTTTGTATGTTTATCTTGTAGATATCATTACGAAATTCAACATCTCCAAAAAAATAACTTTGGAAAATATCTATTTTTATTATTTTAAAACTTAACACAATCTTTCTGGTTTTTTCTTGCAGATAAAACTTGGTTAATTATTTGATAATTCATTACGTGAACCGTAATGAATACATAGAAAATGAAAAGGAAAAGTTGGGTTGTTTAGATAACTTGCCAGGGTCGTGTTGCAAACGTGATTACATAACCGACACCAATGATAATTGATTGGTATGCGATGTTGGTATATGGAATTGGTTTGATAATTGGCTCTCCTTCAACGACTACTGTTTGACCTGGACCTAGTCCTGGACCCACTTTTGCTACGTTGAGTTGGGTGTGTACATGGTATACACCTGCTTCAAGTGCTTTTGCAGATAATGAATATTCGACAACAGCGTTACCTGGAATGTCAAAGACGTTTCCTGGTGGGTCTCTTGCTAGCATCTCCCATCTGTTACCTGCGTTAGTGGATTCTGAGAAAATGGAAATCCATCCTCTTAGGTCTCTTTCTACAAGACTGACTAAAGTACCTTGAACAGTCAAGGTTTCGCCAGTTTGCAAGGATTGTCTGTTGAAAGTTTCATCTTCAATTCTGATGAAACGACTCTGAAGTTGTGCTTGGACACCGTGTGCATCTGCAGTTGGAAGTATGGAATCAATCCAATTGAAACCAAGTGTACCTAATGCAAGTACGACAGTGAGTCCTAATACGAAAATCTTTTTTTCGACCATAGTCCTAATATCCTGAATGATAATACACATTGTTATATATTTTACCTTGATAGCGAGGATCGATATGCTGTAGATATGTTAATCATTGATGATGAACATTGAAATTAAAAAAAATATTATAAAATTATTTCAAATTAATTTGTTTTTTATATGAAATACTATGTTATTTTTTTGTATATTCGATTAGAAATTTTATAAAACTGCTTTATAGTAAAACACTTGCTTTATATTCAGAATTACCCGATAGTCATCATGGCACAGATGCCCGCATTAATCCCAAAAGAAGTTGAGATTCAGAGACTAAAGAAAATCTGGCTCATCGTCATTGCTATGGGATCCACTGCAGCATCAGTCGAAGTAGACAACTTCGTTGATGGTTCTTTACATCAGACATCTATCAGAGATAGTGCATTTACACCAGCACACTGGTGGCTATACTCCCACTTCATAACATTACCACTTGGATGGGCAGCAGCAGCAATCTATGATAGAAAAGTACCAGTACTCAGAGGTCCAAATAACTCAATTAACACTGGATTGAAGATGACCATTCTTGGTTACCTTGCAACCATGTTTACAATTGGAGTCAATGAGATGTGGCACTTCTGGTTTGTAGAGGAAATCTTTGCAGTACCAAATCACTGGATGTTTAACATGGGTGTCGTAGTGGCATTCATGGGAGCACTTGCATACGTAGTCAGAGTATATGCTCGACTCGTAGAACTAGGTGCAGAAACTCCAGGTGAGAATCCGTACGTTGCAGAGATGTACAAGATGGCTTTAGAAGGCAAATTGTACAGCAGAGCAATTCCATAGACACAAGTGCAAAAAGCACAATTTTTTCTCTTTTATTATTTTAAGTATCGAAGATCGTACTGGTTCAATCGTTTAAGAAAGACTTAAAAGGATTCTGAATCGTATAAATCCAGAATGACTCTTCCGAAAGGATTTGGTTCAAGTGGCGCAGGTGGCGCATCTAGCTCTGATGTAGAACGAATGATTGGTAGACGTGTCGAAAATATGACCGGTATGATCACTCTATCTTACATTGCAGCTTGGTTAGCAACTTTTGGTGGTACTGCAGCAGGATATTTCTATTATCCTTGGGCATATCCAACAAACAGTGGTCATTATGCGTTCATTGTTCTGACAATTATTGAAGCGATTGGTTACCTCTTCTGTGTTAAAGTTATGGAAGAAGGCTCTAAGAAAAACAGCAACGGTATAATTGCTGCAGTTATTGGAGCTACTGCCGTAGGCACTGTAATCATATCACTATATGTCGGATTTTAGAAGGAAACTCCTTCAGACATCTTCTTTTTACTTTATTTTAATAAAAAACAACGATCTTCATCGAACTCTAAAATTTTATATACCGACCGTTTTATCTAGTTGATAATGGTCTGGCTAAGACGATGTACTCACTACTTATTCATAGTAGTAGTTGCAGTTAACTCAACACTGTTAACAATTAATGCAGGTGACTACATTTTCTATACTGACTGGGCTTGGACTTCGTTTACGGTATTTTCAATATCGCAAACGTTGATGCTTTGCGTAGGTGCAACGTATTACCTTACGTTTACAGGTGTTCCAGGAACAGCAACGTATTACGCCCTAATTATGACAGTATACACATGGATAGCAAAAGGCGCATGGTTTGCACTTGGTTATCCATATGACTTCATTGTAACACCAATTTGGTTACCATCAGCAATGTTGCTTGATTTGGCCTATTGGGCGACAAAGAAGAACAAGCACTCCTTGATACTGTTTGGCGGAGTACTGGTAGGAATGTCTTTACCGTTATTCAACATGGTAAACCTGATAACAGTAGCAGACCCACTAGAAACGGCATTCAAATACCCAAGACCAACATTGCCACCATACATGACACCAATAGAACCTCAAGTAGGTAAATTCTATAACAGTCCAGTAGCACTGGGTGCAGGTGCGGGTGCAGTTTTGTCAGTTACATTTACAGCACTAGGTTGTAAACTAAACACTTGGACATACAGATGGATGGCCGCTTGGTCAAAGTGGGACTAAAACTCCAATCTTTTCCTTTTCATTTTATTATTTTATGATTAGTGTATTCTAATCTCAAAATTTGATTAAAAAATATTGTACATGTTGTGATCTTTTGTTGTCTCTTTTGACAATATGCGATATCTTGATGACTACATGTGAAGCAACAATACGACCAGATTCTATCTACCCCAAAACCCTTTGTAAAATGGGCTGGAGGAAAACGACAGCTAATTCCAATATTGAATCAAAATCTTCCAGAGTCTTTTGGTACATACTATGAGCCATTTCTTGGGGGCGGTGCTTTACTATTTCATATTCTTACAGACAAAAATGGTCAAAAATGCAGTATTTCTGATTTAAACTCTGATCTTGTATTGGCATATACTACAATTAGAGATAGAGTTGATTCCCTAATTGCTTCTCTAAAAAACCATGAAAAAAATTATCAAAAAAATTCCGAGTCATATTATTACTCTATTCGTGAAAGTAATCCAAGAAGTGCAATTGAAAAAACATCTCGATTGATCTTCTTGAATAGAACTTGTTTTAATGGACTTTATCGTGTAAACAGTAAAGGAAAATTTAACGTACCTTTAGGAAAGTACTCTAATCCAAATATAGTAAATGAAGAAAATCTTTATGCTGTAAGTAGTATCTTGCAATCAAGTAGAATTTCCATTAAATGTAGAGATTTTGAGGCAGTTCTAAGAGATGCCAAAAAAGGAGATCTGGTATATTTTGATCCTCCATACCAACCAACAAGTGCCACTGCAAATTTTACAAGCTATACTAACAAAGATTTCACATATGATGATCTGACAAGACTAGCAGAACTTTGTTTGAAATTAGATTCTCGAGGTTGTCATGTATTATTGTCAAATTCTGATTCAAAAGAAGTGGCAGATATTTTTGCCAAGAATCCGTGGAAAATCACCAGAATAGAAGCAAACAGATCGATTAATTCTAACTCTAAAAAAAGAACTGGTCACTTTGAGCTTTTAATAAAAAATTATTAAAGCTCCGAACGGGATCTGAACCCGCGACCTTTACCTTACCAAGGTAACGCTCTACCAGGCTGAGCTATCGAAGCACGAATTTTAGCAATTTAAAATCCTTATAATTCTTGATTATGACTCCAAAATCTCTAAACTGTTAAATTTCACACAAATTTCTACACTTTTGGAGGAGTAATCAAGCCTGGCCAAAGTAAGCACTTAGTGCTTTTGGACATGCAGGACTTAAGATCATAAAAATGGGTGATCCTGTCTCTCAGGAGTTCGTGGGTTCAAATCCCACCTCCTCCACTGCTCTTTATTTTGGATGTTTTATTCCCCTAGAATTCAAAATCTCGTATACGTCAGGAAGTGAAAACACAAATCCAATGTGGACACAATCTTTTTCTTCACATAGCTGACAAAACAATTCTCCTTTTTGTACTGCAACTTCTGCAATTCTATTTTTGATATTATCTTTTAGAATAACACGATCATCATCTACGGAAATTTTTTCAATCTTTGGAGCATATCTTGCAAAGGTCTTGTCCTTTTGCATCATCTCTTCTAACATGTAAGTTACATAACCTGAAAAACTATTGACACCTTTCATTGCAAGGTTATCTTTATTTTTTTGATATACATCTTGGAACTTGTCATAAACAGTTTCTGCAACAGTTATTGATTTGAATCCAGCTTTCGGCAATTTACTTTCCCTTACCGTACAATAAAGTACTCAAGTATATAAGATTTTATTTTATGGGTACTGTTTCGTTAGCGGTTGAAAATTCTCCCTGTTTACTGTCGGTTGATGATAGAAAAACAGTAGGTAGCCTCTTTAATCACAAATTAATTTATTCATTATGAGTTTTGGATTGCCAAAAAGTGATTCTGTTTTAACCGTATATGCATTTTTAGGAAGTGCAACTTTTACCGCATTATTTTTTCTATTACAATCTAAGAACACAATCCAAAATTATGATGGGTTTATTTTCATTACCTCTCTTGCAAGTATCCTCTTTATCTTAGCAGTTGTAGGAAGATCAAAAATTAGTACCGGAAATATCAAATCAGGTACAACATATGCAACAATAGTAGGTCTATTTGCGGTATCTGGATTTTTCCTGATACTCGTGATTATTGTATTATTGGTGATGGAAATTAATTTTGTATTGGGCATTATTGTAGGAGTGTTTGCATTTACATTATTTTTGATCATAGATATAATAGCACGTAAATCGCATTAACTTTCTAAATTAGATAATCAATCAGCATTAGGGTTATCTTAAAACCCAACCTAGTGAGTTTCTTTATTTTCTGTTTGCGTTCTGAATTACCGTAATCCATTTGTTATCTCCCTTGATCTCAATTCCACACGCTTCTGCTGGTGTTTTTCCATCTAGACTCATGTGAGGTCTAAAGTAAATATGGTATCGTTAGTCTTTGCTTAGTTTTTTTGTATGACTATGATCATTATTCACTGCTTCTCGTACACTCCTCTCAATTGCAACTATATGGGAATCTCTGCAGTCATTATTACAAAATTTTTCATTATTTCCCTCAAATGCTTTCCCACAATGTAGGCAAACTAGTCTCATTATTCCTCTTTTTTGTTTGAAATTAATCGCTTAAAAAATCATAGATATATTTATTATACAATAAAGTAAACAATTTCAAAATATTTCCACATTTGGAAATATGTCAAATACTTGCATTCTGACTCAAGATTTTCATGTTGTTTCATCTGTGGAAATTAGTCTTTATACAATACCTTGACTCTGGAGCAATATGGGTAGAGGATATCAATCTACAGAGATAAGGCAGAAACTGATTGATGTACTTGAAGACTCCAAAACAGGAATGTCAGGAGTTGAAATTTCTGAAAAACTTGGTGTAAATAGAACCACCATGACAAAATATCTCAAAGTATTTGCTGCAGAAGGGTTTCTCAGACAAAAAAATATTGGAAATATTACATTATGGTTTTTAGAACCAGGACAAGAGGCATATTCTTTTCCAGCTGATTACTTTAAAGTCGCACCACAATATTTTGAGAATCTGGTAAAAGGAAATGAGACTCTAGTTTATTCCCTGATCAAAAATTGTCTTAATTCTGGGGCATCAGTACGCAAACTTGTTACTGAAGTGATAATTCCTTCAATAGACTCAATTCAAAGACTGTATGACGATGGTAAAATTGGAAATTCTGAGGAAAAATTATTACAAAATATCATATCTAAATCACTTCAAATTTTTAATCAAATCACAATAGATTCAAACCCAAAAAAGAATATCATTGTGATTTCAGCTGATGCTCAAGGTACCTTGTTATCTGAAGCTGCTTCTGCATCTTTACATTCCAGTGGATGGCAAGTTTTCCATCTTGGTGATATGTCATCTGCAATCAATGTCTTATTTGATCTTGATTTACAAAAATTAATGGGAAAAATTTGGAAACAAAAATCAGACACAATGATTATCCTTGTTTTTTCAAACACCGAAGAAGGACTCAACTTTTTCGCAGAATCTATAAACTCAATTAAGGAAAAACTGGGAAAACGAATACGTTTAGCACTATGCGGAAAAGTTGGAAAAAAGACAAAAATCAACTCAGATTTAATCTCTGAAAAATTCGAAGATGTTCTTCAATGGTCTGAAACCATCTCTGAAAGTTCAAAGTAATTAAAATGGGCCCGATGTGATTCGAACACATGACCTTTCGATTATCAGTCGAACGCTCCAGCCAAGCTGAGCTACGAGCCCACAGCTAAATCCTCTTGACAGGACTCATTTAAGTTTAATTTTCTTTCCACTTGATTGAGCACCCAATTGATGGGTCAAAATCTTTTTCAATTTTTTCTCCAGATAGTAATTTTTTTATGTTGTTAATCATTGTCTTTTCTGTAGCTATATCCTCTGGTTTCATTGCATTGTCGATTCTACCATGAAATACTAGTTGTTTCTTACTATTGAACAAAAAAGGATCCGGAGTACATATTGCACCGTATTTTTTTGCAATTTCTTGAGTATCGTCAATCAAATAATCAAATTTGAATCCTTTCTCTTTTGCTGTTTTTTTCATATTTTCAAAACTATCTTCTGGGTAATCTCTAGAGTCATTACTGTTAATTCCTATTATTACTATTTTATCGCCAAATTTTTCATACAACTCATTGAAAGCTTCTGCTTTTGCCTTGACATATGGACAGTGGTTACAAATGAAAATAACTAGAATTCCTTGATAACTATTATAGTCATTTAGTGTATGTTTTTTATCATCAACACCTAACAGCTGAAAATCTGGTGCAATATCTCCTGTTTTTAATTTAATTTGTGATTCTAGGAGTACCATAAGTGATATTTTTTTTATACAAATAAAATTCTTGCCAAGAAGACAACAATTAAAATCCACAGATCATTTCTTCTTGATGTGGGCTGGTAGTATAGCCTGGTAGTATACCCGCCTTGCACGCGGGGGGTCATGGGTTCAAATCCCGTCCAGTCCACTTACATTATACTCAGATCAATTCTGAATTTCAGATATCTGGATGGATTTAAATAGGATAAGTTTCGGTTTTAATCTATGACAAGCGCAGCTGATGCATGGCCGGTATGGATTCCACTCATTGTTGGATTGGCACCAGGTTTAGTTTACTGGATGGCAATAACAGCAATGAAGAAAAGACGATAAAATTTACATTTTTTTAACTTCTTTTTATTATTGATTATGTAGTGCTAACTGGGTTAAACGTTGTTACCTTTCTTGTTCACTATATCGTATGTTGTATAAAATTAGTCTCTAATCAATAAAATTTGTATGAAGAAAATTATTCTTAGTCTCTTTTTGATTTTGATTCTATTTCCAATTTCTTCTGGATTTTCTCAAGAATATTATGATAACAAACCTACTTTATCTGCAGTTCTTACAAGTGATTCTCCATTTGTTTACAAAGATACTGAAGGATACACTGTGGTTGTAGGTGCAGTTGAAAATACCAGTACCCTTACTTCAATTACAGATGTACGTGTACATGTAAATTTTTATGATGATGTTAGTGATGAACCTCTAGAAATTATTGAAGGTGGAACTATTTTGGAAGTTATTCCTCCTCTTGGAAAATCCCCTTATATGATCAGAACAAATTCTCAAAATCCTGACATAACCCAAGTATCTGTTTCTCTTGACGGATTCAATTCTTCTCCTTCAAAATCAAAGCAACTAACTGTAGAATTAAGTGATATTGTCTTAGATGACACTCTTCACTTTTCAGGAGTTTTAAAAAATGGTGCGGCTCCAATAAATAATACTAATGTATATCTTGCTTTCTACGATAATTTTGATCCTCCTAGAATAGTAGGAGTATCTACCATCCCACTTGGTGCTGTTAAATCAAATGAAATAATGAATTTTAGTTTCAATGAAAAAATTCAAACAAGTTATGTGGGTTTTCCTGTAGGTTTTCTTTTATTTTCTGAATCCGATGTATTTTATTCTGATATTGTTGATGTAAAAATTCCTGCATCAGAAATAACAACAAGACTAGTTACCATCTCTAATGTGTCTGTACTTGATTCTCAAGGAAAAACACTCTCAGAAATTAACGTCGGTTCACCAGTAAAAATCCAAAGCAAAGCTTGGATTCAATTTTCAGCAGATCAAAAATCTAATGAAACACCATATAGTTACTATGTTCAAGTTAAACAATCTGGCAAAACCCCATTTGTAGAATTTATAGGAAAATATGATGGTCGTTATATTGGAGCTGGTAGTCAATCGCAATCCATAGACTGGATTCCTGAAAATGATGGCTTGTTTTTTATTGAAACATTTGTTTGGGATAGAAATAATATTCCAATAGCTAATCAAGGACCTATAGTATTAGTAGTTGTAAAATAGTATCTTTATCTTCCTATCTTTCTATTTGATAATATGTCTGAATTTGTTCTTGTTGCAATGGGAGGAACTTTTGATATTATTCACAAGGGTCATCTTACATTACTTTCAAAAGCATTTTCACTTTCCTCAAAAGTAATAATTGGACTAACAAGTGATGAATTAGCAGAAAAAAGAGGTAAAAAAACTCTGAATAACTATGAAAAAAGATTTGCAACATTAATGAGTACGATTAAAACAAATTTTCCAAACAGAGCCTTTCAAATTAGTAAACTAGACAATGATTTTGGTCCTGCTGTTTTAGAAGAAAATGTGCAGGCTTTGATTGTAAGTGATGAGACTGGTAATAAAGGAGAAATTTTAAATCAACTTCGTGCAGAAAAAAATCTATCCCCAGTTAAAATAGTGATAGTTCCAATGACTCTGGCACAAGACGGCAATAGAATCTCTACTACTAGAATAAAAAATTCAGAAATAGACGTAGAAGGTAACTTATCATCAATTGACTAGAAGATTGTCTATGTTTGAGTAATCGTAATAAAACAATATTTTTGGATTGAGCCTTATGGCAATCATAAACAATATGATGAAAAAACTCGATACTGATGTTTTAAACCTAAAAGAGGGTCTACATCCTGAAAATCTTTCATACTGGTATGATAAAATTATCAAAGAAACAATTGACATGGCTCCACCATGGCTGCAAGACAAGATCAAAGTTAAACAAGATCCTATTCTTCATATGAAATTTAATCTTGATATCTCAAAACGAGCTGTTCGTTACTTTATGATGGTAGTTGATAATAATTTAGACGATATGCCATATTCTACCAAACTCTATTTTCTTAAAGTTCAGGAAATAATGGGAACTGAAATGGATAAATCTCTAGTTTAATTTACAAATTTTTAATTTAGGCACAAATTAAAGCTCTAACTATCTATAATCAATAATGTTGAATCTGTATAAGAAAAATGGATCTATACAAAGCAAAATACTCTGACAAAAAATTTGATAGATATTCAAAATCTAAGCAAACTTCAAGCAGATATTCCAGAGATGATAAGCCTTTACAATCTTACAGAAATTCCCGAGATGAAAGAAAACCAGAAATGCATACTGTGACATGTGGCGATTGTGGTGATGAATGTCAAATACCATTTGAACCAAAATTTAACAGACCTGTCTATTGCAGTGAGTGTTTTCAAAAACATAAACCACAAGAATCTGGAGA
>JAHFUX010000001.1:28637-87114 GCA_023264875.1 Nitrosarchaeum sp.
GAGATAGATACTCCAGAGATGATAGAAGTTCAAGATCTAACCAAGATGATTTTAGAACAAGTAAATCTAAAAGTGAAAAATTCCTAAAAAAGACAGAGAGTTTCTATTCTAATGGTTCTGAAAAGTTCTATTCTTCCCTAAAAGAAAAATTATTTGAAATTCTAGGGGGTAAAACATGTTCTAGCTGTGGATTTAAAGACGAAAGAGCTTTAGGCTTTAATCATATCAACGATGAAGATGCATTTGACAGCATACGCAGGGGAGGATTTGCATCTTCATGGGGTAAGTATATCTCTGAACCAGAATTAGCCAAGAAAGATTTGAGAGTTCTTTGTTTAAATTGTAATGAGATTAGACAACCACAAGCCAAAACTGAACCCAAAAAAGCAAGAACCTTGAATAAAAAAAGCAGATACTTTCCTAGATGATCTCTTCAAAATCATTTTTGAGAATTTATTAACACTTTAATTATAATAATTCTGTTTTAAAACTATGGATAACGACTTTAAAGCATTAGGGATTAGTCTTATTGTAATGGTCGGAATTGTTGCAATTTATACAATATTTTCAGGTTAATTTCATACCTTTACAATTTCTACATCTTGTTCAAAAACTACAGTGGACACTATTTTGTGTTCTTTATCTATTACTGATTGAATAAAATCTACAAATATCTCCACCTGTGTTTCATCCTTTAGAAGAACACTGTGAGCTGATTTGTCTTTTAATGCAACAACTAATTCATTACCAACTACGTTTAAAATTGCTGTAATGAAAGTCTCGTTTGCATCTTTGATAAAAAGCAAACTAGATAACTTTTGAGCCTCATATTTATCATCGCAACTAACTCTGACTTTCATTTATTCTCAAAAAGAAATTGTTCTATCTGATCTTTTGCTTTTTCTCTTTTTACCTGATGAACTGCAAGAAATTCATTTATTTTTTCAATCAAAATTGCTTTTAATTCACCAGTCAACATCTTTCCTGATTTATAATCATCATGAATTGATTTCAATTTATTATCATCTGGTTCAAAAAATATTCTAAGATATTGATAAGACACATCAATATCTGGATTTCCGCCAAGTTTTCTATGCTGTTCAATATCTGATTGACCACCAGAAAATGCATGTTTGTTAATTTTTTTCTTAACTGTATTTGGAGAATCAGTCGTGTAAATAGTCCCATTCTCATCCGAGGCTGACATTTTTCCTCCAGGTCCAGATAGTCCTGGAATCATAATGTTATGAATTAAAGCTGGTTTTGGTTTTCCGATTTTTGGAGCAATGTCTCTTGTTAATCTAAAATGAGGATCTTGATCAACTCCTAAAGGAATCAAAACTGGTTTATCTTCAATAAAACACGGTGCAGATTGTAATGATGTATAAAATATCATGCCAATGTTTGTTTCATTTGTAAATCCAAATACTGCCTTTGTATTTGAAAAATTAATTTTTTTTGCTACTTGTGCCGCAATGGGATATAGAGTCTGAATATTTTTTGTATTGATAATTATTTTTGTGTTATTTGGTTTAAACCCTAATGCAATAAAATCAAGTGCATTTTCATATGCAAATTTACTTGTATCTTCTAAAGTAAGATTCTGTTTTGAATAAAATTTTTCATCGTCTGTAAGTTGAAAGTACATATTTACGTCAAATTTGTCTTGAAGCCATTTTGAAAATACCCATGGAACTAAATGGCCAATATGCGTATGACCTGATGGTCCTCTACCTGTATACAGGAAAAATTTTTTACCTTTTTCATAATCATCTAAAATTCTATTCATTTCTCTGTGGGAAAAGAAAATCCCCCTTCTTAACATAAAATGGTCTTCACCTGTTATTTTTCTGATTCTCTTTAGGATCTCCGATGAGATTTTTTCGGTTCCAAATTTTTTGATTAGTTTATCATAATCTATATCCCCTTCAACATGCCAAGGAGTCACAATAAAGTCGTCAGCTGACATTCATTTTGACTTAGGTTAAGGTTTAAAAAGTCTTTTTCAGTCTTTCTGCTGATGTCACAAGTCTTTCATGAAATTGAAAAAAAAATCATCACCTCATTAAAAAACAATCCAAAGCAAACTCCTGAAAATCTTGAAAAATCTACTAATCTATCCCCTGATCAAATTCGAAGAGGAATAGAGTGGCTTAAACTAAAAGAATTAGCAATTGTGAATGAATCTCAAACCATCAACATATCTCTTGGGAAAAATGGATTAGAATCTTTTCACAAAGGATTGCCTGAAAGAAGATTATATGATTTGCTAAAAAATGAATCAAAAAAGTTGCAAGATCTCCAAAACGAACTTGGTTCCGTTTTTGGTCCTGCTATTGGCTTGGCAAGAAAAAATAATTGGGTTGATACATCTGAAGATAAAATCTTTCTAAAAAATTATCCTTCTGAACTTCCAGGAGAAAAGACTCTAAAACAAATTGGAGAAAATAAAATATCTAAAAGTGAACTCGACATAGATGATTTATCTAGTATTTTGAAAAGACCTGATTTTATAATCGAGGATATAATTAAGACAAAAGAAATATCATTAACAGAAAATGCCAAATCAATTGAAATAACTACTGGTTCATCAAGCGCAATTAATGTTGAATCCAAAGTACCAGATGTATTTGTTGCCAGAACTCATCCTCTTAAAGATACAATTGATGAAATCCGTGAAATCTTTGTTACATTAGGTTTTACAGAAATTATTGGTAGTATGGCTCAACCTAGCTTTTGGAATTTTGATGCATTGTTTACTCCACAAGATCATCCTGCAAGAGAATTACAAGACACATTTTATCTTGATGGATTATCTGCAAAAAAAATTGGAACTTCAGAACAAATTAGAAAAATTTCTGAATCTCACAAAAAAAATTGGCGATATTATTGGGACATTAATGAGGCAAGAAAAATGGTTCTTCGAACACATACAACATGTGTAACTATCAAACATCTTGCAGACAATAAACCTGATGAGGCTAGAGTATTCTCACTTGGACGTGTATTTCGAAATGAAAAAGTAAGTTACAAACATCTTGTGGAATTTAATCAGATTGAAGGTGTTGTAGTTGGCAAAAATGCAACTCTACGTGATTTAATGGGAATACAGCGAGAATTTTATAGAAGAATCGGAATCACAAAAATAAAATTTTGGCCAACATTTTTCCCTTACACAGAACCATCTCTCCAAACAATGGTGTATAATGATAGATTAGAAAAATGGGTAGAGCTATTTGGTATGGGAATTTTTAGACCTGAAGTCACAAAACCACTTGGAATAACTAAACCTGTTCTAGCTTGGGGCGGAGGTATTGAAAGAATTGCAATGCTAAAATATGGATTAGATGATGTTAGAGAATTTTACAACAATAATTTGAGCTGGTTAAGGAGTGCAACAAAATGCCAGTAATTGAATTATCTTACTCTAGACTTCAAAAATTACTTGGAAAAGTTTCGAAAAAACAAATTTCCGATTCTCTTCCTTTTCTTGGATTGGATATTGAATCTGAAGACAAAGATCTAGTTAGAGTGGAGTATAGTCCCAATAGACCTGATTATTCTACTGATTTAGGAATTGCACTTGGCTTACAGGGTTTGTTTGGAATTAAAACTGGAGCCATAAAATTAAACATCAAAAAATCAAATGATTATGTAATTCATGTAGAACCATCTGTTACTAAAATCAGACCATTTGTAACTGGAATTATTGCAAAAAATGGTAGAATTGATGATATTATAATCAAACAACTGATGGCAATGCAAGAAGACCTTCATTTTGGAATTGGCAGAAAGAGAAAAAAATCTTCTATTGGAATTCATGATTTAGATAAAATCTCTTTCCCACTGAGATACACTACCGCTAAAAGAGATCATAGATTTGTACCATTAAATTCTGATAAGGAACTCACAATATCTGAGATTCTTGATAATACTAATGTGGGTCAAGATTATGGAGCAATTCTTGGAAATTTCCCTCAAGTTCCGCTTATTTTAGATTCAAAAAAACAAACTGTATCTTTTCCACCAATAATTAATGCTTCAGTAACTACTGTTACAACAAAAACAAAAAACCTCTTTGTTGAAGTCACTGGGATTAACAAAGATGATGCAGAAGACATGCTTTCTGTTGTTGCAACCATACTTCAGACTGCTGGGTTTACGCTAGTCTCCACAAAAATTTCTGGTGCTAAAAACACTTCACCAAAATTAAAACCAAAGAAAATACTGATTAATTCAGTTCTAATCAATCAAATGCTTGGATTGAATCTTACTAATTCTCAGATTATTTCTTCTCTCAAAAAATCTAGACTGGATGCTACTTTAAAAGGAAAAAATATTGTTTGTAGTATTCCTTCATACCGTTTTGATATATTTGGTCCAATGGATTTAGTTGAAGAAGTTACCTTAGGTTATGGAATACAAAATTTAGAGCCTATTTTATCTTCATCTCAAACTTTAGGACAAACAAATCCAATATCCATAAAACTAAAATCACTTAGTCTGATAATGATTGGACTTGGATATACTGAAGCACTCAATTCAAGCTTGACAAGTAAAAGAGTTCTCTATGAGATGATAAACAGAGAACCAATTAATATAATCTCAGTATTGGATTCAAAAAGTCAAGAACATACAATTTTGCGAGATTCTATTCTTCCAGGATTATTGGAAAATCTCTCCAGAAATATTCACACATCTTATCCTCAGAAATTATTTGAGACAGGGACTATTTTTTCTCAAGGAAATCCGATTGATGAAACAACTAGCTTTGCAGGAATCAGTGCACATCAGGATTCAACTTTTACTGAAATTAAATCTATTTTACAATCTGCGTTAAAAACTGGATTTGATCTAGACATTGAAACAAAAACCTTTTCACATCCAATTTTTGAGGAAGGAAGAACAGCTTCGATTTCAGTACACGGTAAGACAATTGGAATTATGGGAGAAATTAATTCAAAAACAATTGAAAACTACAAGATACGTGTTCCTGTAGTGGGATTTGAAATTTCTCTTTCCGGATTAATATTTGACTGAGTTTTTTGATGATTTTGTATTGATCATCTCTGATTGTATCTTTTCTAGTTCTCTTTTCTAATTATGCTCACTCCTTTAGAATTTGTGCTTAGTGACTTTGATTCTTTGAGATGTTATAGATCAATGGTTTTTAGCATAGCTAAATCTATACTTAAACGCCCAAGAGCAGGCACACAGACGGATTAGGATGACGCTGATCGTATTGATACCAATGATTTCTAATTCACCCAGGTGTGCTACAAGATGGGCAACCCCGGTTAGAAAACCCAAGGAGGTTTAGGCTAAAATTACCAATGATCTTGCGCGAGTCAGAACCGGGGAACATTTACAAATTTTCAAAAATATAAAACATCCCACATGATATGATCTAAAATGGTGAACTATTGGTTAGCCAAACAAGAACCAGACGGACCTAGAGGATATAATTTTGAAACTCTAAAAAAAGATAAAAAAACAATTTGGGATGGAGTTCATAATAATCTAGCACTAAAACATATGCGAACAATGAAAGATGGCGATCTTGTTTTGTTTTATCACACTGGTAATGAGAGACAAGCAGTTGGTATTATGGAAATAGTTTCAGAACCATATCCTAATCCAAAAGAAGACAATAAACGATTCATTGTAGTTGATGTCAAATATAAAAAATCATTAAAACGACCAGTAACTTTAGATGAGATAAAAAAACAGAAAACATTTCAAAATTGGGAACTTGTTCGTATTTCTAGATTATCTGTAATGCCTGTTCCAAAGCATATTTGGGATACTATTATTGATATTTCTCAAAACTAAATTCGGCATAATCGGTTTATTGATATAGTCGATTCATTTAATGAATGCATGGCAACAGCTTATGTTTTAATAAACTGTGAACTAGGTTCTGAAGAGGCTATTATACAGCAACTCAAGGGTCTAGATGGTGTGAAGGAAGTTCATGGTACTTTCGGAGCATATGATATCTTGGCCAAGATTGAGTCTGATACTGTTGAAAAACTAAGAGAAACAATTACTTGGAAAATCAGAAAAATTGAGAAGATTCGATCTACACTAACCCTCATGGGTATAGAAGGCCAATCATAAACACTCTTTTTTCTTATCATGATTTTACATTTTATTTTTGTTGTAAAAGAAGAGGATCGTGAAAAACGTAAACTAGAATTTGATTATGTACAACAAATGGCAAATTTTTACAAAGTTTGGATCAAAGAAAAATTTGGTAGAGACTTTGAAATTCAATGTGATGAATTAATTACAAAACCAAGAAGTCTATTTCAAAAATTAGATACATATACACTCATTAAAGATCATGAACAAAGAGGAACACAAATTTATCATTTCTATCTTTGTCATTTTAAACCGCTTTGGACTGATTGCACATGTGAAGG
Organism: Nitrosarchaeum sp.; assembly: GCA_023264875.1. Taxonomy (GTDB): domain Archaea; phylum Thermoproteota; class Nitrososphaeria; order Nitrososphaerales; family Nitrosopumilaceae; genus Nitrosarchaeum. Next base: position 35,063 of record JAHFUX010000001.1, read on the forward strand.
ATATCATGCTGAAAACTTTGGTATGGTTTGGTGGCAACCTCCAAAAGATCCTTCTGACACATTGTTTCTTGCAGAAAAAAACTGCACTACTGTTTCCCATGTATTGGCACATGAGCTTTTACGAGCATCAGGACACAAAAAATTCATCGGGATTGTTCATGATATCTGGACCAAACATTTCTACGATCAATTACATTTTGAACAATATGGAGCAAACTTTGAAAAAACAGAAGGAAAGCCAATGTTTCTTACAATCGACACATCTAATTTAAAATAAATTTTCTCTAAATTGAAATTAACACTTTGTTACTGAATAAATATTATTTTCAAAATTTGCAGTCTTGAAATCAAGTTTATTTTCAGTATCATGTGTTCTGGATTTGCTCAAGTTTTCAAGCTCAACTAAAGCATCGCCTCTAAATCCTACTGAAGAACCATAAATTGCATCGCTTAACATAGTTCCATGATCTCCTTTCTTAATGTCATCAACCATCTCATAGAATCGTATGGTTTCTTTTTTGTTTACAGGGTTTCCAATTGCTTTGTTATGTGCAACTGCAATGTACATTCCATTATTTTTAACCGCGACAGGAATTTTATGATTTGTTCCACTGGCTCCTGGAATTGCTTCATTTACTAAAACCTCACATTTATGATACATGCTAGAAACATATGCATAGAATCTATACTGTGCATATTTCCCTGCGTTATCTTCCTCACATCCAACGAATACTTTATGTAAAAGTTCTAAGGCCTCGTCATTCATACTTTGTAATCTATCGTCTATTCTTCCTCTTTCTAGAAGATCTGATTTACATTCTTTTGAAATTAATACTAAAATGAAATCTGGCAAATTATAATTTTTTAGAGCAGCAACATATGCCCCTGCTTGTGACATTCCAAATTTTGGAAAACCCTTATTGACCATCTAAACACCTTAATTTAGAATATTTGTAACTCCCCAACAATCAATTATAAAGCTGCTTTTAGTTTATAATTGTTCAGAAATTAACACGCCTATCATAATGTTTATTGCAATTTTTGAATTGCAAATATTAAATTCCGGTTAAATTAACCGAATGATGTGGAAATAGGTACTACTATAGAATTAGTAACCCATGTTTACAAAAAATTACAAGAAAATATTCAAAAATATCGAAAAGTAATTGGAAGACCATTAACACTCACTGAAAAAATACTTGCCGGACATTTTGATCAAGTTGGCGACAAAAATCTTGATGGAGGTAAAAACTATGTCTTCCTTATTCCTGATAGAGTAGCATTACAAGATGTAACTGGACAAATGGTGATGTTACAATTTATGCAAGCAGAACTTAAACAAACAGCTTTACCAACAACTGTTCATTGTGATCATCTGATACGAGCACAAGTAGAAGGTGACACCGACATGAAAATTGCACTTGATGAGAATAGTGAAGTTTTCAAGTTCCTACAATCTGCTGCTGGTAAATATGGATGTGGTTTTTGGAAACCTGGTGCAGGAATTATTCATCAAGTTGTTCTTGAAAATTATGCATTTCCAGGTGGATTGATGATTGGTACTGATTCTCATACTCCAAATGCAGGTGGTTTGGGAATGATTGCTGTTGGAGTAGGTGGATTAGACGCAGCAGAAACGATGGCTGGAATGCCCTGGGAATTACTTTATCCAAAAAGAATTGGTGTAAAATTAACCGGGAAACTAAACGGATGGACTGCACCAAAAGATATCATACTCAAAGTAGCTGAAGAATTGACAGTTTCAGGAGGAACAAATTCTGTTATTGAATACTTTGGACCTGGAACAAATACTATTAGTTGTACTGGAAAAGCTACTATTACTAACATGGGCGCAGAAGTAGGCGCAACATGTTCTATATTTCCATATGATGAAAGAATGGAAACTTATCTAAAATCTACAAACAGAGAAAAGATTGCTGAACTTGCAAATCATAATAAAGAATTGCTTGTGGCAGATCCTGAAGTAGAATCTAATCCAGAAAAATTCTTTGATAAAATTATTGAAATTAATCTTTCAACATTAGAACCTCATATTGTTGGCCCTCATACACCTGATCTCGCAAGACCGATATCTGATTTAGCTGATGATGTAAAATCTAATCAATACATTGATTCAATCTCTGTTGCACTGATTGGAAGTTGTACAAATTCATCTTATGAAGATATGTCAAGAGCAGCAAGTTTAGCTGAACAAGCAAAATTAAAAGGCATTAAATCAAAAATTCCTTTACTAATCACACCTGGTTCAGAACAGATCAGAAGTACTATTGAAAGAGATGGACAAATGCATTCACTAAAAGAAATTGGAGCTACGGTATTGGCAAATGCATGTGGTCCATGTATTGGTCAATGGAAAAGACCTGAATTAGAAAGTGATGAAAAAAATACAATTGTAACTAGTTTTAATCGAAATTTTCCAGGTCGTAATGATGGTCAGAGAAATACTCTGAATTTTATTGGTAGTCCTGAAATGATCATTGCACTTGCTTTGGGAGGTAGACTCTCATTTAATCCTCTAAAAGATGAATTGACCGCATCAGATGGAACAAAATTTAAACTTGAACCTCCAAAACCTGCACCTGAAGTCCCAAAAAATGGATTTATGATACCTACAGGAATTTTTATTTCGCCCCCTGAAAATTCAAGCAATATTGAAGTGATAATTGATCCTAATAGTAAAAGACTACAACGTTTAGAACCATTTTCTATGTGGGATAAAAAAGACTTTGAAAATATTCCAATAATGATTAAAGCAAAAGGAAAATGCACTACAGATCATATCTCTCCTGCAGGTGCTTGGTTATCTCTTCGAGGCCATATTGATAACCTCAGTGATAATATGCTCTTGGGTGCTGTTAATGCATTTAATGATGAAATTGGTAAAGGAAAGAATCTCTTAAACGGTCAACTTGAATCTTTTTCAAAAATTGCAAGACAGTATCAAGAAAAAGGAATGAGATGGATAATCATAGGTGATAATAATTATGGTGAGGGAAGCAGTAGAGAACACGCTGCAATGACTCCTAGATATTTGGGATGTGCAGCTGTTATTACAAAAAGTCTTGCCAGAATACATGAAACAAACTTGAAAAAACAAGGAATTCTAGCATTGACTTTTAGTAATCCTGATGATTACAATAAGATCCAAGAAGATGACCGAATTAGTCTTATTGATTTGAATAATCTAGAGCCACAAAAACCAGTTAGGTGTATCATTAAACACAAAGATGGAACAAAGGATGAACTTTCTCTTAACCATTCTTATAATAAATCTCAAATAGAGTGGTTCAAAGCTGGTTCTGCACTAAATGTTTTGAGAAATAAATAATATTCTAACGTGGGGCCGACCGGAATCGAACCGGCGACCTACGGGTCACTACAGCTCCAAACTTACATCATCCGTGAGTCAGTTTAGCTTAGTTTACCTTTGGAGCCCTTAGCGGTGATCTATCGTATACACTGTCGCCCTACCAGGCTAGGCTACGACCCCACGAACAAGAATGAATCAGACTAGAATTTTAAGTTATTTTAACCAAGATTTATTTGCGATTAACCTTGTTCTACAACCATCAAGGTAAATCATGGTAAAACCAATTATTTTAGTAATAGCAGCAATTCCTGCTATCATTGCAATTTTAATTGCTGTTTCATTAATCACAAAATCCGATATTCCATATTCTGCAGCTAATCCAAATGATATAGTTGAAATTGAATACACAAAACACCAATTGAAAAAAATATCTTATGGTGTAACAGAAAGAATTGGAGCGCAAAAAACTGAAATTCTATTAATACACAATAATGGAGAAATAAAATATACTGTGACTGAAAATGGTTATCCAAAACCAGATGTTAAATCAAATCTGGATGATCAAACACTTCGTAAGTTAAAAGCACTGATTAAAGAAACTGGATTTATCTCAATTCCTTCTGAATTATTTCCTGTACGTGATAATGTAACTGATTTTCAAAAATCAAATATCAAAATTACTCTAAATGGAAGAGTTAATCAAATTAGCTGGCCAGAACAAAATGCAACTGATAAATTTATACCTCCAATAATCTCTATGGTGGAATCTCAACTTGATAAAATCACAGAACAAATTAGTGAATAGATACAAATAGGCTCTGATAAAACTCTAAACATGCTTCCACTTTCGGGCGAAAGAACTGATGCAAAAGGAATAATTAAAGACAAATCTGATTCTGGTAATATTTTACGTGGAACATCTACTTTGAAACGTGGTTTTGCTCATATGCTAAAAAATGGTGTAGTGATGGATGTTACTACAGTAGAACAAGCTCAAATTGCAGAAGACGCAGGAGCTGTTTCTGTTATGGTTTTAGATAAACTACCATCTGATGTAAGAAAAGCAGGTGGAGTTGCACGAACTGCAAGTATTAGAATTATTGAAGATATTATGGATTCAGTAACAATACCAGTAATGGCAAAATGTAGAATTGGTCATGTCTATGAAGCAAAAGTTCTTGAAGAAACTAATGTAGATATGATAGATGAATCAGAAGTTTTGACACCAGCTGATGAAAACCATCACATTTGGAAGTGGGATTTTACAACTCCTTTTGTTAACGGAGCACGATCATTATCTGAAGCATTACGAAGAATTGAAGAAGGAGCTGCAATGATCAGAACTAAAGGAGAACCTGGTACAGGAAATGTTGCAGAGGCAATCACTCATATCAAAAAAGTAAATGATGAATTAAGATCAATAAAGGCAATTTATGATTCTGGTGATAACCAGGATCTAGTTAGAATGGCAAGAGAGTTCAAAGTATCTTATGATATAGTTGAAGAAACTGCAAAACTTGGAAGATTACCTGTTGTTAATTTTGCAGCAGGAGGAATTGCAACTCCTGCTGATGCTGCATATTTGATGTCTCTTGGATGTGATGGAATATTTGTAGGATCTGGAATTTTTAATGCAAACGATGCCAAAGAAAGAGCAAGAGCTATTGTATTGGCAACTACTTTCTGGAATGAATCAGAAAAAGTAAAAGAAGCACAAAAAATGATTGATGAAAGACAATCTATGTTGGGATTAGATGTTAAGACTCTAGAATTAAGAATGCAAGAGCGTGGAAGTTCAGCATGAGTCTTACTATTGGAGTTTTAGCAATTCAGGGCGATGTACATGAAAATATTACCTCTACTAAGACTGCCTTAAAAGAATTAGGCGTAGAAGGAACTGTTGTAGGTGTTAAAACTGCTGAAGATATTTCCAAACTTGATGGTCTAATTATTCCCGGTGGTGAAAGTACTACAATCGGTCAACTTTCTCTTGTAAACAGCTCTCTTAAGATAATAAAAGAAAAAATTGAACGTGGAATACCTGTATTAGGAATATGTGCCGGCATGATCATGCTCTCAAAGACAGCTAATGATCGTGTTGTTGGAAAAACAGATCAACCTCTTTTAGATTTACTTGACATTAAACTAGAAAGAAATTCTTTTGGAAGACAAAAAGAATCATTTGAAGCAGATATTTCTATGAATTCTATTAATATTCCAAAGTTTAATGGTGTTTTTATCAGAGCCCCATCTGTTTCTGATGTTGGTTCTGGAGTAGAAGTTTTAGCAAAATTTAATGAAAAAATAGTTGCTGTAAAAAAAGGCAATATTATAGGTGTTGCATTTCATCCCGAATTAACAGAAGATGTTTCTTTACACAAATATTTTGTAAATTTGATTAAGAAATTAAAAAACTAGCCAAATATGAATACAAGTTATCAGCAATTCTTTTTAACTCCATTTTGGACGATTTTTTAAAATGAAATCAAATTTTGTAATAGTTAGTATCTTGATGACTATTTTGATTGGTGGTACTTTTGGATTATTTCTTATTGATGATGCCTTTGCTCAAAATCTCTATGTAAGTAGTGATGATTCTGAAGCTTATAAAAAACAAAAAGAACTAGAGCAGAAAAAAGCTGACCAAGAAGCAAAATCAGAAGAAAAACAAAAAGAACTAGAGCAGAAAAAAGCTGACCAAGAAGCAAAATCAGAAGAAAAACAAAAAGAACTAGAGCAGAAAAAAGCTGAACTTGAAACTCATAGAAAAAACCTTGAAGCAAAACAATTAAAAAAATTAAAAGGATATGAAGAAAAATTAAAAGAAATTAAAGAAAAATCTCAAAAGAAAATTGAAAAAAATATAACTGATGATCAAGAAAATTTTTCTCAAAAATCTAAACAGATTGAAGAAAATTCAATTAAAAAATCTGAAGAAATTCAAAAAAAACTCATGACAAAATCTGATAAATTAGATTCAAGAACCAAAAATATTCTTGATAAAATCAATAATGGAACATACATGGGAGAAAAAACTACCACTTTTACTTATGTTGAAACATATGAATTAGTTTTTGATTTCGTAAATGCTTCTATGATAAATGATAAATCACAAACATCTTCAATGACTGGAAAAATGAATTTTACCACATATGATAAAAGTAAATCTAATCTCAAATTAGAATTAGATGAATGTGAAATTACTGTTGACGAAATTACCTATAATTGTGGATTTGGGAAAGCCAGAACCGTATCTTCTGGAGAATCTGGTGCCAAAGACTCTCTTGTCATTGTAGCATTTTTAGAAAATAATGTATTAGAAGAAGTTCATACTACACTAAAGATTTTTCTAAATGCTGATATTCCTATTAACAAAATTGAACAATCACGAGTTTCAATTATTGGTCCCCAAAGTAAGATTTCTGATTCGTGGTTTCTTAGTGGAACTGCAACTCTAAGTAAAATAGTTTCAACTTCAGAAAAAACTATCACTGGAAATAACTCTACCGTTATACTTGAAGATGGAATTTCAACTAGTGATAAACGATGAAAAACAACAACTCTCTTTTTCTGTTTAGTTTCATCTTTTCTCTTATCTTAATTTCTTCATCTATTCAATATTCACTTGCCTATACTGGTGTTGTTTCTATAGATTCACATGATGTCAAATATGACATTAGTAATGCTAAAATTGAATCCATTTTTCTAGACCCTGATTTTTTTGAATTAATTATTACTATGACTACTCAAGATGATGGAACTGTAGAAATTACGATTCCTAGAGATCTTTTGGACGCAAAATTTGAATTGTCTGATGATATGTTTTTCGTTTTAGTAGATGGGTTTGAAACTGATTACGTTGAATCTGAATCTGATTTAAATTCTAGAACTTTAATGATTCCATTTTTTAGTGGAGATTCTGTAATTGAAATTATTGGAACACATGCACTAAATCCATTCATCTCAAATACTGAAATAAAAATTCCAGATTGGGTAAAAAATAATGCTGGATGGTGGTCCACTGATCTTATAGAAGACACCGAATTTGTATCTGGAATTCAATATTTGATCAAAGAGAGAATAATGACTATTCCTCAAACTCAATCAGGACAGTCTACACACCAAGATATTCCGTCTTGGGTAAAAAATAATGCTGGATGGTGGGCAGATGGGTTAATCGAAGACACCGAATTTGTATCTGGAATTCAATATCTCATTACAAATGGGATTATACATGTGTGATTTAGGCTCAATTATCAGCTAAATTATGCATAGATTTCAAATCCTTTTTGAAAGATTCTAGACTTTCTGGAATTGTTATTGTGATTGAATCCTTTAATGAAAGATTTTTTGTCTTTTTTTCATTCCATACTCTGGAATTAAATTCTGTTATTTCTTTTGTAATTTTATTTTGATTGTATTTTGATTCTGATTCTACTTGATGTTGTTTATGAATACTCTCTGTTGAATACAAAGTTTTCCAAAGATATTCAGTGATAAATGGTGTAATTGGTGCTAATAATTTTAAAATGGTTGATAATGTTTTATGTAATGTATGTATTGCACCATCTCTTTCTTCATCTGAAAAACCAATTCCATATGCTCTTGCTTTAACCATTTCAATATAATGTGCAGCAAAAAGATTCCAAGTGAATTCTCTAATTGCAATTGCAGGAATAAAGAAATTATATTCATCATATCCTTTTTTACATTCTTTGATTAAATCATCTAATTCAGATAATATCCATTTGTCAGTGGTTGTCAGAGTTCCTGATTCAATTACAGGAAAGCTAGACAAAAATCTAGAAACATTCCACAGTTTACTGAGAAATTTTTTTGTTGATTCAATTTTTTGTTCATTACATCTAAAATCATATCCATGATTAATCTCACTTGCACTCCAAAATCTAAAAGTGTCTGCACCAAACTGTTCAATTACTGGTAAAGGATCAATTGCATTTCCTTTACTCTTACTCATCTTCATTCCTTTTTCATCAAGACCATATCCCATAATCCATGCTTCTGACCATGGTTTCTTTCCAGTAAGTTGTTCGCATCTTAGAAGTGTATAGTATAACCATGTTCTTACAATATCTTTTGCTTGAGGACGAATTGTAGTAGGATACACTTTATTGAAAAATTCTTGATCTTTGTTAAATTTACTGATAAAAAGAGGCGAAACACTAGAATCCATCCATGTATCAAATGTTCTCTCTTCACCTACAAATTCAGTAGTTTTACACTTAGAACACTGATTGATTGGGCATTTTTCCATCCATGGCTTGTAGTATTTTCCAGGCTCAGGTACATGAGGTTCAGAACAATTTTTGCAATACCAAATAGGAATTTCAGTACCATAGTATCTTCTTCTTGATATTGGCCAATCAATATTGATGGATTCTAGCCAATTCATCAGAATCTGCTTATGCATTGCAGGATAAAATGTAATTTCCTGTCCTAATTTTTTCATTTTTTCAATTGATTCTTTTTGTTTTAGATAATATTCTTCCATTGGAATTATCTCAATTGGATTTTTACTTCGTTCCGATACTGGAGTTCTATGAATTATATCTTCAATTTTTTCTACCAGCCCTTTATTTTCTAAATCCTCAATAATTTTTGCCCGTGCTTGTTTTGGTTTTAATCCAACATAATTCCCTGCAGCTTCTGTCATTTTTCCATCTAATCCTATTGCAACAATTTCTTCCAGTTCTAGTTCTCTAAATAATGCTACATCGTTTTGATCACCGTAACTACATACCATAACGGCACCAGAACCAAATTCTTGATGAGCTGAATGATGTGTTTTTAGTTCAACCTCTACATTAGTAATTGGCACGATCACTTTTTTTCCAATATATTTTGTATATCTTTCATCTTCTGGATTTACAATTATGGTTTTACATGCACAAAGAAGTTCTGGTCTTGTACTTGCAATGATTATCTCCTTATCTGTATCTTTAATCTGAAATTTCATATAAACTAGTTTAGTTGGTAAGTCTTCATATGTAATTTCTGCATCTGCAATAGTTGTACCTGAAACCCAATCATAATTATTTGGTCTATTTGCAAGATACACTTGTCCTTTTTTCCACAGTTCAATAAATGTAGATTGTGTTAGTGTCCTGTATTCTTCAGAATCTGTTCTATAATAATTGGAGAAATCTCCACTGATTCCTAAATTTTTCATGATTAATATCATTTCATCTTCTAAATCATCTAATGCAGATCTGCATAATTTTAGAAATTCACCTCTTTCAGTTTCACGCATTCTGATGTTGTGTTTTTTCTCTGTGTAAATTTCTACAGGAAGACCATTTCTATCAATACCTATTGGAAAATATACATTCTTTCCAGCCATCCTTGCAGTACGTGCTATCATATCAATTTGAGAATAATGTGCTGCTGCACCTATGTGCCATGGTCTACCTGATGGATAGGGTGGCGGTGTATCTATTGTAAAATTATCTTCTCTTGGTACAAATTCATAAATTTTTTCATTTGCCCACTGTTTGAGAATTTCTTTTTCTAACTCTGGGTTCCAAGCTTTTTCCTCAATTTTTGGTTCCATTTCTTAATTATCTTGAAATGTTTGAAATAATATGCGAACCTTTGTTATATCCTTCGTAAATGTAAACTCCAACAGCTTCTACATTTTGAGGTAATTTTGGAGCAAGCAGTTTGATAATTTCACTTGAAAGATTTTCAACAGTAGCTTCTCCTTCTAAGAGATATGCTGTATTTTTTGGAACTTGAATATCAAACATCCCTTTTGGTCCATCAAATTGAATCTGATAGTGAGAATCATCTTCTTTTTTTAGATATTTTCTATTAATGAAAAATTTATGATCAAACACTGTAACAACTTCTTTTATGATTTTTTTTGCTATTCCAAAATCTACCAGTAGATTATCTTTCATTTGTCCAACTAGTTCAACCATTACTGAAGATGTATGTCCATGTAGAATGGAACATTTCTCTACTAGAGGAAGAATATGTGCATAATCAAATGAAAATGATGGGTCTTCTAGAAATATTGATCCTGTTTGAGGTGTTTTATCATAGAATACCATGTCTTGTAATTCTTTAATTTGTGCAGCATATTTTGGATGTCCTATGGCCATCACTTTTTCTTCTGGTAGATTTTCTTTGATTTCATTATATTTTTTTATATCTTCTTCATTATCAATTACTTCAATCAAACCTTTCTTTGTCTTAAAATCAACAGTTACAGAACTTCCATTTTTTAATGATAATTTATAATCATACTCATAATCTTCATCAAGAAATGAGAGCATTTGTGCTATTGTCAATTCAGTTCGTGTTCTCATTAGATTACCTTTTTTGTCAATATATCTAAAATCTGAATCTAGAATTGTGGGACTTGAAGCCATGTGAAGTCAACTGGCTTAGCTCTGTATATAAATTCTGTAATACATAAAACTGAAAAATTATTTTATTCAGTAATTTGAAATTATTCTAGTGAATTTAGAATTTTAGCCAGATTGATATCATTTTGGGTGATTCCTCCCGCATCATGAGTTGTTAAATCTACTATTATCTTATTGTAAACGTTAAACCATTCAGGATGATGATTCATTTTTTCTATATGCATTGCAGCCCTTGTCATGAATCCAAATGCCTGATTAAAGTCATCAAATTGAAATTCTCTGTGTATTTTATTATTTACAATCGTCCATCCCTTCAGGTTTTTTAATTCATGATCTATGGATTCTGATGATAATCTTATCATGATTTTATATTTACAATACTAAATTAATAGTTAGATGATAAGATTAATCGTGGTTGTTTTGTATTCCAAATGACTTGATAATTAGTGAAAAAAATGAAAAAAGAATTACTTGATAAAATTAAAAATTCTATTAAAGAAAACATAGTGGAAAAGAAAATAGGCATTGCGTTTTCTGGAGGTGTTGACAGTACCCTAATCTCTAAAATCTGTTCAGATCTAGGATATGATGTAACCTTACTGACCATTGGTTTTCCAGAATCTCATGATGTATTATTTGCAAAAGAAGTTAATCAACAGTTGAAATTAATTCATCATATTTTAGAAATTGACTCTCATACTTTTCAAGACATAGCCGCCAAAATCAAACAAACAATACAGACAGATAATCTCTCTTGGAATGAAAATTGTATTGCATTTTACTATGTATCAAAACTAGCACAAAGTTTAGGAATTAATATTGTTGTAACTGCAAATGGAATAGATGAACTATTCTGTGGATACAATGCATATAGAGTAGCTATCTCTGAAGGAGAATCAAAGATTCTTGAAGTTATGAATTCAAAACTAGATAATGAAATTAAAATGATGAAAGCAGTCAATCAAATTGCATCTGAATTCGGTGTTAGAATTGTTCAACCTTTATTGTCTTCTAATTTTATAGAATTTGCTAAAACTATTCCTATATCTGAAAAAATTTATGATTCTGAAGATCTATTGCGGAAACACATTATACGAAAATTAGCAAGTGATGTAGGAGTTCCTGAAATTTCATATACAAAAAGAAAAAAAGCTTTACAATATGGTTCAAAAATCCACAAAGCACTGTTAAAATCTAAATAAATTTTTTGACAGTTTCTTGAACTAATTTGTTAACATTGCTTATAATTAATGGAGATGCTCCAAGATGTTTTTCTGGAGAAAATATTGAATCAATTTCTTTTTTTGTAAGTTTTGTTGAAAATGCTTTATCATTTTTAATTGCATCAATATATTGAATTTCTTTATCTTTTGCCTCAAATGCAACTCGTTGCACGTCTCTGTACGCAATAAATCTTGGAACTCCTTTTTTAATTAATGCCTCTAAAACAAATTCTGCAAATATTTGTCCCTTTGTAATATCCAAATTATCTACAATTCTTTTCTCATTTATCATTAGACTTGAAATTACTTTAATCATGGTTTCTAACATTTCATCTACTAGGATGGCTGCTGTAGGAAGTACAAATCTCTCATTTGCTGAATTTGAAAGATCTCGTTCATGCCATAATGGAATATTTTCAAAAGTTATTGCTATTTGGCTACGTAATATTTTAGATAAAGATGAAACTCTTTCGCTTTTAGTGGGATTTCTCTTTACTGGAACTGCACTGCTTCCCATTTGACCTTTCTTGAATTGTTCAGCAACTTCACCGATTTCAGTTCTTTGTAAATTTCTAATTTCAACTGCAATTTTTTCCAAAGTTGCACCGATCAGTGCTAATTCAAATACGTATTCCGCATATCTTTCTCTGGGAACTATTTGCGTAGTTACATCTGCTGGGAAAAGGTTTAGCCGTTTTGCAACTCGCTTTTGAACTTCAAGTGATTTTATACCCATCAATGATCCTGTCCCAACAACTCCAAGTGTTTTGCAAATCAAAATTCTTTTCTTTATTTCTTCAATTCTTTCTACATGTTTTGCCATCTCTGCTGCCCAATTTGCAAATTTTAATCCAAATGATATTATGCTAGCATGTTGACCATGAGTTCTACCTACTGCTGGAATTTTACCATGCTGAACTGCTCTTTTTGCTAACAGTAATGCTATTTTTGCAACTTTGGATTCAATAATTCGTAATGCATCTCTCATCTGCATAGAATTACTAGTATCTACCAAATCGTTACTTGTTAATCCATAATGAATCCATGGTCTTACATTTTTTGTACATTTTTCACTTAATGATTCAACTAGTGCAGCTGTATCGTGATCACTTTTTGCTTCTAATTCTTTGATTCTTTTTACAGTAATTTTTCCTGACATTGCAGCATTGTGAATTATTTTACCAGCTGTTTTTGGAATAATTCCAATCTCACTTTGTGATATTGCAGCTATCCCTTCAATTTCTAATTGATAATTTACTTTTTTTTGCTCACTAAAAATATCCAGCATTTCTTTAGTACCGTAACGTCCGCTATCTATCGGTAAAATTGCCAATGATTACTCTCTTAAAACATCAAAAATAAATCTACTTATGATTTAAATTGGCTTGGGGTAAAATTTTACCATTCCTTATGTCTACTGTAACTCCTAAAAAAATTGGAGAAAATGAGTATCTTATCGAGGCAGACTCGAATATTGGAATGAAAGTTCCAGTAAAGATCTATGCGGATGCAGAATTACTGCAAAAAATGCTATCAGATAGAACTATTATGCAGGCAAAAAATGTTGCAACTATACCTGGAATTGTGGGTCATAGTGTAGTCTTACCTGATGGTCATGAAGGATATGGATTTCCTGTAGGTGGTGTAGCAGCTATGGATGCTGAAGAAGGTATGATTAGCCCTGGCGGTGTAGGTTATGATATCAACTGCGGCGTTAGACTACTTCGTTCAAATTTAACTGAAAAAGATGTTCGTGCAAAACTAAAAGAACTTGTAACTGATCTTTTTAGTTCAATTCCATCTGGTGTTGGCTCAAAAGGAGCAGTCAAGCTAAGTCCCTCTCAGCTCGATGAAGTTCTTGTACGAGGTGTAGACTGGGCAATTGACAATGGATATGGTTCATCATATGATGCAGATGTTTGTGAGGAAAATGGGCAAATAAAAAATGCCGATCCAAATAAAGTTTCAGACAAAGCAAGACAAAGAGGTGCACCTCAACTGGGAAGTCTGGGTTCAGGAAATCATTTTCTTGAAGTGCAAAAAGTATCTGAAATTCATGATGAAGAAGCAGCAAAAAGAATGGGTATCAAAGAAGGAACTATTACAATTTTAATTCATTGTGGATCTCGTGGTTTTGGTCATCAAGTATGTAGTGATTATTTGAGAATATCAGAACAATCTATGGAAAAATATGACATTCATTTAGCAGACAGGGAACTTGCATGTGTTCCAAATACATCTGAGGAGGGTGAATCATATCGAAAAGCAATGTTTGCAGCATTAAATTTTGCATGGAGTAATAGACAAATGATTACTCATTGGACAAGAAAATCTTTTGAACGAGTTTTCAATCAAACAGAGTCTGATCTTGATATGAGTTTAGTTTATGATGTTGCTCATAATATTGCTAAAGTTGAAAAACACAAGGTTGACGGCAAGGAAAGAAAAGTTGTGGTTCATAGAAAAGGTGCAACGCGTGCATTTCCTGCAGATCGGGATGAAGTTCCATTAAAATACAGAGATCTTGGACAGCCTGTTTTGGTTCCAGGTTCAATGGGAACTGCTAGCTGGATATTACTTGGACAACCAAATTCTATGAATTTGAGCTTTGGTTCTACTGCTCATGGTGCTGGTAGAACAATGTCTAGATCAAAAGCAAGAAGAGATTTCACAGAAGACAATGTTAGAAAATCACTTAGTGATAAGGGCATATTTATCAAGGCATTAACACGTGATGGAGTTGTGGAAGAAACTCCTCAAGCATACAAGGATGTTGATGCAGTAGTCAATGTTTCTCATAATCTAGGAATAGCCACTAAAGTAGCAAAATTGCTACCTATAGGTGTGATAAAAGGTTGAGTGACGAAGACTCTGAGCTTGAAAGATTAAAGGCAAAAAGACTTGCAGAAATGCAACAAAATATTTCTACTAGACAACAAATAGAAGAATCTACTAGTAATTCACAACCAAAAGAAATAAAAAATCCTAGGGACATCCTCGTTGAACATCTTGGATTTAGAGGTCTAGAAGTTTTAAACAATGCAGAATTCCAATTTCCAAATGATACCAAAACGGTTGTAGAAAAATTATCTGAGCTAATCACATCTGGAGATATTACTGAAATTATTGACGGTGGAAAATTGTTGATGTTATTTAGATCAATAGGTCTTAACATAAGGATGGAAACTAAGATCAACGTTGAACAAGATGGAAAGTTTGTGTCTCTGTCTGATAAATTAAGTAGTCATTCATCAAATGATGATGAATAATGGATACTGTTTTTGAAATAAGCACAAAAAATTATAGTGATGATTTACTGCTTATAAAAAAAATACTATCTCATATGGAAACTCTGGTTGGTAGTTCTAATGGTTATGCTCTTAGTGAATCATCTTCGAAATTTGGATGGACCTTTTTCAAATTATCTTTTAAACCTAATCTGCAAAACGGAATTGAAGAAAAATTTGCAGATATGTTAAACAAATATAGATTGAACAACCAATCTCAAAAATTTACCAAATTTATGACCGATTATTTTCAAGCCAAAGGTTGTAGCATTAGAATTAAAATGCTGGACTAGACTCTTCTTCCTCTTTTTCCACCCTTCTTTCTGGTGGTGTCATGAGGAATTGGTGTTACATCATCTATTCTTCCAATTTTAAATCCGCCTCTTGCCAAAGCTCTGATTGCAGCTTGTGCACCTGGCCCTGGTACTCTAGAGCCTACTCCTCCAACAGCTCGTACTCTGATGTGAAATCCTGTAAATCCTTTTGTATGTGCAACTTCTACAACTGCATTTGCAGCTTTCATTGCAGCAAAAGGTGAGGATTCGTATCTATCTGCATTAACATGAACTCCGCCTGAGCTAATGGAAACAGTTTCTGCTCCGGTGAGATCCGTCATGTGAATAATTGTATTGTTATAACTACTGTAAATATGAGCAATTCCCCATTTGTCAGGACCTTCTGTCTTTGTTTCTGGTCTGGATTTTGTTTGAACCTCCTCATGTTCACTCTCTTCAACTATGGATTCTACTTCAATCTCAGCTTCGATTTCTGACAATGTCTACACACATCTTAAAGGGTTTAAAAAACATTGATTTTTTGATTCTGCCTTTTTTGCTCACTTGATATCCCAATTATTTGCTCAAATACTATGTTTTATTCGCTCTTGTATGATGTCAATCCTTTGGCTTGCAGTAGGTATTGCAATTGTCTCTGCATTATTAGGTTCCTTGATTTTCGAATTTCTAACACCTGGCAACATTTCTCCGGTAATTGCATTAGAAGAAAAATGTGAAAAAATTGCTAAAGAGGGATTCCAAATACATATTTCATATCCTAATTCTCAACCAGATCAACTTCCTACAGCCGATATGAACAGATTGACGTATCTTGATGAAATGTGGATTAAAGATTGTGTTTCTGGATTGCCTGCTGAATCAATTTTTAATATAGTTCAAAAAGTAGAACGTGATTTTTACTCTGGCGAATGATTTATTTTTTAAAGTGATGCCAACCCAAATCTTTCAAAGGAACAAATTTTTCTTGTTTTTCAAGAAATACTCCTTTACCTTTAGCCACATGACCAATTTCAATTATAGGTGTTTTTAATATTGACGCATTTTTTTTAATTAATGATTTATGTTTTTTTGAAGCAGTAAACACAAATTCATATTCTTCTCCACCATGAAATACTAAATCATCTGAATCTATGTTGCGTGATTTAGCAAATTCTAATAGATCTTTTCCAGTTGGAATGTTATTTATTATAAATTTACATTTACTCTGATTTGCCATTTCATTTAATGTAGTGGACAGACCATCACTAGAATCCATTGATGATGTGAAATACTTTTTACTTTTTACTCCAAAATCTAATTTTGGATTTGGGTTAACAATTGCTTTGATTGCCTTTTTAACAAAATGTTTCTTGCCTTTCTTTTTTCCAAGTAATATCTTAAGACCTGATGCCGTATACCCAAATGGACCTGTTACAAATATTATGTCTCCTATTTTTGCTCCTTTTCTTTTGACTATCTTATCTGTTGTTCCAAATATGGACACATTGATTACAATTTCTTTTCCTTCGTTTGTATCTCCCCCTAAAATTTTAATGTCAAATTCATTGGATGCGTGTTTGAATCCTTTTGCCATTTCATTGATTTTTGCACGTGAGATCATCTTTGGCAAATTTAGTGAAATAATTCCGTATTGAGGCTTAACTCCTTTTGCAGCAAAATCACTAATACATGCTACGATGCTTTTCCTTGCAGCATCATGCATTCTCATTTTTGAAGGCATATCTGTACTCTGAACAAATGTATCAACTTTTGATACGATTTTTGTTTTACCAATTTTGAAAACCTCTACATCTTCTGAAATGAATTTTTTATTTCTTAATTTTTTTTGAAAAATTTTGATTATTGTTGTTTCATCTAATATGGTCATAACATTGTTTCACTAATTCTAATGTATTTTTCACAATTTTCTTACATTTATCTACATTGTTTGATTCTGCAGAAACTCTTATGATGTCTTCTGTATTTGATTTTCTAATCAAAACCCAACTGTCTTCATCTATTATTCCTTTAATCCCATCTTGAGTGATAACTTCAGAATACTCTTTTGCAAATCTACTTGAGACCTCTTCTATGACTTTATCATGAAAAACAGAATCTACTTCAATTTTCTCTCTTTGTTGATCATAACTTTCCATAAAATCTAATATCTCATTGAACTTTGAATTTCCCAACATTGAAGCTATAAGACCACTCGTCAGAATTCCTTCTCTACAATAATTAAATTCTGGTAAAATAAAACCACCACTGCTTCCTTCCCCACCTGCTTGAGCGTTTGTTTTTAACATTAAATCTATCACATTTGCTTCTCCAACTTTTGATCTCTGAACAGTTCCTCCCTTTTCTTTGATAAATTTTTCAACTGAAATACTTGTATCAATACTTAATACAAATTGTTTATATCCTAACTCCAAAGCTTTTGCAACTCCCAAACCTAATGTTACATCTGGAGTTTGTTTTTTTCTTTTTCTTACAACTACTAAACGATCTCCGTCTAAATCAAAAGCAAATCCAATTCCTTTTTCAGATGTTGTAGCAATTAGATCTGATAAACTATCTGTAGTTGGATCAGGACCTCTAGTGCAATTGCTTATATTTTCATTAATTACTTTTACTTTACATCCTAACTGTCTTAACAAATTTGGAGCAAATTCCTTTGCAGCTCCTCCTCCTATATCGATAACAATTTCTGGTTGATTTTCTATATTTCCTATAAGTTTTTTTGCATCTTCTAAATATGATGAGGTGATTTGTTCTTCAGTTCCTATTTTTGTTTTTAAAATTTCTTGGTTTTCAATGATATTTGGTAATTCTTTTTCATTAATCCCTCTTCCATTTATGATAAATTTTATTCCATTCCATTCTAATGGATTATGCGACGAAGTGATTACTAATCCTGCTCCGTATTTCCTTGATTCACGAAAAACTACTGGAGTTGGTACTGTCTCTAAATTGTATACGTTTATTCCGTTTTTCATTAATGTTGCCGATGCAGTTTCTTTGATCATTGTTCCTGATGGTCTTGTATCTTTACCTATCACACACTTCTTTGATTCAATTAACGATGAAAAATTATTACAAAACTGTAATGTATCTTTTAGATTAAAATCATTCCCAAATATCCCTCTAATTCCAGAAATTGTTTTCTTCATTTGATCCAACTCGGAAAGACTTTTTATTAACTCTGATGGCATAACCGAAAAGTGCCTTGGTAGCTCAGCCTGGTAGAGCGAACGCCTCGTAAGCGTTAGGTCGTGGGGTCAGAGCCCACCCGAGGCTTATCTTATAACAATTTTTAAAATCATCTAGTTTTTTTAAATATTTTTAATCATCAAAGGTTTCAATGTCTGTCTCTAATTCTTTTCCTAAACCTTCCCACCATTGTTTCGTTTCGGTTACCATCTTCTCTAGTAATTACCTTAAATTCTCCTTTATAGATCTGTCGATTGATCAAATATTGATCAACATTATCTAAAATTCTAAATTTGAATATGTCTTAAACTCGATTGCTTTCTTTTTGTCTTATCTTTTTACGATAAATTATAATTGCCAGTGTTCCAGCTGCACAACCAAAAAATACAGGCCAACGTAATTCATTTCCTATCATTCCTAAATAAGAATAAACTGTACCGCCAATCAACACAAATCCGATCAATTCAAGAATCTTAATCATAATTTTTCTATTATTCCACAGTTAAATCAAAAAGATATATGGTTTTGTAAATACTACAAGTTATGGATAAATATCTTCTAGTCGTCATGATTTTTCTCATTGTTACAATACCGATAGCATTCATATCCCCTGCTACAGGCGAAATTCGAGAACAACCGTTTATTTTATTATTTTATGCCTCTATTGCAGGCATATCTGTAATTATTCTTTATAGCTCATATAAGGAAAGAAAGCAAAGACAAAAAGATAACATAAAAAGAAGATCTAAAAAATAAATCTTAAAGTTCTAATCCAAAGGATTCTGCAATACCTGCAAATTTTGCGTAAGATTCCAAATACTGTCTTCCTTTTTCAGTTATTACAAATGTATTTTTATTATCAAATTCTATTTTATTGATTAATCCAGAACCTGTTAAATTTTCCAAAAATCTTGATAATCTGGAATGTGATAGATTTGCCTTTGTTAGTAATGATGTTGTTTTGATACCCTGTTGACCTGACTGTTCAGTGACAGTCAAAAGATCTGCAACAATTTGCATACTTGTTCTATAGGAAACCATATGGTAGCAAGTATAAAACCGAGATATAAGGGTATTACCACCAATTCAGATCAGATAAATACGCACTAATCTGATTTTTGTTATATTGGCATCCCAATCTGTCCCATGGTTTGATAATTTTATAGGTGTAGCATATCGTTACTATGATCTTAGAATGAATGTTGTACCTCTATTTACTGATCGAAAAGAGGCTTCAACTATTTGGCATGATACAATACATTGGTGGCTAGATCCGTCAATAAAGATCAGATTTGTTGAGATTGATGATGAATACTGGTTCATAATAGGTTCTGATTCTCAGCGCCCCGAATCTAATTTCTCTTTTTTTAAGATTTTACAAAAGTCAGAAAATTATGAACGATTCAAGACAGGACATGGTGGTGAAGCATATCTGCGATTAGGTATTTATACAAAAAAATCACGCAAGGATGTAAAAAATGATGCATTATGTGATTGTGGACATGCAGCAGAGGATCATGATGAAGGTGACGATGATGTATGTTTATACAAAGAATGTAATTGTAAAAAATTTTCTAGTTTTCAGGTGACTTTACTAAAAAGAAAAAAAACAATTACTGATATTGTATTTCTTGAAGAAAAAAATGTAAAAGAAGATGTACTTGCATGGAATTGTCTTTATATTAACAAATATTCGAAATCTGACTAATTTTATTCTTCTTTGTTTACTCTAACGTGATCTCCTGGATAGTGTTTATCTATTTTTTTTGAATAACATTTTCCACAAAGTGGACCCTTAATTCCCCATTCTTCCATAGGATTGAAATGTAAAGATATTTTGTCACTACAAATTGTACATTTTTCTTTAGATCCCAAAGTAATTCTGCTCTCTTTGATCTATATAAAAAAGATTCTGGATCGAGGAGCATTTTGAAAAATCATGTTAAATAATACAGGTTTATAGGAATTCTAGGTAGCAGTCTGACCAATGTAAACCTTCTGCAAATTTTTACTTGGTTAGGCTTCTACCTATTTTAAAATCTAAAACAAGTTGTTTGCAAGTTTTTTCAAGGCTGAAATCTCTTCTTCTTCTTGTCTTATTTTTTTATCTATGACTCTAAGCATTGAATCATTCCATACATGTTGTGAGAAGAAATTATGTTTTGTATTTGCCAATTCTATTTCATCACCTACTATAGTGTCTTCTAAAAATTTAGTCACTATGACATCTGCAATTTTTAAAATTCTAGCATTTAGTTTAAAACTACGAAATATTGGTTCCATTTTTCTTACATCATTTTTAAAATCTCCTTTGGTTTCTATGATTTCTTTATGTAAAATTCTAAAGTAAACTCCAACATAAAACAAAGTTGCATATCTTTTTGTTTTATGTCCACCTTGTTTTCCATATTTCAATGTCTTTTTTGCATACTCTTTGACAAGATATGGATAAAGTAAAATTCTGTAATCGTCTTTTAGATTGTCATTGAATATGTCATCATATTTGCTTCCTCTTGGAAGGAATTGAGCTGGAGAACTATATGCTTCTGTAGGTCTTTGTTCAATTCCAGCTACAAGAGCCTGAATTGCATCTTTTGCTACAATTACTTTTTTGTGATTATCTGGAAGATACTCATTGTATATGGAATCTCCTTCGTATTCTGATTGTCTTGATTTTGATTTTGTATCAAACGATCCTGCTTGAATCTCATAAAAATATCCACAATTTTTTAGTTGTGATTTAATGGATTTATGAAAATCCATTAATGAAACAAGATCTTTTCCTCTAACTGAATTTTGTGAGTTTCTGTATTTTGTAATGTTATTTTGTTCTTGTTCATCATCTGCTTTGATTATAGTTACTGTCATAGAACCATCCATGTTTTTAGTTCGTTTTGAATGATCAAGGATTGAATTAGATGTTTGTGCACCGTTTACAATTTGTGGTGCATAGAGTTCAATCATATTATCTCCTAATTCTTCAAAATCACTAACTACAATTGTAATTCCATTGTTATAATAGAAAAATTTTCCTGGATTACTCTGAAGCGTTTCTCGTAGTCCTTTGTTTACCGTTGTTTTAAATTGCATCCACTGTCTGATATTTGATTCAAAAACATAATCCTTATTCTTGTTGACAAATTCGGTTAGTTCTCTTAATTTCAAAATGCCAAGAATTGTATTATCATGTCTAAGCATTCTTTCTAATTTTATTGATGATCTTTTTCCAGCAGCAGGTTTCTTTATTCGCTCCCATAATTTTTGAATGATCTTGTCAATGTCTATGATTTCAATTAGATCGTCTTGATACTCCACTTTTTGATCTGTCACATAGCAGCATTTTATTTTTAGATTCTTTTCCTTGATTTTTGTAACAAGATGTGCTAATTCAGGCCTCATCTTTGTTACGTCTTTTCCAAGCAAACGCTTTGCATCTTCTTTGAATTTGGCAATCGCTTCAAATGAATGAGATGTTCCATATTTTGATTGAAATAGACGAATAGTATTATCTGAGAAATCTACTGGAAGGTATGCATCAATACCAAGATCATTTGCACCATCAACAATTGCATCTGCTGCATCATCTTCTGTAGCCTCAAAAACTCGCGTGAGAACCCATTGAAGAAAATTATTGCCTTTTTCTACCTCACTTTTTGAATTTTCAGCATATTCTTGTATGCTTCCTATGACATTTTCTGAAAATCCTTCTAAAGGTATACTCGAATTTTTTTGAGTTAATAGAGCATGTGAACCTGGAATGTACTCTAATAATCCACTACCGTTTTGAGCCAAAGTGATTTTTCTAATATGTTATATATTTAGAGAATTTGGTAATTACATAATAACTCAGTTCTATATGTGATGTAATTTGGAGAAAAAAAGAATAATAATAATCTCAATTATTGCATTGATCATAGGAATACCATTAGGAATTGTGTTCTTATCTCAAAATACTGTTGTTCAAGATGTTGATGACCAAAAAACAATTCTCAAAGGAGATGTTATTATGTCAACAAAAGTTTCACGTCCAGGATGTGAAAAAACTGATTCGTGTTACACTCCATCAAAAATTGTAATAAAACAAGGTGATTCAGTTACTTGGGTAAATGAAGATGTTGCATTTCATAGTGTGACCTCTGGTTATTATGATGAACCAAGTGAAATTTTTGATAGCGACTATTTGGATCCTGAGGAATCATTTACATTTATTTTTGAAAATGTTGGAACCTATGATTATTTTTGTACATTACATCCTTGGATGAAAGGACAAGTAATTGTTGAATTGTCTTAAAATGCTGAAAGGTGAGGAAGGGAGTCGAACCCCTTTGTATAAGCTTTGCAGGCTCACGCATAACCGTTCTGCCACCGCACCATTTTGAAAAATATGAAATGAATAATTAAACCCTTTAGATTAAAATTAAATAAATGGTTTTGAAGCAAGTTTGATATCTTCTGCTTTTATCGTTTTTCTTCCTGCATGAGAGGCCATGTCTACTGCACTTTTTGCAATATTGTTAGCCAATTCTTCAATTATTCCTCTTAGCTCTTCTGCTGATTCATCACTAACTCTTTCAGCGCCTGCTTTTTTTAAAATTCTATACATCGCTGAAATGCCAAGTTCTGATGATTTCATTGTTTTCTCTTTTCTTTTTTCCGATAAAAGATTGTGAGTAAAAAAATATTACTAAGAAATCGATTTATACAGACTATTTTGAAAGTTAAAGCAATGACTTGGTTATATGATTCTCATATTCATTTGTCCGATCCAGACTATCAATATGATTTGAATCATACAATCAAAGGAATGGAAAATATGAAAATCAAAGCATGTTGTGTATCGATGGATAATATGACCTCTAAAAGAACTTTGGAGCTTGGAAGAAAGAGCAAACTTATCTTGCCTTTTATTGGAATTCATCCTGAACGTGCAAATGATGATCTAGAACTGATGATAAATCTAATTAGTGAAAATCAACAACATATTTCTGGTATTGGAGAGATTGGATTAGATCCTACGTATGTAAAATCTAACGAAGATAACAAAAGGCAAATACATCTTTTTGAATCTCTTCTCTCTCTTGCAGAAAAAATCCAAAAACCTATTTCAATTCATTCACGGAAAAGTCTTGATGATATATTTTCTATAATGACTTCTTATGACACTAAGCATGCGTTACTACACTGGTTTGATGGAAGCAAAAAACAACTTCAAAAAGCAATGGACATGGATTTTTTTGTTTCCTATGGCCCTGTTATGATTTATGCAAATGACAAACAAATACTATTATCTGAAACATCTGAGGCAAAAATTCTTGTTGAAACAGATGGCCCTGTAAAATTCTCAAAGTGCTTTGAAATGAAATCTGGGCAAATTAGTTTTATTCCAAGTGTTGTGTTTTGTGCCTCAAAAATACTAGGTAAGTCATATGATGAAATGACTTCATTATTAGAAGAAAATTCAAAGACATTCCTTCGAATATAGGTATAAAAAACCCTAGTTCATTACACGAGGAGTGGATAGAATTAAGCGTCTTTCTTATGAAGTACTAGATGGACACAAGCCAAAATTTGGAGAAGATTTTGTTGATAATAAGAAAGTATTAGATCAAATAGCTATAATTCGTTCAAAAGGGCTAAAAAATGAAATTGCAGGCTATATTACTAAATTTATTAAAAAAGAAAATCGTGAAGAAAAAGCAAAACAATCTCAAATAGAATCTTCTAGAATTGAAAATTATACTTTGGAAGAGAAAATTTCTGAGGATGATACCATTGAAGAGGAAGTCATTGCAATAACATCTAACACAGAAACAAGTGAAGATACAGAAGAATAAACCGCATAATAAGACAAAAAATTAATTTTCAACATTCTTGATGATCCATATATGATAATGATTAAACTTGTAGGGGGAGCAAAAAAGTCATTTTCTACTGATACACTAAAAATTGATAAATCTGATATACACATTCACGATCTTATTGATTTACTATTGGAACTAAAACCTGTTAGTACTCCTAACCTAGACATTGAAAATATATTGATCGCGATTAATGGTGTTGATTCTTCTGCTCTAGAAGGAAAAATGACTAAAATAAAGAATGGCGATGTAGTAAGTATAATTCCTGTTATTCATGGAGGCTCACCTAAAAGACTAATTTTCAATGTTTCCAACAAATTAGTTCAGGTAATTGAAATTCAAGGTCAAAAACAAATTGACATTACTTATCTTGATACACTCAGAAAGCAATTTCCTGGAATTATACTTCAGGCCATATCTAGTAATTTTATTTTAAATAATTATCATCTGAAAAAAATTATTTCTTTATCTGTTTCTTCTGATAAAAATGACATTTTACTTTCAAACAAATTTGAAATGGATATTTTAATGCGCTTTGCTATTTCTTCCCAAATTTCTTCTGCAATTAATTCTGCTGGAATCAAACCAAACCAAAACTTTGTATTGATTGCTTTTGGCAATAAAAAAATATTGGATGCACTTTACAAAGAATTGAGTTTTATGTCTGTTAAAATATTCTCAAAAGATAATACTTCATTCATAAAAAAATATTTTCAAATAACAGATAAACAACTTGATGTAGTTTTATCAGAAAATCCTCTTGAAGATATACTAATAGAAAAGGCTGCTATTTTACTCTGATATACTTCTCTTAGTTTTTTCTACGCTCAAAACATCACCTTTTTTGACAATTGCAATTCCTGTTTGATTTCCCAACACTTCAATTAATATAATTTTATCAGGGAATTCTAATGATACTTTATTTTTAATTTTTTTTGCTATTCTAGAAATTAATTCTTGACTTGAAATGTTAGAATTTCTTTTCTCAATTGATATTCTATATGACTCTTCATTAGAAATCAATTTAATTAAGTCTGAAATTCCATCTTCAATGCTCTCAATCTTAGTTTCTGTAATTTTTTGAATAGGGATTATTCTAAGACAATATCTAATACACCATGGCTCATCCAGTAACATTTCTTTGATTTTTTTTATAACCCCAATTGATTCCAATTTTGTTTCAGCAGTCAAAATTCCAGACATGTTTGTGATAGTTATTTCAGGTTCCGAGTCTCCTATTTTTTCTAAAATATCTAATAATTCTTGTCTGGTTTCTGATTCTAAATGTCTGGCACATGTAATTATTAGATTCAAAGTATTTTCAAGATCTCATTTCGTGTTAAAACTCCTTCTCTGTGAATTTTCAATTTTCCTTCTTCAAATTCAATTATTGTTGATTCTCCCTCACTTGTTATTGTTCCACCATCCAAAAAAAGATCAAAATCATGAATATTCTGATAACACTCTTGTGGGTTTGTAAATGGACCAGTTCCAGAAATATTTGCGCTTGTTCCAATAACAAAATCACATTTTTTTAAAAGTTCTAATGTACATTGATGTTTTGGAACTCTAATTGCAATTTTATTTACCCCATTTAGTGATGCTTTAAGTTTTCCGTCTATTAATTTTAAAATTAAAGTTAGAGGTCCTGGCCACATTTTCTGTGCAATCTTTTCTGAATCTTTGTCAAACTCTACAATTTTTGCTGCAACATCTTTTGAAAAAGCTAAAATTGGAAGTGATTTTGAGATTTCTCTTGATTTAATTTTGTAAATTTTTTTAATTGCTTCATTATTGTATGGATTACAACCAATTCCATACACCGTATCTGTTGGAAAAACAACAATACCGCCATTTTTGATTATTTCACTTGCTTTTACAATATTTTCTTTATTACACTTTAATTTCAATTACCTTATTCGTATTCTTTTCTTTAATTATTCATTTACATTTGAATAAGTTTTTTAACGAACAAAAATTTCCAATCGTAGAACATGTCTACACCATCATCTGAGTATGAAGATACAGATTTTCAAGATGATTTTGATGATAATTTAGATGAATTTGATGAAGCAGAAGACTAGATCGTTAGACCAAAATTATCTGCAAATGTTGTGAATGTGTAATATGCTTGAAGAAATTCTCGTCCTGATTGACTAATTCTATATTTGTTTGAACCTTGCGCATCTACTTGTTCTAATAATCCTTGAGATACCAGTGTCTTCAAAATTCTAGAAATTCTAGAATGTGAAATGTTAGCTTTTCTAATCAGATAAGTTACTGTAGCACCTTCCTCATCTTGAAGGTCATCACGCGTAGTAGACAATATGTCTCCAATAATTTTCATATGTGTTCTATATTCAACCATGTTTATTCCCTGTATACGTTAATTTCACAATTTCTATGAGAGTGAGTTGATATTTTGCAATATACTAAAAAGATAAAAGAATTTGACAAATTTAGATTTTGTAATTAATTTGAGCCTAGCAACTAATTACTCTAAATCATCATCAAATTTTATCTTCGTTAAAGGAATTTTACTTACTGGAATAAACAATGCAATCAAACCTCCAATTTTGATAGACATAGAAACTGAATATAATATAGATTCTGGAAACACAAATGAATACCATCCTAAAAATTCTCCAAGTGCCAATAATGCCAATCCGACTGCTACGGATATAGCTCCTTTGTTTTTATTTTCAAAATATGATAATATTGTTTCAATTGCTCCATAAGCTAATAAAATAAATGAAACAGATCTAAAGATGTGTTCTATTTGTACAGAAGACACTAAGAATAACGGAAAAATTCCAATTGTTCTGAAATACCTTGATCTTGGAAAAAATGATTTGATGCTATGTGAAAATGCTATGAAGAAATATCCTATTGTTTGGATGACAATTCCTAATGTTTGAATCCATCTCTCTATGTTGCCAGATTTTATTACAAAATCTTCTATCATGTATCCTGCCCATATTACAAAAAACCCTATACTGATTGAAAAAAATGCAACTGTTAATCTAAATAGTGTGGGGCTGCCTGTATTTCTAAATCCCCTCATTGACATTATTCCTATTGCAAGTCCTACCAAAAATCCAACCAAATTTAGTATGTTTTCTAATAGAAATTCCAATGATGTTTAACAATTCCTCAATCTAATTATTTTAATCTGCTGAATGATTTTACAATGTTGTTAATCCCATTCATCTAATGACCCTGCAGACTGACCTTCAGTACTACCCGTATAATCTCCAAGAATATCTGAGTATGTTGTTTCATTATGTGCAATGAATTTAACATATTCTCCATAACTCATATCTAAATCACAGTTTTCACATTTTACAAAAGAAAAGTCCATTGATAATTCCGCAGTTTTCTTACATTTTGGACATTTTATCTTCACAATTGATTTTGCATTTGTTAACTATTATTACTTCTCATTCAATAAAAGATAAAAGGAGTTCATTCTTGCTATCCTCTATGAGTCGAATTTGTACAAAATGTAAAAACTCTATCCTTGATAATGAGGAACTTGACATGGTTGCTGAGAAATACCCAGTTTGTAACAAGTGCTGGACTGAATGGAAAGAATATCGTGTAATGGTGATGAATGAAATGAGACTTGATATGTCTATGGCAGATCATAGAAAATTATTGAAAAAACATGAAAAAATCTTTGCAGGCGTACTTTCTCCTGAAGGAGAAATAGTCGACTATACTAATGAAGACAATAGAAAACCCGATAAACTTCCAGACGCCTAGAACTTCAAGTATTTTTTTGCATTATCTGGTATAACTATCATTAATTTTCTTTTTTGCTCTACATCAAGTTCAATAACTATTTTCTTGATTGTTTGTGAAAGAATGTCTTTTTTTCCTTCATCTAATGTTAAGAAAATCTCTAATATTCCATCTAAATTAAATGCAATTAATTTTTGTGGAGATTCAGAAATCTCATTAATGTAGCCAGCAAATAACCCATTTCGCTGTTCTTCTGATAGTGTAGTTAAGATCTCTAACCATGTTTTGAAAAGTTTTGCAAAATTTGGAAAAGGAATTGTAGGTCCAGCTTCCAGAGCATTATTGATGATTTCTTTTCTCTCTACTTCTGTCATTGAGAAAAATTCCATCATTCTTTTTTTCAAAACAGGTATTCTAAGAAAATCTGGAAGATTTGCCAATATTACTATAATATTTCCTGCATAATTTGGTTCTGCCAACGATCAATTCTATTTCTAATTGAATATTAAATCATCTGACAACACGTCAGCTTAAATAAACGGAATTCAAATTCGAGAATATGACTTCAACTGTTGTTGTTGGTGGATTTTTTGGAGATGAAGGCAAAGGAAAGATAATCTCATATTTAGCAATGAAAGATAATCCAAAAATTATTGTTCGTGGTGGTGCTGGTCCAAATGCAGGTCATACCATTAGAGATGGTGATAAAATATACAAAGTCAGAATGCTGCCAAGCGGATTTTTGAATAAAAATGCAAAAGTGATGATTGGTCCTGGAGTTGTCATTAACCCTGCTGTTTTATTAAAAGAAATACAAGATTTTGATGCATCTGGGCGTTCATTTATTGATAAACATTGTGGAATTATTGAAGAAAGTCATCTCACCAGAGACTCTAAGGGCGAATTAAAAGAAAAGATTGGCAGTACTGGTTCTGGTACTGGTCCTGCAAATGCAGATAGAGCAATGAGAGTTTTAAAATTAGCAAAAGACATCGATTCTTTATCTTCATTGATTGTAGATGTTCCTGCTGAAATAAACTCCGCACTTTCTCTAAATCAAAATGTACTAGTTGAAGGAACTCAGGGCACATTTTTATCTTTATGGCATGGAACATATCCTTTTGTAACTTCAAAAGATGTCACTGCTTCTGGAATTTGTGCTGATGTTGGACTCGGACCCAAAAAAGTCGATGAGGTAATTGTTGTCTTCAAATCATACGTTACACGTGTTGGCACTGGGCCATTAGCAAACGAACTTACGCTTGCAGAAGCTGAAAGCAAAGGTTGGTCTGAATTTGGAACTGTAACTGGTAGACAGAGACGCGCAGCTGATTTTGATTTTGATTTAGCTAGGCGTGCAATCATGCTCAACAGCGCAACTCAAATTTCTATAACAAAATTAGATGTGATATTTCCAGATTGTGCAGGCAAAACATCTTTTGAAGAACTTTCTAAAGATGCACAATCATTCATAAATAATATTGAAGATAAATTAAACACGCCTGTAACAATAATTGGAACAGGACCTGCTGTCAATGAAATTATTGATAGAAGAAAATAGCCTGGAAAATTTTGGGTAAGTTTAATTTAGTATTGTACAAAAAATAATCGTGGATAAATTACCTCGTTACATTCAAGTCTCTTCCACGCTGGAATTTTCTAGATTAGTATGTGCTCTTGAACGTGCACCACGTGTATCATTTCTTCATGAACATAATGGTCAGAAAGTTTTATCCGTTCAAATGGATGTATTAAAAGAAAAACCAATTGTGTATTATACCCCATTTGAACACAATGGTCATTACATTTGTTATGGCTTAAAAGGTGGAAAAGAAGAATCTGATATTGTAAATTCTACATCCGATGCAAGTAAACTATATTCACCTATTGTAAGAATAAAGTCTCTTCCAGATGCATTGAAACCTGGAAATGGAACTGCTGACAGATATCTACCTATTGAGCTTGAAGATTTATCTAGTCTTGCAAAACTTACTTGGGGTTTTGAAGAAGCACCGTTTCCGTTATTTTTATTTCCGCATAGTGATAAATGGCTTGTTGGAGTTTTTATGAATTTTAATGAAGAAGGAACCTCTTATTTCTGTCATGTAGTACTTGATTCTGATCCTGAAAAACCATTCTTAAAATTCACAACTAATAATGATGCTGAACCTTCGTTTGTAGAAAATCCATCAGAACATGGCTATTCATATGTCAAAATTATAAAACTAAAAGAAACACATCCTCTAGTTGATTATGGCCACCTTCAAAACTAGAATTTCTCAGATTTCAAAAAAGAATGGCAAAATTATTCTTGCTAATGACTATGATTCATCCGTGAATAATTTAGAAACAAAAACCATACAGAACATCAAAACATTGCATCCATATCTATGTGGAATTAAACTAAATTTTCATTTATTGTTACCTCTGAGTTTCAAAGAAATTTCTAAAATCAATAAGACTGCTCATAATTATGGGTTACAGACAATTGCTGATATTAAATTAAATGATATTGGAAATACAAACAAAGTTACTACGGAATATCTTTGGAATTTAGGTTTTGATGCAGTAATCGCCAATCCAATTATGGGATTAGATAGCCTAAAACAATTAGTGAAATCTTCTCACAAGGAAAACAAAGGTGTTATCACATTGTGTCATATGAGTGCCCCTGAAGCCAAGTTATCCTATGATATGGAAATTAAAATGGGTAAAAAACAGCAACTTTATCAATTGTTCTTGGATTGGGCTATTGCCTCTAAAGTTGATGGAATTGTAGTTGGCGCAACATTTCCAGAAATTATTCGATACTGTAATAAAAAAGCAGGTACAAAATTAGATATATTTTCACCCGGCATTGGTACCCAAGGAGGAAGTGTTAAAGAGGCCATCTCCGTTGGTACTGACTATCTAATTGTAGGTAGAACAATACTTAATGCTAAAAATCCTGTAACTATTTTAAAAGAATTGCAACTACAAAGTTTTGCTAAGTAATGATTTTGATTTAGATAAAATTAATCTTGCATTATCGAATGTTGTTTTCTCCATAGCTGTTTGATAATCCATCCAAGTATAATCCAGATGTTCGTGTGAAATTAAAACTTCTTTAGTTTTTGTCTCTGCTAAGAAAAAAACAACTCTCTTATGAACTAGTTCTCCCTGAAATTGAAAATTGTATTCTATCCATTCCTCAAAATCATCTACAAATACAATGTCTGTGATTCCTGTTTCTTCTAGTGTTTCTCTTATAGCTGTTTGATGAGTTGTTTCATCTTCTTCCATTTTACCTTTAACGAAATCCCAATGCCCTGATGGATAATGTAATAATAAAAATAAAATTTTTGAATTCTCTTTTCTAAACAACACTATGCCCGCAGATGTTTCTTCTATCATTTCTATATCCGTCCTAATTATTTTCCTAATCTTCTTTTTCTTTCTTGGAATGTTCTAATAGCCCTCATCAAATCGATTTTTCTGAATTCTGGCCAAAATATATCCATAAAGATCAATTCACTATATGCACTTTGCCACATGAGAAATCCACTTAATCTTTTTTCACCGGATGTTCTTAAAATCATATCTGGTGATGATTGTGGTAAATGCGACGTGTATAAATTTGATTCAATTTCTTTTTTACTTATATCATTAACATTAAGAGATCCATCTTTGATCTTCTCAGCTATTTTTTTTACAGCATCCACCAATTCATTTTGTCCTCCATATGCTAGTGCAATATTGAGAAAGTGATTATCATAATTTTTTGTTGTATCATCTAATCGTTTTAGAACTTCTTTAATTGAATCAGGTAATAGTTCTATTCTGCCGATTCCTTTAACTCTCATTTTATTTTTATGAATTCTGGGATCATGATACAGTTTTTCTAATCTAATACGAATCAGTTCATAAAGATGTTCTAATTCCTCATCATCTCTATCTAGATTCTCTGCTGAAAGCGCATACAATGTAATTATTTTAATGTCAAATTCTTCGCACCAATCAAGAAGGTTTTCTACTGTATCCGCACCCTTCCAGTGCCCCGTTTTTGGAATAGCAAGATGTCTTTTTGCCCATCTCCGGTTTCCATCTAAAATCAATGCAAGATGATTTGGAATATCCCCACCGCGTATTTCACTTTCAAGTCTTTTTGAATAAATTCTGTATAATCCAGATAATTGAAATACTATATCCTTTATCTTGCTAATATCCAATCACCACTGATAATTGGTACATGCTAGATGATATCAGTGTTTTTCAGGAATAAAGTTATTGCAAAGGAATTTTTGCTTATTTTAGTCTGAAATCATCTCTTGACGTTTATGTTTTCTATATTTTTTAAAGAGAATAGTGGCCGAAATTAAGGTAGCAGCAAGACCTGCTAACAAAGGTGGCACTAACGTAGTTGAATCAACATCATCATTCATCATAATAATAATAAATTGAGATGTTATAGGATATAATGCACCAAGAACTACGATTCTTAAAACATCGCTAATTTGTCTTGGGACACCACCTATCCAATTACTAAGCAGTATTCCTGCAAAAATTGCACCCAAACCCATCCATAAAATTGGTAATGCTCCTGTGACAAATTGACCAATTATTATTTTATCTGTGAATATTGTAAATAGATCTGAATCTTTTTCTACCAATTTCTGATCAACTGAGTTAATTCCAGCTGGAACTGATGATAGAATCAACAAAATACCTGCAACCATTGTAAATATCCTGATAAATCCCATCGGTGTAGGTTTTGTCAAATTAGACCATGCTCTATCTATATCAAAAGCTCTAATCAAAAATGCTGCACCTAAAATGCTTACTAGCACTGCAAATATTTCTGCAGTGTATCCAAAAATTGTTGCAATTCCACCAATCAACAAAAGTATTCCTGGAACTCCCAAGAAAAATTTAGAATATTTTGAATCATATGCTAACATTTTTAGATATTTTCCAAAAACTGCATAAGAATATTCAACACTTCTACTTACTTTCATTACCACTCTTTGCACAGAAACAACTGGTAATACATTTTGAATAACTGGAATTACACTTTCATCATCTTCTCCATCTGATACAATTACCGCACCATTTGCAGAAAACACCTCTAAAATTTTTTTTATTTCAATTAGAATTTTTTCATCTGCTTGTACTCCCCTTTCTTTAATTCCAGCTACAATTACTACTTCAACTTGATATCCCTTACTTATCAGATCTTCATATGTTTTAATTGCAGAAAACATTGAATTAGAATCTGCATCTTCTGGGTCTTCTAATGCTAATCTCTGCGCTGCATCAATACAGGCATCTCTTCCAATAACTGGTGTGATGATACCTGCTTTTTCACCTATGTCATTATCTCTGTCAACACAAATTACTAGTAATTTGTTAGCTGTGGATGCATTGACATCTTTTTCTACCTTGTCAGATCTCTGAGACATTCTTTTTCTAACTGTCGAATTGCTTTTTAATGATTTCCAACTTCTAAAAATATTATGATTAGGTTTTGAGCCTAACTAGGGTCTTAACTCATTTGATTTATTAATTAATTCTTGTGATTCTGTTCTTAATGATTCTATTTTTTGCATAATTTTAGTATCAATCTGACCTTCTTTTAACATATTTGCTGCGATTTTGGTTTCTACGATATACGCATTGAATTTTTTTAGAGCCTCCATGTAACTAATGTAACTATCTTGCCATTCTTTTGGCGGTTTAGATGTTATAAATTCACTAATTTGAGCAGTAACTTGTGATGATGTTACTTCTGTTATTGTAATATATTCATCAGGAGATGTTTTTTCATTCAAAAGATTCTGAAATTCTGTTTCAATAGATTCTTGTAAAACCTCATGAATTTTCTTTACTCCATCAAGATAATTCTCATAATCTGATACAACCAAAGTAGATGGATTCTCTTGAGGTATTGCCCAAAAGAGAAAACTGGCAGCTGTAATTGCTACTAAAATAATCACTGTGACTGTAATTCCTTTTTTAGATGCCATTTTGTTAGCTTAGAATTAGGGTGTTTATAACTGGTAAACCTTTCAAAATATAGCCTCTTATTGAATAAATATTAAAAAAAATCAATACAAATACAATTCTTATTAAAAATATTAAAAAAATCACAATATTCGTTGAAATTTTTTATAATACTTCATTTTTGATACATTAAAAAATTTACACACATCTAGTCTATAGTTAAATAATTTTCACAGGCTCTTCCTAAATACCACCAAGTACGACATTTTCTAGAATGGTAGAAGCATATTGCGTAAAATGCAGAGCTAAAAGGGAAGTCAAAGATCCCAAAGAAACTAAACTAAAGAACGGACGTCCTGCTGTAAAAGGCACATGTCCTAAATGTGGAACTAATGTCTTCCGAATAGGAAAGATGTAGGTCAACAAAATCCACACGATTTCTCTTTTTCAAAAACCAATATAGGGTACAGTATACACAATTTTTCAGTGACCAAATCTGATTATGAACATCTACTTAAGAGAATTCAGGATAAGTTAGGTGATACTAAAAAAGCATCTACTGCTAGATTTGAACTCCCAGTGGTTGATGTGATGTGGGAAGGTCAAAAAACTTTTCTGCGTAATTTCTCAGAGTTTCCAAAAGTGCTTCGTCGAGATCCTGATAAAGTTCTACAATACCTCTCTAAAGAATTTGCAGTTCCAGCTGAGCGCTTAGGTGATAAGGCAATGTTTGTTGGAAGAAGAGCACCTGATGACTTTACTCGTCTTTTCCAAATTTATGTTAAAGACTATGTAGAGTGTCATACTTGTAAAAGTCCTGATACAAAGATTTTAAAAGAAAATCGAATTTCTTTTTTGATTTGTGAAGCCTGCGGTGCCAAGTCTACTCTAAAAGGTAAATATGCATAATGCAATTCTCAGTTAAAATTACTGAATACCAAAAAAATTTAATGCTAAATATCTGTGATGCAGATCTTCTTGGAAAAGCTATATCTCAAAATGAATTAACTGTGACAATAAGTAAAAGCTATTATGGTGATCAAATAATTGAAAAAGATGAAGCTGAAAAATTACTTAAAAATTCGTCGATAATTAATATGGTTGGAAAAAATACAATATCTCTTTCATTAGAACTTGGAATCGGTTCTGAAAATGGAGTAAAAAAAATTTCTGGAGTGCCATTTTTGATTGTTTTTAAAATGTAATGTGTTTAAATTGCAAATAAAGAAATTATTATGTTGATTGTGTAAAAATATCATTTTCTAACAATGCAATAAAGGAAATCTCTTTTATCTAGTATCTACAATAATACTCATGTCCGATGATATAATGTCCGATGATTTGTTGTATGATGATTTAAGTAGAAAGTTAGAATCAAAAGTTGACAATAAATTAATTTTTAAATCTAAAAGAGGAGGTCTGGAAGATGGATTCAAAAAAGGTAAGGTGATCAATGAAGTTTTAGACAAACCTACTGTAATGACACTTTACAAGATGATCACTGATCATATCATTGCATATGTTAACGGTCCTGTAAGTGCAGGAAAAGAATCTGTTCTTTTCTGGGCTGTTGATGAAAAAAATACTGATGTAGCATTAAAAATTTACTTGATAAGCACTTCAAATTTTAAAAAACGAGAGCAATACATAACAGGAGATCCACGATTTTCAAAATTGAAAAAGGGAACAAAAAATCTTATTTATCTATGGGCAAAAAAAGAGTATAGAAATTTATCGCAATGCTATAAGTGTGGAATTCCAGTTCCAAGACCTCTTTATCTAACAAATAATGTGCTTGCCTTAGACTTTATTGGTGAAAATGGCTCACCTGCAAAGATTTTGCTTGAATCCGAAGTTGATGAAAATGACTATACTCAAGCAATCTCAATAATTACACGACTCTATCAAAAAGCTAAGTTGGTTCATGGGGATTATTCTGAATATAATATTTTTAAAACTCCTAAAGGATTGGTTCTTTTTGATCTTGGTTCTGCAGTTGATCTTAGACACCCTAATGCTCAAGAATTTCTCAAAAGAGACATTAATAATATAACTAGATTCTTTTCTAAAAGGGGAATTTCTGTTGAAGATCCAACTAAAATATTTGAGGATATTGTAAATTGAGTTTTGAAAAAATACTTCGAATCCCAAATGAACGAATAGCTGTACTAATTGGTAAATCTGGAAGTGTAAAATCTAAGATTGAACAACTCTGTTATGTTACTTTAGATATAGATGGCGAAACTGGTGAAGTTTTTATTAAATCTAATGGTGATGTTGAAAATATTCAACCTTTCAAAGCTATGGAGATTGTTACCGCAATAGGTAGAGGATTTTCTCCTGAAAATGCAATGAGTTTACTAAAGGGTGAAAATGCATTACACGTGATAGATTTGAGAGAGTTTGCAGGAAAATCAAATGCAAATATTGAAAGGATAAAAGGGAGAATTATAGGAGAAGGTGGTAAGGCAAGAAAAAATATGGAAAATTTAACTGGAACTCACATTTCTGTTTATGGGAAGACTGTTTCAATAATTGGTGATACTAGTAAACTAAGGTTAGTTGTTGATGCAATATCATCTATATCAAATGGTAGCATACATGGTGCAGTTTACAACAAATTAGAAGTAGCAAACAGAAAAAGTAAACAAGAAAAAATGCAATTATGGGAAAACCAAGATGTCTTCTATTAAAGAAAAATTTAATCAAATCTCACCAAGTGAGTTTTTTTATAGAAATAGGGATTTAGCTGGTTTTAGCAATCCTACTAGATCACTATATACAGCAGTAAGAGAATTTGTAGAAAACTCTTTAGATGCATGTGATCAGAAAGGAATCTTTCCAGATGTTCATATGTCAATAAAGGCGGTTGATCCAGAAAAACCAGATCCAAAGCCATACATTCTAACAGTCAAAGATAATGGGCCTGGAATAGAGTCAAAACATGTTCCGTTGGCATTTGGAACTGTACTTTATGGCTCCAAATTTGGATTAAAACAGGCACGAGGTATGTTTGGCTTGGGGGCAACCATGGCAATTCTATATGGTCAGATTACAACAAACAAACCTGTTTTAGTCAAAAGTTCAACTGACGGAAAAATTCAAGACGAATTTGAATTGTTATTAGATATTCAAAAAAATAAACCCGTGATTCTCAAACATACTACCAAAGAAGTAACAAAACAAGGTCTTTCCGTCAGTATTTGTCTAGAGGGTGATTATGCAAAAGCAGGTTCAAAAATTAAAGATTATGTTTACGAAACATCCTTGATTACTCCATACGCAACAATAACTTTTGATGATCCTAAGGGAGAAAAATTCCATTATTCTAAAATTGTAAATGAAATGCCACCTGCGCCCACAATAATTAGACCTCATGCACATGGTATTGATGTTGAAACAATTAGACGAATGATGGTTGAATCTCAATTTGAAATTCCCAACATTGATGATGTCATGGTTGAAAAAGTTAGAAAAGATTTAGGATTGGCAAAAAATAATCTTGCATTCACTGGAATAATGGATAAAGCAAAAAAACGTTGGAAAACTCTTTCTAGACCTGTAAGAGTTGTAATCTCTTTGATGTCTTTTCTTAAAATGGATTTTGACAAATTAAATAAAATTCGAATTGATGATATTGATGTACCAAATAAAAAATTGTATTTTTGGGATTTTGGTGATTCACAATCTAAATCTGTAGATATGGATCCTGAAAGTCAATACTATAAACAATTGACTGGTACTGTCCAAGGAGAAACACTAACTACATTTTTGACAAAAAGATTCCAAAGAATAGGACCGTCAACCGCTGTCAAATTTGCAGAATTTGCAGGTTTCAAACCAGAAAAACGAATGGGATCTATGACTAATGAAGAATTAGTA
The DNA here is from genome assembly GCA_023264875.1 of Nitrosarchaeum sp. Classification (GTDB taxonomy): domain Archaea; phylum Thermoproteota; class Nitrososphaeria; order Nitrososphaerales; family Nitrosopumilaceae; genus Nitrosarchaeum. The sequence goes on from JAHFUX010000001.1 coordinate 73,243, forward strand.
AAACTAAGCGATTCACTACAAAAATTTGAAGGTTTTCTTTCACCAGATCCAAGTTGTCTAGCACCACTAGGAGAAGCACCGCTTAAAAAAGGAATAAACAAATTCTTTACACCTGATTTCTGTGAGGTTATTCAACGCCCAGCTTCCGCTTATTCTGGGTTTCCCTTTATTGTAGAGATGGGTATTGCATATGGTGGAGCAATACGTCCAGGTGGTCCACATGTTTATCGATATGCTAATAGAATTCCATTACTTTATGATGAGGGAAGTGATGTAGTTCTCAAAGTAGTAAATGATACTGATTGGAGTAGGTATAAAGTCAAAGGTGATCCACCATTTGTTTTAGTCACTCATATCTGTTCTACTAGAATACCTTACAAGACAGTTGGAAAAGAAAATGTGGCAGATAGACAAGAAATAGAACGTGAATTAAGATTAGGACTCCAGTTTTTGTCTAGAAAACTTGCAGCGTACATGTCTAAGCGAGGTCAAGCTGAGATGGCAAAAAAGAGAGCAAATCTATATGCAAAATATCTTCCATTAATTGCACAGTTTTGTACAGAGGTTGCTGGAAAAACAAAAGAACCAAATTATAAGAAATTGTTAGAAGAGGAGATAATAGTTGACGACAAACAAAGCTAAGGATCGTAAGCAAAAAACAATTGAAAAACAGCAGAATATAATAGATGCACTAAAAGATCATGGTGCTAAAGTATACGGCGATTTAGATAGTGGACAATTTCCCAAATTTTCAATTCCTAGTAGATCTGTTAGTAATATCGTCTATGACAAAAAACTTCGACAATATATTTTAGGAAACTCTGCTGCACTTAGAAGTTCAAGAAATTCTTCTCAATTAAGATCATTTACACAATTAATGTGGTTAGCATTTTTTGCCAATAGATTAACACATGAAAAAAAATCATCTACATTAAGAGATGTCTATTATTCATCCCAAGCATTCGCAATTGAATTTGAAGACCAATCTGAGTCTGATAATATCATCGTTGATTTGGAAGCTGTATTATCAAAACCACGTGAAGATTTTCATATATTCCCAGAAGAGCGAAGTTCAATTTTTGGAGATTTGAACATAGAGTATACAATTCCTGGATATGAAGGTAAAAGGATGAATCTTTCTAATCATCCTGATGGGTATGCAATAGGTCCTAGCTTGACTACTGCAGAATTAGTAGACACAAGTGCTGAAATTGTAATTGCTATTGAAAAAGGTGGTCTATTTACAAGATTTGTAGAAGAACAAGTTGATAAAAAATTCAAATCTATTATTATTAATACTGGAGGACAGGCTCCTCGTTCCACTAGAACTCTTTTAAAAAGACTGCATGATGAAATGGGATTGCCTGTAATTGTTCTTACAGATGGTGATGTGTATGGCGAACATATTGCAATGGTAATAAAATCTGGGTCTGCAAATGCTGCACATCTAAGAGAACTTACAGTTCCTGATGCAAAATGGGTAGGTGTATGGGCTACTGACATTGAAAAATTTAAGCTTCCAACAATTCCTATGACTGAATCTGACATTAAACGATGTTACGATCTACAAAGTGATCCTAGATATCAAGAAGGTATATGGAAAAAAGAATTAGATGTATTTCTTAAAATAAAAAGAAAAGCTGAATTAGAAGCATTTTCAAAATATGGGTTGACAAATATTACTGATAAATATCTTCCACAAAAATTAGAACTTGCAAAAAGTCTATAATTATTTTATTCTTAGTGTAAGTACACCGTTTCTATATTTAAAATCAACAATTTTCATTTCATTTGAACCTTCTATTGGAACTTCTTTTGAAAAACCTACAGAACCGCGAATATACAAAACACCGTCAATTAATCTGACTGCTATCTTGTCTTCTGGTCCTGGAACTTCAGCTACAAAGACAAAATCTCCTTCTCCTTTGATAAGATCATAAACCCAATTTTTTGTCTCTTGCTCTCTTGCATTATACACTGGTTTTTGTTCTTTAGTCATTTTCTTTAGAACATGAACCCAATAAAACATTGTAATTGCAGCAGCTCCAATTAGAATAAAACTGACAAATCCTGAACCTGATCTTTGAGTCATTATGTAAATAATCCCAAGAAATAAAATTACCATAATCGGAATTACAAAGTTTAATGACTGTTCATTTGAATATGTTCCTTTATAACTTGCCAAGTAGTTCAATTTGACTTTGACCAAATATAAAGTATCTTTGGTTTTTATTACCATTTTTTTGAAATTCATCTAATGACTAGTGATAATAAAACTGGTAAATTGACGATGAGCGATATTGTTTTGAAAGGTTCAATTATTGCAGTGATTGTAACTGTTCCATCTATTGTGTCTTTTATGGTCATTTGGATGATTCTTGATGATTTGATACAGGCTGCAATCATCGGCGCTGTAGTTCACTTTATTGCAATGGGGTTTTCACTAAAAATATCAAAGAAATTCTTGGTGAAAAGAGATTCATAATCCTTTATTTGACTAGATTTTATTTTAAAAATGATGGATATTTCAAGAGTTGAAAAAGATCTAATTTCGGAAATAAAATTAGAGCCATTACAAGCAAGAGTCTTTCTTTTAATTACATGTCATGGGAAAATGTCTCCTCTTACAATTGCAGAAAAATTAAAGATTTCAACTGATGATGCTTTGAATACTGCCAAGGCACTTATGACATTGGGTGCTTTCATAGATATTTCTGCAACTGAGTTTGAGGCAATGCATCCTAGATTTACTGCTGTAAACATGTATAGAAAATTATGTGAGCGCGAAAATATTGAATTTAAACGAAATAAAATTGTCGACAATATAGGAGTAATTCTAGAAAAATCATATGATGATGCAAGAACTAAATAATCCTAATGTTTGGTGAACAACATTGAATACTGATACCGAATCATGCAAACATCAACCTGTGTATTTTGGGGTAGTCAACATCAACATAGGTGAGAGAACTATAGGGTCAGTTGATATCTGGCGATGTGGTGCCTGTAAAAAACGATTTTGTGAGGAAAAACAACTAGGAATAGAAGAGTTGGCAGATTTGGTAGGAATGCCAAAAATTGATCCAGATGCAAAATGGGGTGTTACTGTGTGTAAATTACAACAAGGAAAATACAAATGGAAATTAGTTAGACTGAAAGAAAATTCTGAAATTAAACATGAGTGTGTAGATGAACACATTGTTTCTCTTAAAGTAAAAAATTTCAAAGTTGAAGATGATCAGCATTGGAGCTTTTTGATAGATGATAATGTTAACAAGGCTGTAGAAATTTAACTTAAATGAATCTCAAAGTTCACATTAATAATGTTCATGGAAGTCAGATGGCAGCAAAAATTACTGGTACTTTTACCATTGATGCTCACTCTTTTAGATTTAATGCAATTGCATTTGGACGAATTGGTGGTCAAAATATAGGTGCAAAAATTTCCAAAATTACAGAAAAAGAGCTAGAGAAATTAGGCTATAATATTGATGAAGTGATAATTTCATTACAGTCTAATCTTCTTCAAGGTGATCTTACTTTGCCTGAAGGACTTAAAAGAGAATCTTTTGTTGACGATTAGAATTCAGCTTCTTCTAAAGCCTTTGCACACGAACAACTTCTTGTTTTTGGAATTTGACTAATTAAATCTGTAAGAATTTTCTTAGTTCTTTCTACATTTTTTGATAATGTCTCTAGAACTTCTTTGGCAGTAACTGGTTTTTCTGCCCATACATCGTAATCCGTTACTGTTGAAATTGATGCATAACACATTTGAGCCTCTCTTGCAAGTTGACATTCTGGAACTAGCGTCATTCCAATAATACTTGCCCCTGTGGTTCTGTAAAATTTTGATTCCGCTTTGGTAGAAAATCTTGGACCTTCAATGCAAACATATGTACAATCTTTATGAATATGGATATTTTGTTGCTTTGCAACTTTTAGAATTGACGATTGCAGTTCAGGACAAAATGGGTCTGCTACAGAAATATGAATAACTCTACCATTATCTGAAAATGAGCCGTTTCTTGATTTGGTGAAATCTAAAAACTGTGTTGGTAATGCAAAATGTCCAGGTTCTATCTCTTCTTTCAAACTTCCAACCGCAGACGGCGCAATTATTCTTGTGATACCTAATTCTTTGAATGCCCAAATATTGGCTTTGTAATTTATCAAGTGTGGTGGAATTGTATGTTTTTTACCATGTCTTGGTAAAAATGCAATTTTTCTTCCTTTGAAAACTCCAACAGTGATTGCATCTGATGGTTTTCCAAACGGTGTATCTATTGTAATTTCTTTGGGATTTTCAAGTATTCCTGAATCATAAATGCCAGTTCCGCCGAAAATTCCAATTTCTACATCTTTTTCCATTAGTATTTGACCAATGATTTACAGTTGTATTGACTGATTCCCTTCATTCCATTTAGTTCAGTTAATTCTATTATAAATGCAAATCCTGTAATTTTTCCGCCTACTTTTTCTATTAATTTTGCAGATGCTTTTGCTGTTCCTCCTGTCGCAAGTAAATCATCACAAATTAGAATTTTCTGTCCTTTACTGATTATGTCTTTTTGAATTTCAATCGTATCTTGGCCATATTCAATTTTATATGATAGTTTGGTAGTCTTACCTGGTAATTTTCCTGATTTTCTAATCATGATCATTCCTTTATTGTATCTAGTAGCTAGTATACAAGCCAGTAAAAATCCTCTAGATTCTATGCCTGCAAATAAATCTACATCTTTTGGATGAAAGTATTTTGTAAATTCATCTGCAATAAATGACAATGCAGATGGATCTTTCAGTATGGGGCTGAAATCTCGAAATAATATTCCCTTTTTAGGAAAATTTGGAAATTCTGATATTTTTTCTTTAAGATTCATATTTTGAATTTAAAATAGGTGGCATAAAATTGTTTGAAGTTATTTTATATCAAAAGTTGTTTCAGCAGTATTTTGTGCATCTTTTACTTTGATAGTATATGTTCCTGCAGCTGTATCTTTTGGAATAAACCACGGTTGTTTGATTTCTCCTTTACTAGAAGAAGGAAATGATAATGTCTCTATTATATCACCATTTGATGCTATGATTTCAATTTGTACTGTTTGAATCGCATTTGTCACTTTAATGTTGATGCTTTTTCCAAATCCTGGAATTTCTGTGCCCTGATTCACAGTAACCACAAGTCCTTCTTCTATGGATGTTATTACCTCGATTTCAATCTTATCGAAATTTGAACCACTTTTTGCATTAATTGTCCATATGCCTGGCTTTGCTTTAGACGGTATTCTTAGATCTCCCTCTGCAATTTTTCCATTTTTATCTGAAAATGTTTCCTTTGTTTTCCATACATTTTCATCAGGATCTATCAATGTAACTGTGAGAAGTGTATTCGGATTTGCTTCTCCTAAAATTAAAATTGATTCTCCAGGTAGATATTCTAATTTCGTGCTGCTTATTTTAATTTCACCAGAGCCTGTTTGTAATCCAACTGTAAATATTTCAGAACTTTTAGCAGATCCTTTATTGACAACAGCCGTGTATACTCCAGATGAATATCCATTTAGATCTAAATTGTATGTTTTTCTTCCATCTGGTTGTAGTGTGATTGGAATTACATTGTTACCATCTGAAAATATTTTTGGTTTATCTGATGGATCAACAATTAACATGCTTAGTTTGTCTGAGGGTTTTCCCGTTAATGATATGATTGCGGTTTCTATAGGTTTATAATTTAATTTATCAAATTCCATGTTTATTGGTATTGTAGGAGTCTCTCCTAATCCCGTAAAAATAAATTCTTTCTTTCCCTCTTGCGTAGCTATTAATGTCCATGTGCCCTCTTTGTCTACATTTGCTATTGTAGGATATTCAAATTCAACAATTCCTGATTCATCAACTTGAATGATATCTGAAAATTTTTCATCTCCAAGTGGATCTTCTAAAATTATCTCTAGTACTTTGTTTGGTAGTGCAGTACCATTAAATTTTATTGTCTCTCCAGGATTAAATATCAAAGCAGTTGGTGTTAAGATAATAACTTTAGATGATTCTAAGATCCAAGATGCTGAAATTTCATCTTTGCCATCGGAAATCACAGCATTATATCTTCCAAATGGTGCATCTACAGGTACTATAATTGGCTCTGCTATTTTCCAATCTCCTTTAGAATCTACTTTTGCAGTTCTTGTGTTGATAATTTTTCCATTTACGTCTTTAATTGATGCAGTGATACCGCTGTTAGGTTGAGCTGTACCTGAAACTTCTAAAAAGTCTCCTCTATGCAATATCTCTGGAACTCCTTTGATTGTAAGTTTTATATTTTCAGTAGCTGGTTTTCTAGTTTCTGCTTCTCCTATTCTTAGACTTATTTTCTTTTCGTTTCCTGCTTTGTCTTTAACAGACAAATCCACTCTTTCAGCATTTTGATCTTTTGGAATTGTTACAGTACTGATAAAACTACCATCTTCATTTGTCTTAAAAGTTCCAATTTTGTCTGTGTTTATGTAAAAACTAAATTGTTGTAACGCTCCAAAATTATCTCCCATAATTCTAATTGTTGATCCTGCACTGGGTTTATCTGGAATTATTCTAAATATTGAATCAGATAAAATTCCATCACCTGAATTTTCTTCTGTTAGTTTTTCATTAGTTATGGGCTTTGGTAATTCTCTTGGGTTAGTTGTTCCTGTTTCTATTAGTTTTTCATTTTTATCTAGTGCTTTCCAATTTATTTCTGGATTTGTTTTATCTGTCTTGACTCCAATTTTTATAGATTCACCTGGTTTGACAGATTCTGAAGATGTGAACATTATTACTCCTTGAGGTGTCTTCTCACCAATCCACCCACTTTCTGTTTTAAATGATTTAAAATTAATATCGCTGCCTAACCAAATTCTAAATGAATTTACATCTTCATTTCCACTATTTGTAAATTCAATAATGGTAGTTTCTTCAAATGAAAAACTTGTCGCATCAATTGTTTCTGCTGCATATGCATTGATTGGAATAATTATTGCTACTGTTAAACATAACAAGGCTAAGGACAGGAAAATTCCTCCGGTAGAGGCCTTGTTCATATGTTCAAGTTGCTTCATCTCTAAATTAAACCTTAAAGGATATTTTACTGCTTTTGTATTTGTTATTAGAGTATTTTTCATTAGCAAACTTCTTTAATCTTAAACTCTAGCCCTTTGAAATTTAGCCAAATCTGACTTTGTCATTACATTTTGATATTGTCGTATTCTTTCAGCAATTAATCTGTATAATGATCTAAATTGATCTTTGGTTTTGTCTGATAAGAAATCCGTCTCTTCTAAGGTGATTTTTTCACAAATATACCGAGTAATTTCTTCATTATCGAATTGACCCCAATCATAATCTCTATGATCTTCCCAAATCTTTCTCAAATTGTCTAAAACTCCTTTCTTTTCCTTTAAAGTGACCTCTCTAGATGTGAGATTTGAATAGCCTTCTTTTCTTAATCTAATCTCATATGTCTGATTAACTGCATGAAGGTAATCTTCTAGAATAATATAGTCCTCAATTGATTCTAAATTCTTTCCATCTCTCTCAAAAAATATTGTTTGAATTGGTGAGAATTCATTTGATACTAACTGAGCTGAAATTTGTTTAGATTCATCTGAATTATCTAATAAAATAAATGTTTTATATCCATGATTTCTGTAAAAAATTGCTAGAGGTAATACAGAATTTTTATTGTATGCTGCTACAACATTTAGTGGGTTCATTGAAATATTTGGATCCTGTAAAAATTTATCAAAAGCATTTAGATACATTGCATCTGACATTGTTTCTACAATAATCACTGGTCTAGAGTTAGTTCCAACTTCTCTATCTACAATCGACTCAACTAATCCTCTTGATAAACCGTATAGTATCGGTGTCAGTGTTTTATCATCTGCATTCCAGTAATCATAAAAAATTTTACTGAGATGTTTTCTTTTATCTAATTCTACTACTAGTAAGTTTCCAGGTGTATAATCAAAAATCATGAATGGTGAATGAGTAGCATACAAAACCTGATTTGAACCTGCCAAACTCTTCAATAAATCTGAAATTCCTCTTTGCTGTGTAGGGTGAAGATTTCTTGCAGGTTCATCTAGAAGTAATATTGCTTCTTTTAATTCGGCTCTTTGTGTTTCTGCTGCAAAGTTTACAATAAAAGAAAATGTCCATTTGAAACCCTCAGCTCTTCTATTTAGCAAGCCTGTATTGGTTACTGTTCCATCACGATGTACATCAGAAATTACCACACTCATGATGTTTCCTGGATTGTATCTCAAATCAACATGGATTGGGTCCCCTTTCCATGCAGGATTTAATTTCTTAGTTAGTCTATTACTTGCAGTATTGAGTATTTTGATGCATTTTGATGGAGTTCCTTTAACTTCATCTAATGCTTTAATGTCTAGTTCTGCTAAATAGAAAAGATTTCTTACCGTTTCAGCCTTGTCGAATTCTTCAACAAATTCTATCGAGCTCACTTGTTCTCCTTTTTCCTCTCGAAGATATTCATTTAGATTGATGTTGCCGTAGATTTTTTTGTAATCTGAAAAATATACAAAACGAGGATGTAATTCCGCTGCAATAAAATTCTCCAAAGCTGATTTTTCACTCTCTCCACTAAGAAGTTTAGAGAACTGATTTTCAGGGCTCTCATAGATTTTTTCCCACTCTTCGATAACTTTCGGCTCTTGTACAGCTATTACGTGAAATTGATTACTAAATTCAGCCATTCCACTATCGAACACTTCCTGATTTTTAGGAGGAGGACCTTCAAATAATTTTGTATCTATCTGAATTCTAAGATGATTTGGTATGGTGTCTAAAAAACTCAATATTTGATTTGCAAAATTCTCCCAAGAGTTTAGTTCCTTATTTCTCTCTTCGCTAATTTGAATATCTTCAAATTCATATTGCACTTTTGGTTTTTTATTTGTTCTAAATAATTTTATTTTCCGCATTTCAGGTAAACCTGGAAACGATTGTTTGAGTAATCTGATTTCATCTGAATTTAATTCAAATTCTCCTTCAGCTAGTTTGATTTCTCCTTTAAGTTCTTCTGATAATTCATCACAAAGATCTAATTCTGAAACTCTTTCATCTCTATTCAATAAAGTTAGTGCTTGTAGAATTGTTGTTTTTCCACTTTCATTTCTTCCAACAAAAGCTGCCAAATCCCCAACTGTAATCTCACCGGAATCATGAATGCAACGATATGCTCTAACTCTAAATTTTCTAAGTCGCATCTAGCAATATTTAATCGGCTCCGATTTAACTCATTCGTCAAATTCATCATAAGTGTTAAAATTTTGCTAAATAGATATAAGGGAATTACAGGTGTAAAAACGAAATGGCAACTAGATTGGTATATGTTGTATTTATTTTGCCTATTGTACTTTCAATTGCTTTTGGTTCTATAGTTATGGCAGATGTTCTTCAATCATCTGACCGAGAACTTAACATGTGGCGTGTTGGCCCAACAAACAATGATAAATATATTCAGATAATTGGGTTGGAAAAACAATATCTCGTTTCCACTCCAATTGAAATACAAGTAAATGTTGATGATCCCTTTTTTGATTGTGGAGATCTTTATGTCACAATTTACTCTGGAAAAAACACTGTAATCACACAAAGTGGATTTTTTAAACAATGTTTTGATGAAAATAATGTCCTTTTACCTATAGATGATGAGTTTTCTGAAATAATAGATACACCTGGTCAATATGAGTTAGTCGTGAAAATGAACGATCAGAATCAAAAGAGTAGTATAACAGCAAGTGAAAAATTTACTATTAAATAGGAATGAAATCATGTATGGTTAGGAGTTATATTAAAAATTAAGGTGATTTGATGGCAAAGAACAAAGATAAACTGTCTATAGGTACAGCAAAAAAAGAAGTACCTTCTAAAGAAAAGAAATCAGCAAAAAAAGAAGTACCTTCTAAAGAAAAGAAATCAGCAAAAAAAGTACCTTCTAAAGAAAAGAAATCAGCAAAAAAAGAAGTACCTTCTAAAGAAAAGAAATCAGCAAAAAAAGTATTGCCTAAAGAAAAGAAACTAACTAAGAAAGAACTAGAAGAAATTAAAAAAGAAGCTGAAAAAACATTAGAAGAAGAGTTAGAAGAACAACTAACAGATGAAGAGATTGAAAATTTTCAAATTGAAAAAGTTGACATGGAAAGACTCACAAATAAAATCTGTGATGTTTTGGCTGAACGCGAATCTGAGGGAATGTTTCAAATTGAATTATGGAAAAAACTTAAACTTACAAGTAGAGATGGTTCTAGACTTGCATTAAAATTAGAAAGAATGGGAACTATTTACAGAGAAAAAATTCTAGATAAAGGTCGTTGGACGTATAAATTAATTCTAAAGAAAACACCCATTAGCACTCTGTCAATTGAGAATGCCCCTTGTCTTGTTTGTCCTGTAGAGCAAAAATGTTCACTAGAAGGAGAAATCAGTCCTCGTAATTGTCAATTTATTGAAGACTGGGTACTTGCTGACATGAAAAAACCTGCGAAAGTCAAATGAAGCTCATAGATGCACGACGAGATCAATATAGAAAATTAGCTCATGAACAAGGATTTCGGAGTAGGGCTGCATACAAACTCAAACAATTAAATCAATCTTATCGTATTATTGGCCCTGGATTTTATGTTCTTGATTTAGGATGTGCACCTGGAGGTTGGACTCAAATGGCAGTCAAATTGGTTGGTAACAAAGGTAAGGTCATGGGTATTGATACATCATATGTGGAGGAAATTCCTGGCGCTCATATCATTAGAGAAAATATTGAAAACGAATTTGTAGTTGATGAAATTTTATCTTATTTTGAAAGAAAAGTCAATGCTGTAATATGTGATCTTTCACCGCAAGTTACTGGAAACTGGTCTGTTGATCATGCAATACAAGTTTCATTGAATTATGAATGTGCAAAAATAATGGACAAAGTTTTAATGCATAAAGGAAATGCAATTTTCAAAGTTTTTGATGGAGAATACTCTATGGAGTTTAAGGACTATATTAAAAAGAAATTCTCAAGAATAAATCTCACAAAACCTGAAGCAAGTAGAAAACAAAGCAGTGAATTATACTATGTCTGTTTGGGATTTATCGGCTGATCTGAGAATACACTGATTATTTCATTTATGTTGGCATTTGTTCTAAAACCTGTAGGACAAAATGATGTAGGGCTAGCCAAATAACCGTTTTTTTGTAAATTTTTTATTGCATCTTCTAATTTTGGTGGAGATGATTTCATTTTTGATGCAATTTCGTCTAGTGTAAAGTAAATTCCAGGCATTTCAGACTCTGCAAGACATTTTTGTAATGTTTTTTCACAAACTTTATCTACTGATAACTCTGGTATTTTTAAAATCATACTTTCTACAAATTCTTTATCAAAAATTTTACCAATCCATAATGGTCCTCCAATACTTATTTTTGATTTACATAATTCACATTCATTATTTTGTTCAAGTACTATTTTTCTATGACCACAGTTTTTACAATGTAAGATGTATCCTATGTTTTCTTTTTGATCCTGTCTAATGAGAACTCGCACATATGTTCTGTAATAGTGCATATTGCTTTCTGCAAATAGTGGAACAATCTCCACACCTATTCTTCCTGCAACCATTCTGAGACATCCTAAAATTAATCGAATTGCAATCTCATTACCGTATTCTACCCTTATTGGAACTCCGCCATACTTTCTCTGGCATGCATTTTGATAAAGCCCATTTAGCACTTGAAGATCAGTGGCAGTTGTAGAGAGCATTCCACCGTGCATAACAGCCCTTATCCCACAATCAAAAAATTGCGATGATGAGCCAAACGGATCTATATCTACAATTGAGCCTCTTTCTCCTTTGGTGGAATATTTACTAAGAAATCTACATACTTCCATTTCAGAATATTCTATATTTTTTAAATTGTTTAGATGTGCTGAATATTCTGCTAATTTTAATGCCGTTGGATTTAGATCATTAATTACTACCTTGTCTATTTGCAATTCATTTGCAACTCGTAATCCTCGTATACCAACACCTGATAATCCTTCCAAAAATATTTTTGGTCCTGCAAAATTTTTTAGAAAAGATCCATACGCAATTATTGAGTAATCTCTATTCAATCTCGCTTTTGGATTAAAAAATGCTGGTTCTTTTGGTGGAACTTTATCTGTGATTGATTTTTTTGGAACCAATATTTTTGTCTGCCCTTCTATAATTTCCTCAAATGTTTCATCTGGAATTTGCAATTATTATTCTATATTTGCTTGACCTATAATGGTTTAATACGTGTGTTCTAAGATAGAATCCGTGCAAATTTGTGGAGTGGATGATGCTGGACGTGGTTCCATGTTGGGGCCTCTTGTAATTGCTGGAATATCTTTGAACAAAACTAATATTTCTAAACTGTCATTGTTGGGTGTAAAAGACTCAAAGCAATTAACTCCAAAATCACGAGAGGAACTTTATAAAAAAATAATTGCGTTAGTAGATGATTACTATGTTGCGAAAATTTCTCCAAAATCCATTGATTCCAGTGTTAAAAAACACGGTCTTAATCATCTCGAAGCTAAATACATGGCCAAAGTTATCGTAAAATTAAATCCTGATACATCGTATGTTGATTCATGTGATGTTAACCCACAAAGATTTGGAAAAGAAATTGCAAAATTGTCAAATAACAAAAAGATACGATCATATCATCACGCAGATAGTAGATTTGTTGTAGTTTCGGCTGCATCAATAATTGCCAAAGTTACTAGGGATAGAGCAATAGACAAACTCAGAAAAAACCACGATTTAGGAAGTGGATATCCATCTGACTCTAAAACTATTAATTTTGTTAAATCCTATTATGATGCCCACCATATCCTACCGGTTTTTGTGCGTAAAAGTTGGAAGCCGACCCAAAAAATATTGAACAAAAAATCAATTTAGAAACTTTGCAATTACCATTGCATGATCTTTATCATATGGATGAAGATCTATTACTTGCAGAATTTCAAAATGTACTTTTATCTTTTCTATTTCCTCTTCTATGATTCTTTTTGGTGATTTTGTAACATCAATACTTCTTGTTTTTATTACTAAAAAGAAATACCCATCTTTTTTGAGATACATTTTACAGTTTTCTATTGCAATATTTGTTTGATCAGGTTGTGCTATGTCTACATATACTACATCTACTTTGCCAAATACTGAAAAATACTCTTTTGGTTTTCTTGCATCTTGTAAAATTGGCATTATGTTTGATCTATGTGATGCAACTCTATCCAAAAAATCTCTGGCTACTCTACTTGCATGCTCCACTCCAAAAATTACTCCTGTTGGTCCAACAATATCTGAAATATGACTAACAGTTGTGCCAGTTGATACGCCTAGATACAATACAGTTGATTTATTTTTAAATGGAAATATTTCTAATCCGTTCATTATTGCTGCAGCTAATTTACTCCTAAATGGATCCCATAATCTGTATTCTACACCTTTTTTTGTAATTAGTTTTTCTTTGTATACTTGATTTCCTACAACCAAATTTTCAGTGGCTAGCTTTTTTTCACCATCTGAATTTATCCAAAAAAATTCATGACTATCTTCTTTCAAACTTTGTTCTCTTTTTGTTTTTATTTACTTTAGAATCTGTTCTTTCTCTGTAGTTTTTGTTCTCTCTTTTAGGTTTTCCACCTTCTCTTCTAGAATCACTGCCTTCTCTTCTTCTGAAATCTCCACCTTCTCTTCTAGAATCACTGCCTTCTCTTCTTCTGAAATCTCCACCTTCTCTTCTAGAATCACTGCCTTCTCTTCTTCTGAAATCTCCACCTTCTCTTCT
>JAHFUX010000001.1:87124-99141 GCA_023264875.1 Nitrosarchaeum sp.
CTCTTCTTCTGAAATCTCCACCTTCTCTTCTAGAATCACTGCCTTCTCTTCTTCTGAAATCTCCACCTTCTCTTCTAGAATCACTGCCTTCTCTTCTTCTGAAATCTCCACCTTCTCTTCTTCTAGATTCTCCGCCCTCACGTTTGAATAATTCAGGCTTTCTAGTTTCTCTTTCAGTAGGATTTTCGTATTTTTTACTAATTTCGTTTACTCTAACGTTAAGTTTTTCTAGTAAAGTTTTGTTGATACCTTCTCCATACACATCGACTCTTGCAGCTATGACTGCCTTTGCAGCAATTGCTCTTGCAATTTTTCCTCTTTGCCATCTAGGAGCGGCGTGAACCATTGCATGCTGGAACAATAATCCGTGTTTTGGTGGTTGAGCTCCTGTCTTCAATGATCTAAAGAGTGCTTTTTCTGCACCTATTACCTGAATGGTGCTTGCAGGCATTGATGCTAATTTTTTTAGACTTCCAGCTCTTCCTAATATTCTTGCACCTACTGCAGCACCAAGTATAGCTGCAAGATTTGGTGCAACAGTTTCCATTTCCAATTCAACATGGTCTTCTAATTTTTTTCGTAAATCATGAAAATCTAGAATTTGTTTTGCAATGGATTGTACAATTGATAAATTAACATCTGAAATATCTCCTCCTCTACTTTTTGATGCAAGCAAAGAAATCATTTCTGCTTTTGAATCCGGAAATCCTGCTTCTTCATACACTTTTTTTGTTAATGATTCTCTTTTTCCAGCCAAAACAATTTGTGCATAACCATTAATGCTATCTATTATGTTGTCTAATTCTGGGAAATGTAATCCATACCACTCTCGTAATCTTGAGCTAAGCCCATTGGCAATTTTGTCAATCTCATCCAATGAGTTTATTGCCTGAATAATATGAAGATCTGGACTCTCTGAAACTTCTGTTACTTTTGATGATGATAGTCCCATTGCAAATTCTCTTAATTTAGATAATACACTAGGTATACTTTCTGCAAATCCTGCATCAACAATTATCTGAGGCTTTGTTGCTTGAATTTTTTCTAATCCCTCTTCTTCCATCATTTGTGCATCTATGGAACTTTTTTTCAATAATGTCATCAATGACTCATCACTTACTGTGACTCCTCTTTGAAGTGGACTCAAATAATCTACAAGTTCATTTAATCTTGATTCCTTTTTTTTCACGGAAAGATAATCTCTAACCGAGTCTTTGAAAGGAAATGCTTTTTCTATCTTTTCGTCTTTGAAAACTATGATTCCCAATTCTGTTAAGATTACAGAATACATGACTAGCTAATTCTAGGTCTCCTTTTAAAAAGGTACTAGAAGCCTTGTGAGTCAACTATTATATTCGAAACTACGTATATCATTCAAAGTGGAACCCAGCCTGGTTACTTCTATAGGAAAAATTCAACTAGAAAGACCTGTCATGCTGGCTTCTGGTATATTGGGTATTTCATTAGATGTCTTTAATCGACTTTATCGTTCAGGTGCAGGCGCTGTTGTTAGTAAATCTCTCAGCACTGAACCATGGGATGGGTATCCAAACCCTACTATTTTTAGTGTAAATGGCGGTGGATGGATTAATGCAGTTGGATTATCAAATCCCGGTGCTCCAAACTTTGCAAAAATGATAGAATCTAACAAAGATGTTCCGATAATTGTTAGTTTGGTAGGCTCTATTCCTGAAGACTTTGAAATGATGGTTAAGCAATTCAAAAACTGTAAAGTTACTGCGTATGAATTGAATTTGTCATGTCCACATGTTGCTAAAGTAGGACTAGAAGTAGGAGATGATCCTGAACTAGTCAAGAAAATTGTCAGTACTATGAAAAATTCTACTGATGTACCGGTTATAGCTAAAGTGGGATTGGGAACAACTCACTATCTTAATACTGTAAACGCTGCAATTGATTCTGGAATTGATGCAATTACTGCAATCAATACAATCAGAGCAATGGCAATTGACGTTGAAACTCAAAGACCTATTCTGAGTAATAAATTCGGTGGATTGTCTGGTACTCCGATTAAACCCATTGCATTACGGTGTGTTTATGAAATTTCTTCAAAATACAACATTCCTATAATTGGATGTGGTGGAATATCTACATGGGAAGATGCGGTAGAATTTATTTTGGCAGGATCTTCTGCAATTCAATTAGGAAGTACAATTGGTGATAACTGGATGCATGTTTTTAATGATATTAATCAAGGAATACTTCAATACATGAAAAGAAAAGGTTATTCAAAAATAGATGAGATGATAGGTCTTGCAAAGAAATCATAATCATACAAAAATTTGTATAGTTGAAAAAGTAATTGATGAAACTCCTACTGTTAGAACTTTGATTTTCTCTGATGATGTAATGTCTGCTGTTCTCCCAGGTCAATTTGCAATGGTTTGGATTCCTGGAATCAATGAATTACCCATGAGTGTAATGATTTCTCAAGAATCTGGTAAAGCTGCTTTTACCGTAAGAAGACATGGTTCTGCATCAACTGGATTATTCAATGTTCAAGTAGGTCAACAAATTGGTGTAAGAGGTCCATATGGAAACTCTTTTAATTTAAAACAAGGAAAACTTTTGCTTGTTGGCGGTGGAACTGGTCTTGTTCCGATGATGAGATTATTGACTTTTGTTAAACCTAGTGACGATGTTACTATTCTAATCGGTGCAAAATCAAAAAATGAAGTTTTCTTTGAAGATTTAGCAAACACGTTACTAAAAAATAATCCCCACCGTGTAATTGTTACCACTGACGATGGAACTCATGGTGAAAAGGGATTTGTTACAAACATGGTTGAAAAACTAGTTAATGAAAATCACTTTGATGGAGTGTATACATGTGGTCCTGAAATAATGATGTACAAAACCGTACAACTGGCACATTCTAAAGGATTGTTTGTTCAAGCAAGTCTTGAACGTATGATGAAATGTGGTGTTGGAATATGTGGAAGCTGTTGTGTAGGTGAAGACTTGGTTTGCAAAGATGGTACTGTATTTGACGGTGATCATTTACTATCAAACAAAGAATTTGGTCATTTTCATAGAAATAAGGCTGGAATTCTAGAAAATTATTAGGTTTGACCAGCAAGGTTTAAAATAAATCATGAAATTATTGCGTTGAAGAGTATTGGGTAATCCAAAAATTGTTTTAACTGCTGATCGTACTTTGATGTCTCCGTATCGTGGTTTGTCACTAGCTACATTTTTTGGATGTGCGCCTGCAGTTGATCCTAACCGTGATAAAAATAGCTTTTTGTATAAAATTCTAGGAAACCAAGTAACTCCAAAGATTCTGTTTGATTTTATTTGCAATTACATTCCTCATACTAATGGTGTAGCAAACTATGCTCCATATGGATTGCGAAAAGTAGAAGCAGGTTTACTCCGAGATGGTTTTAGACGTGAAGATGTAGTTGTTGCACATCCAGATCATATTGAACAATTTATTGGTCCTGATACTCTAGTTGTTGGCACATATGAGATGGACCCATTGGGAATGGGACCTGTTACAATGACTTTCACATATGGTAGAAAACAAACCTCATATGATGAATTCTACAATACAGAACTGCACTACAGAATAAAGGCTGCAAAACTAAAAACAGGTAGTAAGGCCAAAGTCATTTCTGGTGCTTCTGGAACTTGGCAGTACAACTATGATCCAGAAAAAATTGAGGAACTTGGTATCTATGCTATACTGGAAGGAGAGCTTGGAGGCATTGCCCCTGAAATTGATGGGCATGCTGGTAGATTCTTTAATTATTTAATTAATGGTGATTTTGACAATATGGATCCGTTCAGAAAACGCAGTGACTTTAAAGTAAACATAAAAGAATTTGAAAGAAACGGAAAAAAGATTCATGGAAGATTTGTAAATTTCTGGGATAGACCAGATCTAGATGAGATTCCAGAAATTGTAGAACCAAGTATGCATGGAATGGTTGAAGTGATGCGTGGTTGTGGAAGAGGTTGTAAATTCTGTGACGTTACATTAAGATCACTAAGATACTATTCACCAGAAAAAGTCAAACGTGAAATTGAAGTTAACATCAAAAAAGGAGGTGCAAAATCTGCTTGGATACATAGTGATGATATTTTTGTTTATGGTATGGATCCTAGAACTGCTAAAGGAATGGAGCCAAACCGAGAAGCACTTGAAGAGCTCTTTACTGCTATCATGTCTACTGGTGTAGGACACACAAATCCAACACATGGTACTCTGGCAGGTGCAATAGCTGATGAGAAACTTATTCCAAATCTTTCAAAAATTATAAGATCCAGTCCTGATAATATGATTGGAATTCAAGCTGGTTTTGAAACCGGAAGTTTGAGATTAATTGGGAAATATGCTGATAGAAAACTTGCTCCATACTCTCCAAGTGAATGGCATTGGGTAGTAAAAGAAGGTGTCAAAACTTTGAATGAGGATTATTGGATTCCTGCATTTACTTTGATTATGGGCCTTGATAATGATGAGCAACCAGAAGATTCTTGGGATACAATTCGTCTAATTACTGAATTAGAACATGAACAACCAGATTCAATGTTTACTGCTACCGCACTTACCTTTGTTCCAATTGGATTATTGGAAAAATCTGATTTCTTTAACATTGGAAATGAAATGACTCCTGCACAACTAGGTGTACTCTATAAAACTTGGCAGCATAACTTCAAGTATGGAATTCAAAAATTCATGACCAAGACAGGTGCAAAAGGACCACAGAGATATTTCTTTAATGCAATTGCAAGATCTTTGGGTGGTATTCCTCTAGGTGCAATGGAACGATATGCACGTCATAAGAGTAAAGAACACGAAAAAGTTATTGAAACTATAAAGATAAAATATTGGTAATCATACAAATACATAAATTTACTATTTTGTCTTCCTAAATTATGGCAACTCACGGTTCACTTACCAAAGCAGGTAAAGTAAGAGGACAGACTCCAAAAGTTGAAGGAAGAAAAATAGTTGGTACAAATTCTAGTCTTAGAAATAAAAGTAACTTCAAAAAGCGATTTGCCTTGGGAAGATTTCCGGGACAAAATAAACCTGGACAACGAAGAAAGAGACGTTAGCTCAAAACTATTGTGCAAGTTTTTTACAGGTATTTTATCAACCATATCTTGACAGAACCGAAAAACCATAACATTATAAAGTACTAGTACCGTACCATACAGTATGGTAGAAGATTTAAGATTAGATAGTTTGGAGGGCGTAGGTCCTGTAACTACTAGAAAATTATCCGATGCAGGAGTACACAATGTTATGGATCTTATCGTAAGAGGTCCTGTGGAAATTGCAGAAATAACTGGAATGGAAAAAGACACTGCAGAAAAAATTGTCAATAAAGCAAGACAACATCTAGTTGAAACTGGATTACTTTCCAGAGATTTTGTTAAAGCAACCGAAGTCTACAAGCGCAGACAAGATATTGGTAAAATTACAACTGGTACTAATTGCCTTGATACGCTATTTGATGGTGGTATTGAAACGCAAGCTCTCACTGAAGTTTATGGTGAATTTGGTTCAGGTAAAACTCAGTTTGCACATACACTATCTGTAATGGTTCAAAAACCAAAAACAGAAGGTGGGTTAGATGGGGGTGTTTTGTATATTGACACAGAAAATACTTTCAGACCCGAAAGAATTGTATCTATTGCACAGGCACACGAGATGGATCCAGAAAAAGTTCTTGATAGAATAATTGTAGCACGTGCATACAACAGTGCACATCAAACATTAATTCTTGAGGAAGCAGGTCCTGTGATTGAAGAAAATAACATCAAGTTAATTGTTGTAGATTCTGCAGTTGGACTATTCCGTGCTGAGTATCTAGGTCGAGGAACATTATCAAACAGACAACAAAAACTAAATCACTTTGTTCACATGTTATCTAGAATTGCAGAGACTTACAACTGTGCTGCAATTGCAACAAATCAAGTCATGGCATCTCCTGATGTTTTCTTTGGTGATCCAACTCGTCCAATAGGCGGAAACGTAGTTGCACATACTTCTACGTACAGAATCTACTTTAAGAAATCAGGCAAGAAACGAATCGCACGAATGGTAGACAGTCCTCATCATCCAGAAGAAGAGGTAATCTTTGCTCTAGGTGAAGCAGGAGTGATGGACCTAGAAGATGCAGAAAAAAAGACCACTAAAAAGACAACAAAAAAAGCAACTAAAAAAGAAAAGGAATCTGAACCAGAAACTGCGATTGAATCTGCTGAACTAGAGACGGTTCAAGCCACCGAAGATGCTGATTCTGATGATTTAGAATCACTAGAAGAGTAACTCTTCTTTCTTCTTTATTTTTATTATCTAAATCTTAATTTTATTCTTTTATTTTGGATTCAAAATTATTCCAATTTGATACTTGGTTAAATTATAATATTATAACAGTACAATAATTATTGAATATGAGAGATATTGTGAAAATACGATGACTGATCTTTACCGTTTGTTACCTGAAGAGATGGAAAAGATGGTAATTGACATGGGTCAGCCAAGATATAGAGCAGATCAGATACTATATCCTATATATTACAAATTTCCAAAAAATATCTCTGAGCTAAAACAGCTACCAACTGCAATACGAGATAAACTAATAGTAGATGAATACACAATTGGTTCTGCAACTGAAGTTCATCGAATTGTAAGTGATGATGGGGATACTACAAAGTTACTGCTCAATCTTACAGATGGCACACCTGTTGAAACTGTCCTAATACAGTACGAACCATCAAAGATTGGTGGTCATCCAAGATCTACAATATGCGTTTCAACCCAAGTTGGATGTGCAATGGGATGTGTCTTTTGTGCAACTGGACAGATGGGTTTTGAGCGAAACCTAAAGGCAGAAGAGATTGTTGCCCAGGTGATTCACTTTGCTAATCTACTTGCGCAAAGAGGCCAGCATATTACAAACTTGGTCTTTATGGGAATGGGTGAACCACTTGCAAACTATGATGAGACAATACGTGCAGTTCGATTATTAACTCATCCAAGAGGGTTTGGAATTGGACAGAGAAACATCACAATCTCTACAATCGGAATAATATCTGGCATTGACCGACTTGCAGAAGAAGATCTTCAAATTGGACTTGCAATATCACTACATGCACCAAATGATATGTTGCGCAAAAAATTGGTACCTACTGCAGGACCTCATTCTGTAGAGGAATTAATTGCAGCAGGTAAACGATATTTTAAGAGAACTGGACGACGTGTTACATTTGAGTATGCTCTAATTGAAGGTGTCAATGATTCTCCAGAAATTGCAAAAGAACTTGCTTTGCTTTTAGAAGGTAATGGCTCACATGTTAATCTAATTCCAATAAATCCAACTGCAGGAAATTTTCAGCGACCATCCAAAAAAAGCGTCATTGATTTTGAAAAAATTCTGCTCAAATCTGGCATTAACTGTACAGTAAGAGTTGAGAAAGGCTCTGAAATTTCTGCTGCATGTGGACAACTTCGAACAGACATTATCATCTGATCAAGACTAGAAAGTGTTAAAATAGGGTCCTTAGGGAATCTACTCAGATATGGCAACTAAGAAATCACATGGTCGTTCACATGGATTTAAGCACAAAGCAAGAGCTGTAATGACTAAAACTGCTCCTAGAGGTGTATCTTTCCTACTACGAGAATATCATGAAGGTGAGCAAGCCCTTGTCATTATCGATCCTAGACAGCACAAAGGGTTACCGCACAGACGTTATCATGGAAAAGTAGGGAGAATAACAAATGTTGGTAGACGTGCTATTACACTTGATGTAAAACTAGGAGATAAAACAAAAACCTTAATCACTAGATTAGATCATATCAAACCATTCGGTGTATAATCATGGAAGAGATAAAAAAGAAACAAAGCATTTCTCTTTCAGAAGTTAAAGAGATTTTAGGTAAAGTTGATGTTGAAGAAATGGATCAAATTCAGCGTTGGACATATGATTATGTTTCAAAATTCACAAAAATTGATCCTAAAGATGCTAAAGAAATGAAAAAACAACTAATGAAAGATTGTGAGTTAACAGAAGAAGAATCTGTTGAAATTGTAAATATCAGACCTACCAGCTTGGCTGAATTACGTTCATTTACATTTGGTTGGAAAAAACTTATTCTTGCTGAAACTTTAGAAAAAATGCTAAAAATCATCAAGGGGCATTCTTAAGTTTCAAGGAGAAATTTATTTTGCACAGGGCTCAATCCCCACCTAGAAAGTATGAGGAATATGCATATGTTTTAGATTTTAATCCTCGTGGAAAATCTTCTACCGTACGTGGACGTGAGGGAATTATTATTACTGCAATTGGCGAAGATAGACTTACACTCTTGGAAATTCTTGGAATTCCAAATTCAACATTTGATGTTGGAGAAAGAATCTACATTGGAAAAGAAGGAAGAACAAAAGTTCTTTCTGTTTTAGGAAAACTGGAATATGAACACATCTCATCATCTGCTCAAAGCGAATTACGTGGAGTTGTTGATAACATTGTGACTCACAATGAGGCAAGATTTGTAGATTATCTTAACAATGCAAGACCATTAACCCCAAGAATTCACGCACTTGAATTGATTCCAGGAATTGGAAAAACATACATGAAAACAATGTTAGAAGAAAGAGAAAAGAAAAAATTTCAAAGTTATGCGGATTTGCAGGAAAGAGTAGGATTCAAAGAACCAATCAAGCATATTTCAGAGAGAATAATGGATGAGATTACTGGTGAAAGTAGGATGAATCTCTTTGTCAAAAAATGATTAAACGAAAAAGACTAGGTCAACACTTTCTAACCTCAAATGCAATAGCAAAATCCATCGTTTCTGAGGCTAAAATTGGTAAAAATGATGTAGTGTTTGAGATAGGTACTGGATTGGGCATTTTGACTCCATTATTATGTGAAAATGCAAAAAAAGTGATTTCTATAGATACAGACAAGGAATTGTATGAAAAAGCAAAATCTCATTTTTCTAATATTGATAATCTATCCATAGAGCTTGGAGATGGATTCAAAAAACAAGACACTTTTTCCATTTTTGTATCTAATCTTCCTTACTCAAAAAGCAAAGATGCAATAGAATGGCTAGCTACCACTCCTTTTTCTCATGGTGTAATTATGGTACAAAAAGAATTTGCAGAAAAACTACTCACAAAATCTGCAAAAAGTAGAAGATCTGTTAGCATTATTGCAAATTATGCTTTTGAGATTGAAAAATTTTTAGATGTGGGAAAGAATAATTTTTCTCCGCCTCCAAATGTTGATTCAGTGGTTCTTAAAATTATCAAAAAAAAATCAATTGAAAAAGATCTCATTCATGTAATAAACAAAATGTTCTCCTATAGACGAAAAACAATCCAAAATATCTTTAAGCAGTTTGGAAAAGAAACCATAATAGAGAAACGACTAGATGACCTTACAGGTGATGAAATAATTGATCTTGCAAAAGAAATTCTTAAGAGATGAAGAATATTCTCCAGCTGAAGATACTTTCTTTGTTGCTGATTATATTGAAAAAGAGAAAGGACTTTCTGCGCTAGATGTTGGAAGCGGTTCTGGGTATCTGACAAAATTATTATCTGAAAATTTCACCTTTGTTGTTGGAACCGACATTAATTTTGTTGTATTAAAAAATCAAACATATAGCACAAAAAATTTGGTTTGCTGCAATGGTTCTGATGCACTAAAATTAGAATTTGATCTAATAGTGTGCAATCTTCCATATCTTGCAACAGATGAAATTTTGGATGCTGCAACTGACGGGGGAAAAGATGGATTTGAAATTCCTAAAAAGATATTTGATTCAATTCATAAAAATATCAAAATAGGAGGCAAATTCCTCTTTGTAACTTCGTCTCTTTCTGACTATCAAAAACTAATGAATTACGTACAAAAATTAGGCCTTAGCCCTAGAATTCTTGCAAAAAAGAAACTATTTTTTGAAGAATTAATTCTAGTTGAGGCTATGAGATACAAGTAGAATTAATTTTACTTTCGTAATTTTTCTTTTGCATATTTGATGATGGCATCAGTCATTTGTGTTGTACTTGCATTGCCTCCAATATCCCATGTTACTACTTTTCCTTCATTGATTACTTGCTCTGTTGCAGCAAAAATTGCATTTCTAATCTCTGTTTCTCCTAAATATTCTGCCATCCAAGCTCCTGAAAGAACGGTTGCAGTTGGATTTACTTTGTTCTGTCCTGCAAATTGTGGTGCACTTCCATGTGCTGCTTCAAACATTGCAAAATCATCCCCCATGTTTGCAGAATAAATTAATCCAATTGATCCTACTAATCCAGACGCTAATTCTGATATGATATCCATAAACAAATTTGTGCTTACCAGAACTGCACCATTGAATTGTTCTGGAGCAACTACCATTTGCTGAGCCATATTGTCAATGTAAATTTCTGATACTATGATATCTGTACCTTTAACCGCATTTTGTACTTCCTCCCAAAATATGCCATCTGTTTGCTTTAGAATATTTCTTTTAGTTATTGCAACCATTTTTTTTATATGGTATTTGTTTGCCCAATCTACTGCAGAATTCATAAATCTCCTGCATCCTTGTCTGGTAATCTTTCTAATTGCAATTGCTGAATCATCTGTAATCTTTACTTCTATCCCTGTGTAGAGACCTTCAGTAGCTTCTCTAAAACAGACACAATCTAATTTTTTATTTGGAGTTAATCTGTCATATGTTTTAGTTGGTCTGATGTTAGAGTATAATTCAAATTTTTGACGTAATGTTACAGCTACACTTCTTGGGGCATCTGGTACTGGTATTGTAGTAGTAGGTCCTTTAAAACACGCATCAGACTCCTCTAGAATCTTCATTGTTGCATCAGGAATGTATGATTTGTCTTTTCTTCCATTCCTGTCCCATTGCTCAGAGCCTGCATCACAGAGAATTATTTCTAATTGAGAATTACATTCTTTTAAAACCCTGAGCATAGAATCTACAACTTCGGGTCCTATTCCATCTCCTCTCATTACTGCAGCTTTTTTGCTCAAAACTGCGAGATTTTGAAGTGCTTATTATTTAATTCTACCTTGACTTTAAAATTTATTTGATATCTCTTCTATGGAGTAGTTTATTAGATGATTTGACTGCAATAAGTAAAATGTTAATCGTACAAATCTCTGATCTTCATGTTGGTTCTCAATTTCTTCAAGATAAATTTGATCAACTTGTAGATGAGGTGAATCAACTTCATCCTGATGTGATAGTTGTCACTGGTGACTTGACAAATGAAGGGTTAATGCAAGAATATGAAAAATGTACGACATTATTGAAAAAATTTAATACAAAAAAAATTATCGCCATCAGTGGGAATCATGACTACCGAAACACTGGTTACTTGTTATTCAAAAAATTTTTTCCATTTGAGGCAATAAATGAATTAAATGATGATATAGTTTTAGTGACACTTGGAACTGCACGTCCTGATAGAAATGAAGGCGAGGTAGGATATCGTCAAAACTTGTGGTTAGAGAGAACTATGAAAAAATACAAAGACAAAGTAAAGATCTTGGCAATGCATCACCACCTTATAGCAATTCCAGATACTGGCTCTGATCAATTAACTGTCGTTGATGCAGGAGATGTTCTAAGAACCATATTAGATACCGGTGTTGATCTAGTTTTATGTGGTCATAAACATCGACCATGGGAATGGAATTTTGGAAAACTTATGGTAGTAAATGCAGGCACTGCAACATCGGAAAGAGTTAGAGGATTGTTTGAAAATACATACAACATCATTACAATTTCCAACAAATCTGTTAATGTCGATCTAAAAATCGTAGGTGGAAAAAGAATGGTCCTTGATGATATTGTGACTAATTATCACCAGTTTGGCGACGAATGAATTTATTTACAGATTAATTCAAGGCAATCTGTGCGGGGATCGCCTAGCTTGGTAGGGCGTGGGATTGCTAATCCCATGTCAGCAATGACTCGTGGGTTCAAATCCCTCTCCCCGCGCCATTGAAAA
>JAHFUX010000002.1 GCA_023264875.1 Nitrosarchaeum sp.
CCTGAAACATTTAATGGATATGACGATGAGGACGGTTGTCCTGATAATTCACCTGTAACTGATACTGATGGAGATTCAATAATCGATACCCTTGATCAATGTCCAACACAAGCTGAGACAGTAAATGGCTCTGATGACTCAGATGGTTGTCCAGATGTTGTCACTCTTCAAGATTCAGATAAGGATGGAATTTCAGATGATTACGATAAATGTCCGATCCAATCTGAAACCATAAACAATTATCAAGACACAGATGGTTGTCCAGATATAGTTCCTGCAGATGTGTCTGCACCAAAATCAGACTCTGAACAAGATAATTCCTTATTCCAATGGACTGCTGTTATTGCTGCAATTATTACTGCTGCAGGTGCTCTTGGGGCTGCAAAATTCAGAAAATCCTCATAAATTCTCTAAATAGTTTTTTTATTTTTCTGTCTTCTCTTTACTTTGACCCCTTTTGACCTGATCCTTTAACCAAACATTTAATGCCAAAAATTCTTTTTATAAAAATAATTG
Organism: Nitrosarchaeum sp.; assembly: GCA_023264875.1. Classification (GTDB taxonomy): domain Archaea; phylum Thermoproteota; class Nitrososphaeria; order Nitrososphaerales; family Nitrosopumilaceae; genus Nitrosarchaeum. The sequence goes on from JAHFUX010000002.1 coordinate 517, forward strand.
GTTTGCACGCCAACAATCCAGAAGGAATCATCCAACGATGGTTCTTTCTGGAATTTTAATGAATTTTGAACATCCGTTTGATGTCTTGTTTTTTGTGCTTTCTCATTTGTTTTTGTCCATTATAGAAATTTGTCAAATATCTTTTGTTATTGTTACTTTGTTTGTTGTGTCTGTAGTTAAAATCATAAAAAATAGAAAAGCCATAAAAATTCATTATAAATTTTCAAAAATGAATAAACATATTTTCTTTAATTTTCTAGTATTATTGCTCTAAGTTATTATATTGAAACAAACTCGTATTCTTAATGCATATAGAATATGAAGAATTTGCCACCATCGAAGACCTTTTCTTGTATATGGCATCTGCAGCCCCACCCATGAAAAACACAATGCCCATTAATTCGTATAAGGGTTACATTATGGCATTTATCCCACTCAGTCCCGCAAATGGAGACACATATCTTATGATTTATGCTAAAGGTACACTTGAATCCGGAATTTATGAATTCGATGTAAATTCAACGTCTTTCAAGAAAGTTGATTCTATTGAACGAGCAGACAAAAATTACTTTGTTTCTTTAACACCAAAAAGAAACACTATAGCTGACGAAGCTATTAAAAATCTATAATTTCTTTGTTATAATTTTAGGGGCAGAAATTGATCTACTTCTAGCATATTTGTCGATTATTTCATCTGGGGTTCGTCCATTGAATAGATCTTTGCATAACCCTCTCAAATATCTCATAATTGCCCATGTGCCAGCTTTTAGGATTCCATACATGAATACTTTCATTGGCGGACCATATGTTTTATTTCTGAGAATAATTGGAATGATGTCATTGATAACCCGAAGATTATTTTCCCAACATTTCCAAAATAATGTAAACTGTGCCTCATTCAAGTTTCCAAAATGCATAGAATTCTTTTCACTAAAGTCTTGGTAAAGTAATGGCGCAACTAATCCTCTAAAGTTCATTTCTCTAAAGTCGCTCATCATATCAATTGTATATTGAACATCATCTGGAGTCTCATCTGGCCAACCTATGATAATTGTTGCAGCTGGAAACCAGTGGTTTTTATTTAAAATTTTTGCTCCTTCTATTACTACACTACCCCACTCTTCAGATGCAAATGGTCTTGTTTTTACACCCAGATGTTTCTTTACCATATTTGGTGCAACTGTTTCAATCCCCAAATTTGTTGCAAGCCATCTACCTGTTTCATCTTGTTTGTTAATACTCGAAATTTGTCGCATTAATTCTGGATCTGCGGCAACTGCTGAAAAAGTCATGTGTGTTGTTCCAATAAAATTGGCTCCTAACCCTTTAAGGCCTTTCCAAAGTTCTGTAATTGCATCTCTATTTGGAATGAAATCTCTATTGTCACATCCATAAAGTAACATTTCATCAGAATGTAACCAAATAGAGTCAAATCCATAATCTAGGTTAATCTTTGCTTCATGCTGTAATCTTTCTAATGGCAGATCTTTCTTTGATCTCTTATTTACATCACAAAAATCACACCCTCTGCCACATCCTCTCATTGCTTCAATGAGGGAATTTATTGTAGGTCCTTCGATAACTGGAATATTTTGTATGTTCTTTACAAAACAATGCATTAATTCTGGTGCATCTCCTTTTTCTAAATCATGAAATAAATCTAATGCTAATTCATCTGCTTCTCCAACTACAACTGTATCAATTCCATGAATTTGCATTCTATCTGATTTTGCTAGTTCCCATGCACCATTTCCTCCAACTACTACATGAAAATCATATTTCTTTTTTAGTTGAATAATACTGGCACACATTTTTTTAAATTTCATTGCAACATATGATAATTTTTCAGGTGACATAGTTGTTGTAACTGGTGCCATTCCAAGAGGATCCATCACATTAATGCCAACTACCTTAGTATCTGGGCCAATTGATTTTTCAAGCATCTCCGGATTTGCAATAAAGACTTCGTCACGTTTGTATCCTTGTAGTAACGCACTCTCCACTCTTCTTAATCCTACTTGAGCAACTTTTGATTCACCTGTAATTGGATCTGTTTCAACAGGTGGGCAGAAAACTTTGTCAAAAACCCATTCTGGAAGTACTTCATATGGTCCACACGCAATAAATCCATACAGAAAATTTCCCCTATAATTTGTCATTAAACTACGATCAGCAGTTAGTACAATTCGTTTCCCAGCCAATATTAACAAGATTCGTTCTTGTATGCTATATATCATTTACGAGGTTAATCTACCGCATAATTTCCTAAAATTTCTAAATTATTATTATTTTGTTCTGTTTTTTCGTACTGCTCTATTTGCAATATTTGCCGCTATCGCACCAGCTGCAATTCCATTGTCTATGTTGACTATTGATAATCCTAATGAGCAGCTTTGTAGCATTGATGCAAGAGCTGCTATTCCTTTTCCACCGTAACCATATCCTGCAGATATGGGTACTCCAATTACTGGAATATCTACCATTGATGAAACTAAAGTTGCTAGTGCACCTTCCATTCCAGCAGCCACAATTATACAATCCACTTCCTTCTCTATCATTTCTTTTAAAACTGGAAATATTCTCTGAATTCCTGCAACTCCTACATCGTAGCTTGCAATACATTTACAATTCATTGCCTCGCACATCAACCTAGATTCTTCAGCAACTCCTATGTCTGATGTTCCAGCTGTAAGTATGCCTATTTTTCCACCCTCAAATTTTATTGGGTTTTTAAAAAGTAATATTGATGATGAATTTTTTCCAGTTTTAACTTTTACTTTTAATTTTTTTGCAAACGATAAAATTTTTGAATAATCATCCTTATTGATTCTTGAAACTACAACTGAATTTGTTTTCTCTAGTGTTTTTTTAATTATTTTTTTAATTTCATCTAATTTCTTAGTTTCTGCAAAAACTACTTCTGGTATGCCTTTTCTCTTCCTTCTATTTATGTCGATTTTGGCAATGCCTTCTATTTTTTCAATTGAATATAGTGATAATAGCTTTTTTGCATTATCTACTGAAATTTTTCCTTTTTCCAGAGACTCTAAAATTTCATGAATTTCCAATGTTATTTCATATTTATTTGAATAAAAAAATGCTTAGATTTGTATGCCTGAAATTGCACTCTTTACACTTTGTACTCCAGTATCAAACACTTGTTTTTCTTCAGCATTTAGTTCTAATTCGATTATTTTTTCAATGCCGTTCTTTCCAATTACTGCTGGAACTCCTATTGTTACATCTGAATGACCGTATTCTCCATCAAGATATGTTGCAACAGGTATCACTTGTTTTCTATTTCTTACCACTGATTCAATCATTGCAGAAATTGCATTTCCTGGTGCATGTACTGTTGCACCTTTTAATTCGATAACCTTGGCTGCAACTTGTCTTGTGTTTTGAACAAGTTCATCTAATTTTTGTTTTGAAAGAAGTGAAGAAAGTGGAATTCCTGAAACTGAGGAGAATCTTGGTAGGGGTAACATGTTTTCTCCATGTTCTCCAATCACAAGCGCTCTAATGGAATCACGAGAATGCCCAGTGGCTTCATGGATAAATTGCCTGAATCTGGATAAATCTAACATTCCACCCATTCCAAATACTCTGCTTCTATCAAATCCTGAAACCTTGTAGGTAACATATGCCATTGGATCAAGCGGATTTGTCACAGGAATTATCATAGAATCATTGGCATATTTTTTGATATTTTCTACAACGCTCTTAACAACAGTTGCATTAATTTTTAAAAGATCCATTCTTGTCATTCCTGGTTTTCTTCCAGAACCTGCTACTACTACTACTATATTGGAACCTTTCATATCTGCAAAATTATTTGAACCCTTTACTTCTACATCAATTCCTTGTTCTGATAACATATGATTAATGTCCATTGCTTCACCTTGTGGTAACCCTTCTGCAACATCAAGTAATAATATCTGATCATCTAATCGCTTTAATGCTGAGAATAAAGCTGCATCTCCGCCAACTTTTCCTGAACCTATTATTGTAATCATAAATTGAGCTGTTGATTTTCAATAATTAAATCTAATGAAGTTTTTTCTCTATTTAGATAGAATTTATATGCATTTTTAGTAATTTTCAATCTATGGTTGTTGTTATAGATCCTCAAATTGCAGGTATATCTGGTGATATGCTTCTTTGCTCTTTAGTGGATTTGGGTGCAAATAAAGTCAAAATTCTTAACGGTATTAAACTATCTGAAAAATTTCTACCAAATTCCATTATTAAACAAATTGACTTTAGAAAAATTGAGAAACATGGTATAGAAGCGACTGCATTATTTTTAGAAATTGATGAAAATGTTCATGAACGAAAGGGCATTGAAATAAAAAAAGCAATTATGGATTTAACAAAAGAGGTTGATCTTTCTAATAGAGCAAAAGTTTTTGCAGAATCTTGTATTGACACACTAATTTCTTCTGAATCAAAAATTCATGGTATCCCTATAGATTCGGTTCATTTTCACGAGGCATCTAGTATTGATACTTTGATAGATATTGTTGGAGTTGCAATCGCAATAGATGATTTAGGTATGTTTGATGAAGAAATTATCTGTATGCCTATTGCAGTAGGTGGAGGAAACATGACATTTTCCCATGGTACTATGTCTAATCCAGCAAGTGCCATTCTTGAAATCTTAAAAAATTCTGGATTATCGATTTATGGTGGTCAAGTAAAAGATGAATTGACTACTCCTACAGGTGCTAGTATTCTTGTACACCTCTCAAAAACCTCAATGGATTATTATCCATCAATGCAGATAACATCTATTGGTTATGGTGCAGGAAAAAAAGACTTTGATGAATTTTCAAATGTGTTAAAGATTGTAAAAGGAATACAAAAAAATAATTTTCAATTAGACTCTGTTAAAATTCTAGAAACAAATGTTGATGATGTATCTGGAGAAATAATGGGCAATCTAATTGAAAAAATTATGAATAAAGGCGCCAAAGATGTTTCTATTTATCATGGCATTACAAAAAAAGGAAGACCTACAAATCTTATCTCTGTAATTTGTGATGATGCTTTTGTGCATGAAATTATGGATATGTTGGTAATTGAAACTGGAACTTTGGGAATTCGTGTAACTACTTCAAATCGTTTCATCGTTCCAAGAACAACTCATGACGTTAAATTAATTCTTGATGGAAAAGAATTTGTAGTAAAATACAAAGTTTCATCCTTTAAAGGAAAAAATAACTTTAAAATTGAATTTGATGACTTAAAATTAATCGCAAACACATTAAACAAGTCAATAAAGGAAACAGAATCATTGATTAGAACAGAAATTATGCAATTAGGTTATTGATTATGGCTAAACTTGATAATCTCATCGATTGGTTTGGAAACAAAACCAAGGTGATAGTTGCTCTTTCTGGTGGAGTAGATAGTGCACTTGTAGCATATGCTGCATTTCAAAAATTAGGACATTCTGCAATAGCAGTTACTGCCGACTACAAAACTTTATCAAAAGAGGAACTTGAAACCGCCAAACAAATTTGTTTAGAGATAGGAATAAAACAAATTCTTTTAGATTATGATGAGCTTCAAAATGAAGAATTTGTTAAAAATGCATCTGATCGTTGTTTTCATTGCAGAATGGAATTAGGTGATCATTTGATTACTCTGGCAAAAGAACATGATGTTAAATTTATTGTAGATGGGACTAATTTGGATGATTTAGGTGATTATAGACCTGGAATTGAAGCATTAAAAAGAAATGGTATTAGAAGTCCATTGGTAGAAACCAATTTTACAAAAAATGAAATTAGAACAACTGCAAAACTGATAGGATTATCTGTATATGATAAACCATCTAATTCTTGTCTAGCATCACGTATTCCTTGGGGACAAAAAGTCACAGCCGAAAAATTAACTCGAATAGAATTAGGAGAAACAATTGTTAAACAAATTACAAATTTAAAACAAGTTAGAGTTAGAGATCTTAATGGAGTTGCTAAAATTGAAGTGGATAAAGATAAAATTTCTGTTTTTGAGGATAACATTTTAGATGAAATAACCCGTAAATTAGAATTAATTGGATTTTTATCAGTTAAAATCGATCCCGATGGGTATAGACCAGGAAAAATTAACGTGATTACAGATTGATCTATCTTGATAATGCAGCATCAACACAAATTCATGAAGATGTCTTAGATGCAATGCTGCCCTATCTTAAAGAGCAATATGGCAATCCTTCCTCAATACATCGTTACGGTAGATTAGCCAATAAAGCTATAGAAAAAGCTAGAAAACAAATTGCTATGTTGATTAATGCAGATTCTTCTGAAATTTTACTTACTTCTGGTGGAACTGAATCCAATAACACTGCACTTTATGGAATTGCAGAGAAAAAACCTCATTCTCAAATAATTACTTCATCTATTGAACATGATGCTATACTTGAACCATGTAAAAAATTAGCCAAAGATGGATTTGATGTAATCTATTTACCTGTTGATACTCATGGGGTAGTTAATCTATCTATTCTGAAAAACTCTCTCTCTGATAATACATGTCTTGTTTCAATTATGTTTGGAAATAATGAAATGGGAACAATAGAACCTATTGCTCAAATTGCTCAACTATGTAATGAACAAAATATTCCATTTCATACAGATGCAGTTCAGGCTGTAGGAAAAATCCCAATTGATGTCAAAAAATTAGGCATAGATTTGCTTTCAATCTCCTCTCATAAAATTAATGGACCAAAAGGAATTGGAGCATTATACATTAGAAAAGGAATTGACATTAATCCAATTATTTTAGGAGGAGGTCAAGAACATGGTTTACGTTCAGGCACTGAAAATGTAGCAAATATTGTGGGATTTGGAAAAGCATGTGAACTTGCTAAACTCAATTTATCTGATAATATCTCTCACATGAAAAAACTTCGTGATTATCTCGTTGCAAAAATTCTCAGAGAAATCTCAGGTGTTATTCTTAATGGCCATGCTGAAAATCGGTTACCAAATAACGCTCATTTTACTTTTTTTGGAGTTGCTGGTGAAGATTTGATTATAAAGTTAGATGAATATGGTATAGCTGCATCAACTGGTTCTGCATGTTCAGTGCATACACAAAAAGCATCTCATGTTTTACAGGCTATGGGATTCTCACATGAACAAATTACTGGTTCATTAAGATTGACACTTGGATTGTTTAACAATCAACAACAAATAGATGAGACAGTAAACATCTTAAAAAAAGTAACAGCAGAACTTCGTTCAGTCTCACCCTTTAAAGACAAATACTCTTTTAACTGAATTCTAAATGTGCATCTGAAATTTATTTTTTGTAACAAATATTGTTGTTATAATTCCTATTGCCAAAATCATCATTGCAATTGTGCCAAATTCTGGAATTATAGTAGTACCTATTATTTCAATATCTGAATCACCTTGTTCAAAATTGATCGTAATTACTCTCGAGTTTGAATCTGTTATGGTTTCTTGATATGGTGCTTCAATTCCATCTATTATTATTATGAATATATCATCTGTTTCATCTTGTTTTTTTGCATCTAGGGCATATCTTGGAATCTCTAATGAAATAGATCCATCATCGGTCGATTCAATCATTACTATTAATGCAAAAATGTCTTCATCTACCAACATATTTTTTACAGTTCCACCTTCTATGGAATATTCTACATCAAATGTGCCATGATTGCCTGCATCTACTTCAAATGTTTTTGTCTCAGATGTCTCTGTTTTTGGTGAAAAAGTAAATTGAGTTTCTGCAATATTTCCTTCCCCAAATGATACTCTTATTGTGTATTCACCTGCTTTAGACCATAGAGGACCCTCAGCTCTCACTGTATGTGAGTAATTACCATCTTCTGCTACTGTAATCTGTGCAATATCTACTAAATTATCTTGGCCGAAAATTTGCATTGTTACCGGAGTACCTGTTATGATGGTACTTACTTTGCCGGAAATTACTATGGTTTCTCCTTCTTTATAGGAATTAGCATCTGTTTCTACAGAAATTAATGATTCTGCAAAAGCTGGCAAAGTAAAAACAATTAATAAAATTAAAAATCCCAAAATAATTCTAATCTTCACAAATTTATGACTGCATGATTCTATATTTCCTTTACTATCTAAAATGAAAAAATGGAAAAAGTTGTGAATTTAGTATCTTGGCATAATGCTTAGTCTTGATTTTGCAGATACTGCAATTATTGATATAATTGCTACTGCTAGAATCATAACTGCGATTGTACCAAATTCTGGGACTACGAAAGTACCTACCACTTCAATTTTTTCAGCGCCTGCTGGGAACATTATTGTGACTTCATTGCCACTAATTTCCACATCGTTCCATTCTTGTCCATCTACAAGTACCATAAAGATACCGCTAAGAATTGATTCGTCTGGAGTTAATGTGAGTGTTCCATCTTCATCTGCGCTAATTCTAATGATAATTGAGTTATCATTATTGTTGATGCTTGCACCAGTTACCATCCCACCTGAAATACTGTATGGTACACAATAATCGCCCTTTAGATATATCTCTGAAGAACTACAATTGTCTGAGCTAGCTGAAGCTTCACCCGTTAATTCAACAAGTACTTTGTTATTTTTTTGAGAAGTTCCATAGTTGACTTTAATGGTGTATGTACCATCATGTTTCCACAATCCACCTTCTGTGTTGAGAATCGTTTCAAAACTACCGTCACTGCCAACATCTATCTGAGCAATTGTAACGACAGAATTTAATGGACTCACAACAGTAAGTGTTACTGGAAATCCAGAAACATTTGCTACTTTACCTTGTACTGTAATTTTGTCATTATGATCATAGGTTGTTCTATCTGTCCAAACAGATATTGGCATATCCATAAGCAACATTTGATTTGCTGCCTTTCTTCCATTATCTGCTTCTTCACAACCTACACATGCTTGAGCATATGCTGATGACATGGTTAAAGTACCGACTGCAGTCAAAACGGCTAATAGCACGAACGACGTACGGTTGTTCATCTTATTTGCGAATTGAACCCATCTCTATTTATGTATATTTAAAAAATGGAAAAAGTTGTGAATTTAGTATCTTGGCATAATGCTTAGTCTTGATTTTGCAGATACTGCAATTATTGATATAATTGCTACTGCTAGAATCATAACTGCGATTGTACCAAATTCTGGAATTACAACACCGTCTTTTATTCCGACTTCAATAGAATACTTGTATTTAGGATCGTCGCCTTGTTGAGCTACAATTGTGTACTGACCGTCTTGATTCCATAATGGACCTCCAGTTGTAATATCTTTAAGAAAATGACTATTTGTATCTAGAATTGGTGCAAATTGATCAACAACAACTACGTTTCCATTAGGTGCTATTACTTTAATTGTAATACTATTTGCACTGTCTGTAGTTCCCATTATTGTAATTATGTTAGATCCTGCCATTGCATTTGATTCTTTAATTACCAAGCCTTTTCTTTCTGTAGGTTTTGGTTCAAAAAATCCTGTTTCTAAATTGGATTCAGTTACATCTGTTTCTGAAGTCATACCATTGATTATTTCAACACGAAGTGATGCTTTATACAATGAACTTCCATGTGGGCTTTGTTCAACTTTAATTGTATAAAATCCACTCTCTTTCCACATTGGATTTACTTTGAATTCTATGGCAAAGTCCCCATTTGCATCAGGTGTTACTTGACCTACACTAATTACATTTAGACTAGGAGAAATTACTGTAAATGTCATATCTGTAATTTGTGACATTGTATGTCCACTTACTGATATGGTGTCTGAACCTTCTGAGGCTATAGCTGAAACTGACATTCCTGTCTCTTGAGCAAAAGCATTCTGTTGAATTGAGGTTATTGAAATTATTGACAATGCTATTAGGGCTAATGTCACTGATGTTGTTGAACGTTTAAAACTCATTCTAATTTGGAAACGGTTACTTGGTATTTATATATATTTTTAAAAAGAGAAAAAAAGATGAATTTAGTATCTTGGCATAATGCTTAGTCTTGATTTTGCAGATACTGCAATTATTGATATAATTGCTACTGCTAGAATCATAACTGCGATTGTACCAAATTCTGGGACTACGACAGTACCAATTATCTCGATTTCCTCAGCACCTGCTGGGAATTGTATTGTTAGTGTTCTATCCGTAGATGTTGTTGTTTCCTCAAAGTCGACTTCTTCTCCGTCTACTAAGACAAAGAATGTATCATCTTGATCACCCATCTTTGCATCAATCAAAGCTCTTGGTAATGTGATGACAAGTGACCCGTCCTGACTTGCAGTTATTGCTATTGTCAGGGAGTGTGCTTCTACATCAGGAGTAATGCTAACAAGCTTACCGCCAGTTATCTTGTAGCTGACCATAAATTCAGTACCTTCAACTTTTATTTTGGTTCCTTCACTTGGCGTTCCTGTTGATCCGCCGAATGTAAATGTGGTTTCAGCTGTTCGAGATTCGGTTCCATAGAGTACTGCAATCGTGTATGTTCCTTCAGATTTCATAAGCGCTCCTCCGGCAGTTAATTCAGTATTGAATTTTTTGTCTGAACCAACATCGATTTGTGCAACTGATACTAGGTTGCCATTAGGTGCTATTACTCTGAGACTAACAGGATATCCTGAAAGAAGTTCTCTTACTTCTCCAGTTACTAAGATTGTTTCCCCATCTGCATACGATGGTTTGTCTGTAGTAACTACGATTGAATCCGCTATTTGTCCAAATGCTGGTGCTATTCCAATACTTGCAATAATAATTGCAGATAAGGTAAACACCGATAGATGAGTATTCATCATTTTTACGCTCAAATTTATCCTATTTAAGGTTGTGAAAAATATTGTTGACTAAAAAGAAAAAAGACTGGTTTTTGCCGAATTTCAGATTAGATATATATTAACCTGAGCGTGAGTTTTTGACAGTTTGTGTGTATTATTTGCTGTTACATTTAATGTTCGTCATGGAGGTTTTGTAAATGGCAACTAAGAAAAATCAAGTTCTTGTACCTGATCATATCTATGTACCAAAACACGAAATCATTTCAAAACAAGAAGCTGAAGAAGTTTTAAAAAAATATAATTGCAAACCTACTGAATTACCGTTAATTTTTGTAAATGATCCTGCAATATTGGGGCTAGGTGTTAAACCAGGTGATATGATAAAAATCACAAGAAAAAGTCCAACTGCTGGTGAGAGTCTTTACTATAGATATGTGGTGGAAGTTTAGATGGCTGATCCTTCAGTTAAACGTTGGCCAGTAATTCAAGATATATTAAAACGTGAAGGTATTGCACGTCAACACCTCAACTCATTTGATGAATTTCTAGAAAGGGGCCTTCAAAGTATTATCAATGAAGTCGGACAAATTGAAATTGAAAATGCAGAATATCCTTACAAAATCCAATTAGGTAAAGTCAAGCTTCAACAACCCCGAATGATGGAACTTGATGGTTCTATTACTCATATTACTCCAGCTGAAGCTAGACTCAGAAACGTTTCTTACTCTGCACCTGTTATGATGGAGGCAAGTGTTGTAGAAGATGGCAAAATCTTAGAATCTAGATTTGTACATATTGGTGATGTGCCAGTAATGGCAAAATCAGATGCTTGCATTTTGCATAATTTTTCAACTCAAAAACTTGTTGAGCATGGAGAAGATCCAAACGATCCTGGTGGTTATTTTATCATAAATGGTTCTGAGAGAGTTATTGTAGGGCTAGAAGATCTTTCATACAACAAAATAATTGTTGATAGAGAGAGTGTTGGTGGGAATACTGTTTTCAAAGCTAAAGTTTATTCTTCTATTGTTGGTTATCGTGCAAAACTAGAACTAGTTATGAAAAATGATGGTTTAATTGTTGCACGAATTCCTGGTTCTCCTGTTGATATTCCAGTTGTTACTCTAACAAGAGCACTTGGATTAGAATCTGATAGGGAGATTGCAGCAGCGGTTTCACTTGTAGATGAAATTCAAAATGAATTAGAAGGTTCATTTGAAAAAGCAGGTGATGTACCTACAGCAAAAGATGCAATTGTTTACATCAGTAAAAGAATTGCACCTGGAATGTTAGAGGAGTTCCAAATTAAACGTGCAGAGACACTTTTGGATTGGGGATTATTGCCACACTTGGGCAAACATCCTGAAAATAGAAAGGAAAAGGCTCAATTTCTCGGCGAAGCTGCATGTAAATTATTAGAGCTTAAACTAGGTTGGATTTCTCCTGATGATAAAGATCACTATGGAAACAAAGTAATTAAATTTGCAGGACAAATGTTAGCTGATCTTTTCAGAACTGCTTTTAGAAATTTGGTTCGAGATATGAAATACCAATTAGAAAGATCTGGTCAGAAAAGAGGTATAAACGCAGTTGCTGCAGCAATTCGTCCTGGAATTATCACTGATAAATTAAACAACGCTATTGCAACAGGAAACTGGGGTCGAGGTCGTGTTGGTGTAACTCAATTACTTGATAGAACAAATTATCTTTCTACTATTAGTCATCTTAGAAGAATCCAATCCCCTCTTAGTAGAACTCAGCCAAACTTTGAGGCAAGAGATTTACACGCTACACATTTTGGAAGAATCTGTCCAAGTGAAACCCCTGAGGGCTCTAACTGTGGTCTTGTAAAAAATTTAGCACTTTCTGGAATTATCTCTGTAAATGTTCCATCAGAAGAAATTGTTGAGAAACTCTATGATCTTGGAACAATTCATTTCTTTGATGCAAAAGAAGATGTAAAAAAAGATGGAGCTAGAATATTTGTTGATGGTAGATTAATTGGGTATTACAAAGATGGTTCTCAACTAGCAGAATCTCTTAGAGAACTAAGAAGAAACTCCAAAATTCATCCTCATGTTGGAATTTCATTTCATAAATCAGAAATTGAAGGCTCAACAAAAAGACTTTATGTTAATTGTAATGCAGGACGTGTTTTACGTCCGTTAATTATAATTAAAGATAACAAACCATTATTGACACAAGATCTTTTAGATAAAATTTCCAAGAAACTACTTTCATGGACTGATTTGTTACGTATGGGAGTATTGGAAATGATCGATGCAAATGAAGAAGAAAATTGCTATATTACATTAGATGAAAAAGATGCAAAGAAACATACTCATCTTGAAGTATTTCCACCAGCAATTTTAGGTGCAGGTGCATCTATTATTCCATATCCAGAACATAATCAATCTCCAAGAAATACATACGAATCTGCAATGGCAAAACAAAGTTTAGGATTTTCCACTCCTATGATGAATACCAGTACTTATGTAAGACAACATTTGATGTTGTATCCACAAACACCTATTGTTAATACAAAAGCAATGAAATTATTGGGATTAGAAGACAGACCAGCTGGCCAAAATTGTGTTGTAGCAGTATTACCATTTGATGGTTATAATATTGAAGATGCTATTGTACTAAGTAAAGCATCTGTTGACCGAGGTTTAGGTCGAACTTTCTTCTTTAGAATTTATGATGCTGAAGCAAAACAATACCCCGGTGGAATGCGTGATACTTTTGAAATTCCAAATGCTGAGGATAATATCAGAGGATACAAAGGAGAAAAAGCTTATCGATTATTAGAAGAAGATGGAGTTGTTGCATCCGAATCTCCTGTTCATGGTGGAGATATACTAATTGGAAAAACTAGTCCTCCAAGATTTATGGAAGAATATAGAGAATTTGAATCAACAGGTCCTTACCGAAGAGACACTTCAATTGGAGTAAGACCATCTGAAACTGGTGTTGTTGATACTGTTGTAATGACACAATCTAATGAAGGTGGAAAAATGTACAAGATTAGAGTTAGAGATATGAGAATTCCGGAAATCGGTGATAAATTTGCATCTAGACATGGACAAAAGGGTGTACTCGGAATTTTAGCAAAGGCCGAAGATTTACCATATACTGCAGATGGCATCTCACCAGATGTATTGATCAATCCACACGCATTTCCTTCTAGAATGACTGTTGGAATGTTCATGGAATCAATTTGTGGTAAAGCTGCAGCATTAAGAGGAAGCCAATTTGACGGTTCTGCATTTGTTGGTGAAAAAATGGAAGAAGTCAAACCCGTAATGGATGTTGCTGGATTCAAATATTCTGGTAAAGAAATAATGTATGATGGAAGAACTGGTAAATCATTTCCAGTAGAAGTTTTCATTGGAGTAGTATACTATCAAAAATTACACCATATGGTTGCAGACAAAATTCATGCAAGAGCTCGTGGACAAGTCCAGATGTTAACTAAGCAGCCAACTGAAGGTAGGGCAAGAGGTGGTGGATTAAGATTTGGTGAAATGGAGCGAGATTGTTTGATAGCATATGGTGCATCAATGATTCTTAAAGATAGATTACTTGATGAATCTGATAAAGCCGATATTTTTGTTTGTGAGAGATGTGGATTAGTTGCATATCATGATGTTAAACAAAGAAAATATGTATGCCGAGTTTGCGGTGATAAAGCTAAAGTTTCATCCGTATCTGTTGCATATGCCTTCAAACTTTTGTTACAAGAAATGCAAAGTTTGAATGTGGCTCCAAGATTGCTCATAAAGGAGAAAGTATAATGTCGATTCAAGCAATCAAATCAATTGACGCAATAAGATTTTCAGTTTGGTCTCCAACAGAAATCCGAAAATACTCTGTTGCAGAAATTACTGCTCCTGAAACATATGATGAGGATGGAATGCCTGTTCAAGGAGGGCTCATGGATGGTAGACTTGGTACACTTGAACCAGGACAAAAATGTCTGACATGTGGAAACACTGCTGCTAGATGTCCGGGGCACTTTGGTCATATTGAACTTGCTGAACCTGTTTTACATATTGCATTTATTGATAATATTTACAAGCTTTTACAATCTACTTGTCGTTCTTGTGCAAGACTCAAAGTTCCGCAAGAAGATCTAGATGAATTTAGAAAGATTAAAGAAAAACATGCAGCATACACTGTAATTTCAGAAAAACGTATTCCAGAACAAATTATCGAAAAAGCAAAAAAAGCAAAAGAATGTCCTCATTGTGGTAAAACTCAGTATGAACTAATCTTTACAAAACCAACTATTTTTGTTGAAAAAACAGAGATAGGTGAACACAGATTACTCCCAATTACAATCCGAGAAAGATTCTCTCAAATTATTGATGATGATCTTAATCTTTTAGCATATGATCCTGTTACTGCAAGACCTGAATGGTTTATTCTACAAGTTTTGCCTGTTCCACCAGTAACTGTAAGACCATCTATTATTCTTGAAACTGGAATTAGATCTGAAGATGATTTAACACACAAAATGGTAGATATTATCAGAGTTAATCAAAGACTAAAAGAAAGTAAGGAAGCTGGAACTCCTCCATTAATTGTTCAAGATTTAGTAGATTTGTTACAATATCATGCAACTACATATTTTGATAATGAAGTCTCTGGTATTCCACAAGCTCATCATCGTTCAGGACGTCCACTAAAGACATTAACTCAAAGACTCAAAGGAAAAGAAGGAAGATTCAGAGGATCATTATCTGGAAAAAGAGTTGATTTTTCAAGTAGAACTGTGATCTCACCTGATCCTAACTTGGACTTGTCCGAAGTAGGAGTTCCTGAACAAGTTGCAATGAAACTAACAATTCCTGAAATTGTCACTGAATGGAATATTGAAAGAATGAGAAAACTTGTAATTAATGGTCCAAACCAATTTCCTGGTGTAAATTATATCGTTAGACCTGACGGTGTTAAAATCAGACTTGATTTTGTTGAAGATCGTTCTACAATAGCTGAAACATTAGAGATTGGATATCTTGTAGAGAGACATCTTGCTAATGGTGATATTGTCATGTTCAATAGACAACCATCTCTTCACCAAATGTCAATCATGGCCCATTATGTAAGAGTACTTCCAGGAAAGACTTTCAGATTACATCCATCTGTATGTCCTCCATATAACGCAGACTTTGATGGTGATGAGATGAATCTTCACGTCCCTCAAAGTGAAGAAGCTAGAGCAGAAGCAATTCTATTGATGAGGGTACAAGATCAATTAATCTCTCCAAGATATGGTGGTCCAATAATTGGAGCACTAAGAGACTTTGTTACTGGCGCATATCTTTTAACAAAAGATGGTACTACTCTAACCCCACAAGAGTTTTACAATTATGCAATGCTTGGTGGATTTACTGATAAACTTCCAAAACCTGCAACAAAAACTAAAGATGGTTTAATGTACACCGGTAAACAACTATTCTCATTATTCTTACCAAAAGACTTCAACTATGTAATTACATCAAAGTGGTCAAAGGGAACAAAAGGTGCTCAAAAAGATGTTGTAATTAAAAACGGTGAACTAATTAGCGGTGTAATTGATAAATCATCAATAGGTGCAGAAGAACCCGAAAGTGTATTGCATAGAATTGCAAAAGATTACGGAAACACCAAAGCAAAGAACTTCTTGAACTCTATTCTAATTATAGTAAAACAATACATCACTCATTATGGTTTTAGCTATGGTTACGCTGATCTTGAAGTGCCAGAAAAAGAAAAACAACAGATTCTAGATGATATTCAAGAGACATATGGTATCATATCTGATCTTACTTCTCAATATGAAAAAGGAACCCTAAAACTAACCAGAGGAATGAGACCTGAAGAAGCATTAGAAGCATACATTGTTAATGAATTGGGAAAAGCAAGAGATAAAGCTGGAATGACTGCAGATCAATCCCTTGATCAAAGTAATGCTGGAAGAATCATGGCTACAACTGGTGCAAGAGGTTCATCACTTAACATTGGTCAGATGGCAGGTGCATTAGGACAACAATCAAGACGTGGAAATAGATTACATGATGGTTACAATAATCGTGCATTACCTCATTATCAAGAACATGACAATAATCCAGATGCACATGGATTTGTAAAATCAAATTATAGAGAAGGTTTGTCTGCACTTGAATTCTTTTTCCATGCGATGGGAGGAAGAGAAGGACTAGTAGACACTGCAGTTAGAACACAACAAAGTGGATACATGCAGCGTAGATTGATCAATGCATTAGAGCATATTAGATTAGAATATGATGGAACAGTTAGAGACCCACACGGTCATATTATTCAATTCCTTTATGGTGAAGATGGAATAGATGTAGCAAAAAGTGATCATGGTGAAGCATTTAATGTTAATAGATTAATTGAATCCCAAACAATTATTGATTCTGGTAAGAAAGCAACTAGGGAAGAGATTATAGAGTTATCAAAGAAATACACAAAGACATTCAATCCAAGATTAAAACAACTTGTATCTGATGGATTGTTAGATTCCAAATTAAGTAAAGAAGGTGCAGAAATTGTTTGTAAAAAAGGATTATCCTTATACAACAAAGCCAAAGTTGAGCCTGGTCAAGCAGTAGGAATCATCACCGCACAATCAATTGGTGAACCTGGTACTCAGATGACATTAAGAACATTCCACTTTGCAGGAATTGCAGAAAGAAACGTAACCTTGGGTCTTCCAAGATTGATAGAACTTGTTGATGCAAGAAAAAAACCAGTTACTCCAACTATGGATATTTATCTTGATAACGAATCAAAAAAATCTAGAGAAAAAGCTATAGATGTTGCAAGAAATGTTTTGCAAACCAAAGTAAGTGCATTAATTTCTGACAGTGAAACTGATTATACTTCTCAGATCAAATTAATTTTGAGTGCAAATAGACTCAAAGAAAGAGGATGCACTGTTAGTGAAGTAGAAGCAGCGTTACAATCAAACAAAAAATTCAAAATTGAAACAACAGGCGATTTAATCACTCTGAAATTAGTTGAAGAATCAGATGCTCCAACTGTAATTGCAATTAGAAATAAAGTACTCAATACTACTGTTAAGGGAGTTCCAGATATTGAACGAGTAACCTTAGTTCAAAAAGATGATGAATGGGTAATTCAAACAACTGGTTCAAACATAGCCAAAGTACTTGAAGTTTCAGGAATTGACAAGAAAAATGTTCGAACAAACAATGTATTTGAGATTGCAGGTACGTTGGGAATTGAAGCATCACGAAATGCCTTGATTAATGAGCTAAACAGTACTCTAGAAGATCAAGGTTTAGAAGTTGATAATAGGTATATCATGTTAGTATCTGATTTAATGTGCTCTAGAGGTTACATGCAACAAATTGGCAGACATGGAATTGCTGGAACCAAAGACAGTGTTCTTGCAAGAGCTGCATTTGAAATTACTGTTCCAACTATTGCACATGCTGCATTGGCTGGTGAAGTTGAGCAACTCAAAGGTATTACTGAAAACGTTATTGTTGGAAGCATGATTCCAATCGGAAGTGGAACTGTAGATCTTTACATGCAAGTCTCCAAAAAGAAATGAGGATCCAATAAAATATTATAATGTGATACTGATGGGCGACGAAATTTCTACTTTAATGAACAATAATAAAAATAAAGTTCTTTTGTTACGATTAAGAAACAACAAAACTGTCAGAGGAAATCTACAAGATTTTGATATCCATATGAATCTGACATTAAATGATGCTGAAGATATTTCAGACAACAAGACTACAAAACTTGGAACAATTCTTTTACGCGGTGATAATATTTTGGCAATTTCATTACCTGATGAAGAATCCTAACTCAAAATACCATTTATTCTCAAACATTAAATTCTAACTCTGATAATTTGTAATTATGTTGGTGCTTCCTTTAATTTTTTTAATGTTTTTACCTTCTGTATTTGCTGAACAAGTTCCAGATTATGATAATCCATATTCTCCAATTTTTACTGACAAATCAGTATACTCGTGGACAGAGAAAGTTAAAATGACTATTCTTGCCCCTAGCTGGAACACTGATAGATATTTGATTGATTCAATAGGCGATGATGAAGATCATCCTATTGAAATTTCTACAAGGGAACATTCACTTACTCCATATAGATTTACAGAAACTGATGTAAATTCTGGGATATTTACTGCTGAAGTAATCCTTACAGGATTTTCTCATGATGTTGATGGTGATGGAGATATTGATACTTCTCCTAGAACTATTGGAAATGGACCAACAGGTGGATTTTTAGAAGTAGATAGAGACTCTGCAATTACAATCTCGTTTGAATTTGCAGATGGAGTTGTATTGACTGAATCTGCTCCAATACAATGGAATATTGGAAAAATTCAATTCTCTGAAGAAAATTACCTTTCTGACAACATTGCATTAATACGTGTAATTGATTCGGATCTTAATCTTAATCCCGAATCTTTGGATCATATGCCAATTCAAATTTCTTCAACTTCTGATATATCTGGTATTGAAGTTAATGCCATTGAAACATCTGAAAGCTCTGGTATATTTGTTGCAACAATTTCTTTTACTCAAAATTTATCTTCAAGTGGAAATCGTCTATTTGTCACATCTGGTGATACAATTTTTGCAAAATACGATGATTATACACTTCCAAAACCCTATAGTACTTCTGATAATCTTGAAGTCACGACATTTGCATATGTTGATTCTTCAATTCCCACATTGCAAAGACTGCAAAGTTTACCAATTGTTTTCTCTGATACTTTTGGTAATCCATTGACATCATTTTCAATTAATGATCAAATACAAATTGTTGGAACAATATCAAATGAACAGAATTTTAAACAAAAATTTGTTTATCTATTCCAAGTCAAAGATGAGAACAATTATGTTGTATCTGTTTCTTGGATCCAAGGTGAAATATCTGGAAATCAAAATCTAAATGTCTCACAGTCTTGGATTCCTAAGAAAACTGGGATATATACTATTGAAACCTATACTTGGAATTCATTACTTAACACAGCTCCTTTATCTCCATCTCTATCTACATCAATCTTTGTTAAATGAGTAAAAATACAATTTCTACATAACCAATAAATACAAAATTACGATTTTAGCCGTGTGTTTGAATACAAAATTGGACTCTTGTTATCTGTAATAGTATTATTTCCAATTATTATATCCCAAAGCTTTGCAGATTCAATTTTGATAGAATTTGATAAACCAGAATATCAAACTGGCGATTCTATGGTGCTCTCTGGGCATCTTTTGGATTTTAAGATACCTATGATTGCATTGAGTCTTTATGATCCTGACGGAAAAATTTTATCTGCAAATAATGTGATAATTGATTCCAATGGAACTTTCTCAAAAATAATTTCCTTGGATTCTCCATTTTATGATAAATCTGGAGAATATACCGTAAAGCTAAATTATGGTAAAATAACTCAAAATGAATTTTTTACCATAACCGGAAATAATTCTGAGCCAGAAATTATCTCAGAATCAATAAAGCCTGAAATTATTTCATTAATCACCGACAAGAATCAATATTATGACAATGATTTTGTCATGATTACTGGTATTGTTTCTACTATTGATTCACCAAATGTGTTAATCGGCGTTTATGATCCATTTGGAACTCCTACAGGATTCTATTTCGGACAAATTGATTCTGATTTGAATTTTTCTGCAAATTTTCTTGTAAAGTCTGGTATTAATTTTAAAACTTATGGAACTTATTCCATAAAAGCACACTATGGGGAAACTGAAAAAATAACTACTTTTAATTTTCAAGAGTCTAATACTAAAACAAAGCTTGAAAACAAATCCATAATCAAAAATAATAATGAATCAAAAACTGCAGCAGAAAAAAATAATTTTGATATTAAATCACCTGAAATTATAACTGATCAAAATAAAAAATCATTAGACACTAAAATTAAAAAATATGATAATCTCTCTGTTGAAGATTTAGAACTAGGTAAACTACTTAATCAGATCAATTTAGAATGTGATCATAGTAACCTTGTTGATACTATTTCTTACTATGATGGTATGGGTCCTGCACTATACAGACTTTGTAAATTTGATCAATCTTTAATTATTTTTGA
This sequence comes from Nitrosarchaeum sp., assembly GCA_023264875.1. GTDB lineage: Archaea > Thermoproteota > Nitrososphaeria > Nitrososphaerales > Nitrosopumilaceae > Nitrosarchaeum. The sequence continues at coordinate 21,440 of JAHFUX010000002.1, forward strand.
TGATTCATTAATTAAAGATCCAAATAATGTTGAAATTATTACTAACAAAGGTTCAGCTCTTGGCAAACTTGGATATATTTCAGAATCTATTTTTTATTATGATCAAGCCCTTAAAATTGACTCTAATTTTATTCCTGCAATCAATAACAAAGCAAATGCACTTGCAAATATGGGAAAATATGACGAATCTATTTTACTTTATAATGACGCTCTTCAAAAAAATCCTGATTATAATACCGCAAGAAAAAACCTCAAATCTATTTTATCTGAATTACCTCTAGAAAACCAACTAGCCTCTGTAGAACACGAGTCATCATCTGAAGAAACTCCATCTGAAACAGTATTTGAAAATAATTCAACACATCAAATAAAAAAATCTTCTAATTTTTTTGAAGAAATATCTTTAGCTTTTTCATCGTTAGGATCTTTCTTTGGATTTCACAATTAAGTGTATTTTTGACATTTTTTATGAGTACAATTTCAATAAACCTATAAAGCCCTGTAAAGACGATCGACAATAAGGATAACAAATGAGTAAGATACTAGAAAAAATATTGAAGGATGCACTTAAAGAAGATAAAATTATGATGGGCACCAAACAAGTATTGAACTCTATGAAAAACTCCAAGCTAATTGTATTGTCTCAATCTGTACAAAAAGAAATGTTTACAAAAATTGAATCAGATGCAAAAAAAGAAAAGATACCATTAGTTAACTTTCAAGGAACATCTGTTGCATTAGGAAGACTATGCGGCTTACAATTCAGAATTTCAACAATTTCATTTACATCTCTGAGTGATGCAAACATCAAATCAATTATTAAGGATACAGAAACTGAGGAAAAAAATGAATAATTGCATTACATCAAATGAAAGTTTAAATGAGACAGATCTTGCTCGGAGATAAAAAGGAATTCTAATGACACAATCAATTAAACTTACAACTGATCAAATGCGTATGATGTCTCTCTTTCAAAATGTTACAGGTGCAACTGCTCGTGATTGTGTTGAAGATGAAAAACAAGATCGTGTAATTTTTGTAGTAAATACTGGTAAAATGGGATTAGCTATTGGAAAAGGTGGAATTCATATCAAATCATTACAAAACATTGTAAAGAAAAGTGTTGAACTAGTTGAATTTGATGAGGATCCTGCTAAATTTTTAACAAATCTACTTAACTCTAAATTGGTTTCTGAAGTAAAAATAAATACACGAGCAGATGGTTCTAAACAGGCAATAATTATGGTAGACCCAAGAAAGAAAGGCATTGTTGTAGGAAGAGAAGGAAGAAATGCCGAGAAAGCAAGATTGCTTGCAAAGCGATATTTTGATATTACGAGCGTTCTAATTAACAGTCCTGAAAAAGCAACATTGGAGATGTAAGATATGACAAAATCACCCCTTGGCTTGTTTGCTGGTAGAGTTTTAGTTGCAAAAAGAAAAAGACAGCGATGGGCAATCTCTACTTACAAGAGAAGAAAACTTGGTATTGATAAAAAAGCTGATCCTCTTGGAGGTGCACCTCAAGGAAGAGGAATTGTTTTAGAAAAAGTAGGTATTGCAGCAAAACAACCCAACTCTGCTGTTAGAAAATGTGTTCGAGTTCAGTTAATTAAAAATGGCAAAACTGTTACAGCATTCTTGCCACGAGACGGTGCAATGAATTTCATTGATGAACACGATGAAGTACATATTCAAGGAATGGGTGCAACACAAGGCGGTGCAATGGGAGATATCCCTGGAGTTAGATTCAAAGTTTTCAAAGTAAATGGCACATCACTTAATGAGCTAGTAACTGGAAAGAAAGAAAAACCAAGGAGATAAAATTGGCAGAAACAAAGAATCTATTACTATTTAGAAAGTGGGATATGTCTAATATCGAAGTCAAAGATCCTGGATTAAAAACCGCAATTTCCTTAAGAAAGCAAATTTTACCATACACATTTGGTCGTTCAGCACTAAAACGATTCAACAAAGCTGATGTAAACATAGTTGAAAGATTATGCAACAAAGTTATGCATTTTGGTAAAAAATATGCAAAAAATACTGGAAGAATGACTGGTAAAAAAACTAAAATAATCAATACTGTAAAAGTAGCGTTTGATATTATTGCATTAAAGACTGGTAAAAATCCAGTTGAGGTTCTAGTTAGAGCAATTGAATTTTCTGCACCAAATGAGGATACAACAAGAATTGTATATGGTGGCACTGTCTATCATGTATCTGTAGATGTTGCTCCAATCCGAAGAGTAGACATGGCACTAAAATTCATTGCAGATTCTATACGAGATGCAACATATTCTAACCCCAAACCAATTGAGGAGCATATGGCAGAACAGCTTATTTTGGCAGCTTCTAATGATCCAAATGCCCCATCTGTAAAGAAAAAACACGAATTAGAAAGAATAGCACAAGCATCTAGATAGTAATTTTACCAGTAGCCCGAGGCAGATTCGAACTGCCGTCTCCGCCTATCCACTCTTGAGATCCAGAGGGCAGAATCCTTGATCTAAAATTTTTTTATTTGACCGCTAGACTATCGGGCTACCGAAACAAATTCTAATGTTTTAGCATATATCATTTGCTGAAATTACTTGAACTTAACTTCATGAATAGCTGTAGCGTAATCACAATTCGCTTTTAATCTCATATATGGAATTAATCTAAAATGAATTGAGTAAATATCCTCTTCTTTCAACAAGATTCCTTTCTGCATTAAGGATACTAATCCACGTGATGTGACTGTTATCTTCACGTTATTTTTTTCACATACTTGATCACGTTTTTTTTGATATTGTTTTAATGAAAATGCTACATCATTAATTTCTAAAATCAAAGGCCATACAATTTCAGCCCAAACAAATCTTCGATTTTCTGTAGCTGATGCGTACTTGCCTTTTTCACTCAACATTAATAACATCTGCAAAAGATGTTATAACTTAATAGTTGTCTCAAAACGAAATTGAAGAATCACTGAATCTATTGCAAAAAGATTGGGATATTGATCCTATTTTACGAGAATTTATGTTAGGAAAAATAACTGATGTTTCTGATTATCCATTAAAAGTTAAAGATGTCATTTTTCATATTCCGTACCTTGTATCAAAAAAAAAATATATTTTATGGAAATGTTTTTGGCCCGATTGTCATAATTGTTGTGACAGACAAGGTAGATTGCCTCTAACTTCAGATGATCTAATTACTATTGGAAAAGGATTGAAGTATCAAAGATCATCTGATTTTATAAAAAATGAAACAATCACAACCACTTGGCAAGACACTGCTCCATCTGGTCAAGTCACTACAATGACTACAATTAATCTTAAAAGAAAAACAGATGAAACTGAACATGAAGACGGAACTCATATCTCATGTAGATTCTTAGATGAAAAGGGTGGATGTAGCATGCATCCTGATCGTCCTGGAGTATGTTATTTGTATCCATTTTCTACATGGCTTGAAAATGAAAAAGGTATGCCACGAGTACATGCAACATATCAATTTACAGGTGACTGTCCTGGATTTTATCTATCTGATGATCTGCAATTAATGAAACAAGAACTAAAAGATTATTCTAAAATAATTTATGATTATAACATGTCATCAAGTAGAACAATGAGAGAAAATCTTGGTTCTGTAAGTTTTGGTTAAGCTTTAGCTACTTTCATCAAATCTGATATTTTAATATCCATTCCAAATCGCACTTCATTCTTTTTCATGTATCTAAAAATAGAGATAAAGTCTGGAAGTGATTTGAAAAAATTAAAGTTCTTGTGAATCTTTGCTCTGACAAACTTGAATACTTTGTCGTAAATTTTATAGTGGTTATCTACTGCTTTTTCATATGCTGCAAAGTCATGCATGTTTTCTAAAAAGATATCAACACATTGCATACTAGGAATTATTCCCTCCCCTAGAAGAGCATAGACTGTACCAATTGATTCCCCAACTCCTACAACCTTACCTTTGTAAAACGGCTTGCACTTTCCTGGAGTTGCTAATCTAATTGGTCTTCCTTTAGTTTTTAGAACCTTGCCCCCATGTTTTTTTAGAAAATCATCAGTTGCTTTGATGTGATTTTTTCTATAATCTCCTGCACCAATATGTGCCCATTTCTCACCTAACGGGAAATACCAGAAATATCCGGACATTCCTGGAAATGGTTCTATGTAAAAGTCCTCATATGGTACTTTGTCTTCATATTCTACTTTGTATTCATATGTTGGCAAGAAAAAATCTTCTTCTAATTTTGGTAAATAGGTTCTTGCAAATCCAGTACAGTCAACTATCATGTCGTATTCTTTTTCCAAGTATTCTAGCTTTGGAGCTTCACCGTAGATTATTTTGGAATCTTTAATGAAATCTTTGATTAATGCTAATTTGTCATATGTGCATAATCCGTGCAAGCCGATATCAAATTTCACGCTGTTATTCATTTTAACATGCATTGTCTTTCCATCATGAATCAAAAAGTCATCGAAATTGCGTCCAGTCTTTTTGCAAAATTTTTCTAGTTCTGATTTTATTGTTCCCCATGCACAAATAGAATCATGTCTTTCTTGTGTGCTTCGCTCATATCCTATTACTTCATGTTCCGAATTTTTGAGTCTTGCCATAAGGTAACTGCCTGCAACTCCCATACCCATAACTGCAATTTTCATTTCACATCTAGTCCCTTTTGACCTAATAAATACAATATTGCATTGTTTTATGATTATTTGTTTTGAATTTGGCTTTTACATCATTACATTGCTCAGATAGGGAAATTCAAAACAGTTGAGAGATTAGTGAATCTTAATGCATATAACAAGAGATTTTGGATTGAAACTATTCAATCAAAATAGCAGGCTTGAATGGCCTTGCGTGTCTTGCCTTTACTTTAGGATCATAGATGTTGTCATCTGATTCTGCGAAAACATCAATCTCTACTCCAAACTCTTTCTTTCCTAATTGAATCAATTCATTTGTAAGAAAACTCTTCTCGTCAAAGTCTTTAGAATCTAGTTTTGTCTGTCTAATTTCAGTTGGTTCAGATAAAATATCCTTGATTGTCTTTTGTACAAAGTCTGGAATTTTTTTAACATCAGATGTGTCTGGGTTGGCAATTAGTTCTTTCATTACAATTCCCATGTTTGTTTGTCCTGCCATTACTTTTTCTAAAATGGAATGATACACTTTGGACTTGAATGAATCAGCTGTATAGATTGTAATCTTTTTTGGAGTAATTTTTGTTACTTTGAGAATATTTGAAATATCATCAATTAGTAATTTTAACAATTCTTCGGATTGAATGGCAGATGCATTGACATTTTCTGCAGAGAATTCTGGCCATTGAGATGTTGATACTAGCTTAGAATGTCCTAGTTTTTCCCATATTTCTTCTGCAATATGTGGTGCAAATGGTGATAGCATTGCCACTCGTGTAGAGTTTATCTGGTGTAAGATTCCTGAAATGTTTTCTCTGTTTTTTGCATTTGCTCTTTTCATATACCAGCTCAAATTCGATTCAAATGAAAACAAAATGTCATGTAGGGCTTCTCGTAATCTCATTTTTTCAATAGATGATGTAACCTCCGACACCATACTTTGAGTTTTAGATAAAATCCATCGATCTTCTGCTTCTAGGATATCATTTTTTTCAGATTTAAGCCTAGAGCACTCGTTGTATAATGCTTCTAGCTTATTTTGAATTCCTGAAACTGACTCCATGTTAAAATCCGCATCTTGTAGTAATTCTGCAGAAATTATTATTGCCAGTCTGATAGGATCTGCACCATAATCTTGGATTGCTTTTCGCAATGGTATGATATTTCCCATGCTCTTTGACATTTTAGAGCCATTCATCAAAACAGAACCATTAACTACAATTTCTTTGGGCCAATTGCTTTTAGGAAATATTGCAACATGGTTTAGTACAAAAAATGTCAAGTGATTTGGAACCAAATCCCGTCCAGAGTGTCTTGAATCTACTGGATAAAAATACTGGAACTCTTTTTTGATTTCATTGATTATATTCTCTGACATTCCAGTAATTGCAGAGACCTTATTTACATCACCAATATCCAAGAAAATATAATCAAAGAATTCTTTGGATAATTTTTCTGTCTTTAGTGTTCCATTGTTTACAAATTTTGAAATTGTATAGTATGCCATGTAAATTACAGAATCTGAAAGACTCTCTACAATCCAGTCCTTATCCCATGGTAGTTTTGTTCCTAATCCGTGTTGTCTTGCACATGCTCTTTCTCGTAGCCATCCAATAACATAGTTAAATTCTGTTCTAATCTCTTGCGGTAAAATATTCATTTCATCAAAGCATTTGGTAGCTAACTCCTTCCAGTCTTTATCTCCATAATTTAGGAACCATTGATTATTGAGAACTTTGACAACGCATTCTGCTCCACATCTGCATCTTACTGGAGTGTTTGTTAGTTCTAGTAAGATATTTGCATGTTTGTTTTCAATTAACCATTCTTTGATGGTATCTTTTGCATATGCTACTTTGATTCCAGCAAATCTCTCTGTGTTTTGTTTTAGCTTTCCACCATAGAATTCCTTTCCATATACTTCCTTTGTTGCCTCTTCTAATTTCGGATCATTTTGATCTTTTACTCCGAATCTCTCAACTGCCTCTTTTGCTGGATTATCACCATACCCCTCAGTCTGAATAATGGATATGGGCATGATTTTGTTTACTAGTGAGGCCAATTTAGGCTCGATTTTTGCTTTTTTGAGGTCCTCTAATGCCTGATGATCAAATGGTGCATGTGCTGGAACTGACATGACTATTCCAGTTCCTGTTCCACTCTCAACAAAACTTGCAGGAAGCATCACAATTGATTCATTTCTATGTGGAACCATTACTGATTTTCCAATTAATTCTGAACCCTTTATCTCGCCATCATATGTTATTTTTTTATCCAAAAATTCTAGTTTGTATGCACATTCTGCACTCACAATCCATTTTTCATCATCTACTGTAATTTTTTTGTAAATGATTTCTGGATTGACCCAAAGATTCACAACACCAAAAATTGTTTCAGGCCGTAGTGTTGCAGTTGGAATGATATAATCTTCATATTTGAATTTGATCAAAATGTATTCAGTAAAGTCTGGCTCTACATCACCTAGTGTGTCATGTTGTGACACTGGATTTTGATCCTTTGGACACCAACCAACTGGATGTGAGCCTTGAATGATTAGCTTCTTTTCTCTTAATGTGTTGATTTGCCATTCGATAAATTTACTATAAACTGGATCAATTGTTGTAAACTCTCTTCTCCAGTCAATGGAATAACCCATCTCAATCATTCCTGTCTTGATTTCTTTATGAAAATAATCTGCAATCTTTACTGGTTCGACAAATGTTTTAATTGATTCCTCTGCAACTCCATAAAGATTTTTTAAATTTTCAATTATCTCTTTGTCATTTGCCTCTACTCTTTTTGCCATTCCTAATATCGGAGTTCCAGTATAATGAAATCCCATTGGAAATAAGACATTGAATCCTTGCATACGGTAAAACCTTGCATGAACATCAGCTAGTGTGTATGTTCTTCCGTGTCCTATGTGCTGAGGTGAATTTGGATATGGATATGCTACTGTGATGAATTTTTTTGGCTTATCATTTGGATTTGTCTCAAAATCTTTATTTTCATTCCACTTTTGTCTCCACTTTGCTTCAATCTCTTTCCAGTTTATTTTCATATTGTAATTCTCATCCTAAAATCATTGATTTTGCTTTGTTAATTGCTTCATCTTTTTTAGATGTGTCTTTTCCTCCACCTTGGGCAAATTTTGCATCTCCTCCGCCTGCTCCTCCTAGAATTTCAGCCACAGATTTGGCAATATTTCCAGCATTTTTGCTCTTTGATGCCTCATCACCAGAGTATGCTATTACTCGAATAGTTGGGCCTGACTTAAAAATCCCGACATAAACTAAATTTGGATTCTCTTTGACTAGTTTTTTGCCAAAATTCATGTGAAAGAATTCATCATATTGTTCTGAATTTGTAAAACATGATTTTATTGAATTCACATTAATCTCAATCTCATCAATCACTCCAGTACTGGAAAGTGTTGCAATTTGCTCTAACAATGCTGGAATCTTTTCTTTTGCTTTTTGCCTTTCTTCTTCTCTTTGTTTATCTTTGAGTTCTTTCTGTACTGATTCTTCTGCTTTCTTTAATTGTTCAATTTCTTGTTGTTTTACATATTCTCGTGCAGTTGGTCCTGAAACAAACTCTAGTCTTACTACTCCATCTTGAATTCTCTTTGTTTTGGTAATTTTGATTAATTCTACATCTTTGGTTTTTTTGACATGAGTTCCACCACATGCTTCAACATCAAAGTCTTCAATTGATACAATTCTAACTGATTTGACAGGAACTACACCCCCCTGATAAATTTTAAATCCATATTTTTGCTCTGCAGTTCCTCTGTCATAGTTTTCAATAGTTACTGACATATTTTTTGCAACAATATAGTTTGCAGCATTTTCAATATCTTGCACTTGTTGATCTGTTAATGATGAATGATGTGTGATGTCTAATCTTGCATGATCTGCTTCTTTGAATGCAGAGTGCTGCCATATCCATGAACCTAATACTCCTCTTGCTGATGAATTTAGAATGTGTGTACTTGTGTGATTTTTTGTTATGTTTGCTCTGCGTGTTACATCAACTTTGCATGGTACTATGCTTCCTTCTTTTGGAGTCTGACCTTCTATCTCATGAATAATTACCCCCCCGTGTTTATTGACATCAATTACTTTGGCTCCTGCAATGGTTCCATGATCAGGCTCTTGTCCTCCACCTCTTGCATAAAATGAAGTTCTATCAAGCACTACTGATTTATCAAAAACTTTGAGAACTTTGGCATCAAACTCCATAGGATCATCTTTGTAAAACAACATTTCAGTTTCTGGAATGTTTTCAAGTGGAAGTTGTTCCGCATCTTTTTTCTTGTCTGATTGGTGCAAATCTGATAATTTTGTATAAAATGATGAGGGAATTTCAGATATTACGTCAATTTCTTTGAGATACTCTGGCGTAATTCCATCTGATTCGTATAGTGTGATTAGTTCATCAACAGTTGGTGCTCTACCTTTTTCTTTTAGACGTTCTGCCATTTTGCCCATTCTTGTTTTTGATTCAACATATCTTTCAGATTCTAATTTTAGAATAGTTTTGACGTCTTGTCTTTTGGCATCAAGCTCCGGATAGGTATCTTTTAGATAATCAATATGCATATCCACTAGCTCATCAATGTCTAGCTTGAGATTCATTCTATCCATTGTTCCATTGATTCTTCGTAGCATCATTCTTAGATTGTATCCTCCACCAACATTACTTGGTAATGCACCATCTGTAATTGCAAAGATCAATGTACGAAGATGATCTGCAATCAAATACATTCCTTCAAGTGGTGTGATTGTTCGATTAATCTGATCTTGTGTTAGCCCTGCAGATTTTACTGCATGTCTTCTTACATCAATTAAATCCTCATAAATCTCTAGATTTTTTGCAATTGCTGTAAAATACTTTCTAAACATTTCAGAATCTGAATCAATTCCTCTTTTTTCAAATAATTTATTTGTGATTGGACCAAAACAGCAGTCATATGCAGTAGGTGTTCCCATGGTAATCCATGCAAATCTCTCTAGACCTGCTCCCATATCGATAATTTTCTGATCAAGTGTAGTATGTTTTCCAAGCTCTCCTTGGAATTCAGTAAATACCGCATTGCCAATCTCTAATCCTCTGACAAAATACTCTAATGATGAACCAAAAGAGCCTCCACCTGCCCAAACATCTTCAACAAACACCACTTCTTCTTTTTTTATTCCAAACTGATTCGTTAATAGCCTAAAGTCTAAATCTACACATTCATCTTTCCAATATCCCTGAGAATTTGGAATACTGTGTTGTCCAATCATACAAAAACTAGAAAAATGTCTTCCAGTTACTCCGACATTTTCCAAGTCCTTGAATCTTAAACAAGTTTGTGGAACAACTAATGGGTTTGCAGGAAACTCAAAGACAACTTTTGAACCCATTATTCTTTGAAAATCTACAATAGATGCAATTGTAAAGTAAAGATCATCTCGCCATCTACAAACAACTGGATATCTTGAAACTGATGTGTGACCATTTTTTACAAAAAATGATTCTACTTCTTTCCAAGCTTGTGTATAATCAAATCTCTTTGCAGTTGGAGGATCTCCGATAAACGAATATGTATCATCTGCATCATCTGGGCATAATTCTCTTCCAGAATCTAAAGTCCAGAAGAATCTTTTGCATTTTAAGCATGATTTTCTGACAAATCCTTGCTCTTCAAATAATTTAACCTTGTAGTATCTATTTGGGTCAGATGAAAATTCCTTTAGAATTTCTTTTTTATCCAACGATGAACATCTCTTAGTCTGATATTAAGAATTGTCGATTAATAATTCATTAAATACGATCTAACTTGGACATAATACCCACTAAAATCCTAATCAGAAACTAGTCTTTCTTTACTGCATCATATTTTGATAATTCAGAGTTCCATACTATCTTGACATATGGGTCAAACTCGTATGTGTCTGCAAATTTCTTTACATTTTCTTTGTGAACATCATCTAGTATTTTTAGGGCTACTATCTTTTCTTGCAGGATATTCTCTTGTGTTGAATCATATTTTTTTCTTATTTGCATGATTTTAGTGCTAAGCTCCTCTATTGTCATGCCAGTACGCTCACTCTGATCTTTTATTGCACTTTTTTCATCATTTTTTGATTGTTTTAATGCCTCAGAATATTTTTTGTCATATGCATCTTTTAGCTCTGCCTGTTTTAATGCAAGGTCATCATCAAATTCTTCTAATTTTTGGTTTATTTCTTGAATTATTACTGATACCTCCTTGTCCTGAATTTTATCTAAAATGTATGATTGAGGATCATGCGATTCTGCAATGCCTTGTGCTATCCATAAATCTGCAGTTTCTTGCAGTACACATGAATATTTTCCAGACTCTAAAGCATAGACTACTGTTAATCCTTCATCACATTTTGTCAGTGGAGTTACCGAATCAACATTAGATGCTGTAGAGTTTCCATTGATTTCTCCCATTCCATGTCGTATCCACATTTCTGCAGTTGACATTGAAACACAGACATAGTCATTTGCATGAAAACGATACACTACAACAGATCCTTTTCTACACTCTGTATCCGGAGTTGTTTTTCCTAAATCATCCCATGATATTGTATCATCAGGATTTGCTTGTAGATATGCAGGATTTGTTCTATAGTCTTCATAGTATTTTCGTAGTTGTTCTCCAGTTATTGTAGTTTCAATAAACTGTCCTTCTTTGTTAAACATAATTTGCTGATTGTAATATGCCAAGTTGTGATTTACATTAAAGATACTGTTTGCCTCAATTAGCTCTATTCGTTTTGTTTCTGCTGCTTTAAGATATGCTTGACGTGCTTCTTTTAGTGAACCGCCATTTGCTAAAACTTTTTTGAGCGCATCCCGTCCCGCATCAACTTTAATTTGGTGAAATTCAAACTGATCCCAAAAAACTTCTTTTACTTGTGATTCTTGGACTTTATCTACAAATCGTGAAAAAGAGTTTTTTGGTGAGTAATATTCCCATAGTGCTTCCCATTCATTGAGATCCTGATTTAGCTTTTCAAGTGCCTGTGCTCTTTTTGCCTCTAGTTCTTTTTTAGCTTCTAGTGCTTCATAGTTTTTCTCTTCTAGTTCTTTAATCCACTTTTTTGTCTGCTCTATTTTTTTTAAGATGTCTTGTGCAACAGGATTGTTTGCAAGATCCCCTGACAGAGTAACCTGCTCAGAATCATCTGCAAAGGAATAATTTACTGAAATCATCATTAATCCAAAAAGACATGCATAGATTATGCTATTCACAAAAAATTGATCTGTCATCATTATTTAAGATGTGCTGAGAAATTATACGCACGTATGATTTCTGAAATTCATAACATTAATCCAAATTATGGCTGATAAAACTCGCCAGTAATTTCAGAATCAATATTATCTACAGAATTGAATATGGAAGATGTCACAGTACCATAATCTTTATGCTCAACAGTGATGTCCACATAATATGATGTTCTAGAAACATCATTTATCACAGTTTTAAAATTTGAAGTAAAAAAAGTTCCAGAAAATATTTCTTTTTCATTAGTTCTAATTACTACGTTAGTGCTTTTTGTATTCCCAGTAGCGTCTGAATACTGAAGCAAGACATCTCCATTAGATTGTTGAATCATTGACAAATCAAGTTTTTCATAAACAACATGTGGATAGTTGGATTCAATACTTGAATCAGTATTTGGGGGGTTTGTTGGTTGAGTTGTAGGCGTGATTGATTGAGTTGCAAATTCATCAGCAGGTTTTTTGAATATATCGTCGATACTCTTCACGGGATTTATTTGAGATATTTTTTCAGATAATAGATCCTTTGAAGACTCTTTTGCACTGTTTATTTGGCTGCTGATTTTATCACTGGTTTCATCCATTACTTTGACTGAGGAGTCAAGACTGGTTTCAACTGTTTTTGTTGTTTTAATTCCCAAGCTATTTGCATTTTCTTTCATAGGCTCAATTACATTACTAGAGATATTGGGAAATAGACCATTAATTTCTGATGAGAACATAAACACTCCTAGAGTCAAAATAGAGGCTATTACAATTATTTTTATGAGCATGTGTTATTTATCTAAAAAATATGTTTTAGACTACAAGTCAAAAAAAATTACTGGCAAGCTAAAACACTAAATGTTCTTACATATCGCAGCCTACAAATAGACACAATCCAATGCTTTCAAAATAAAACACTGGCAATTAATTCTGATTTCAAAAACATTTTGCTAATCTTGTTTTAATTTTGTAATGGCTGCTGGAGATAATTACATCTGGTTTGATACCAATAAATACACTACATAACGCATTCTAATCATGTTTGGAAAAAAACCTGTATTAAGAGAAGGGGTTCATGTTTTCTCTACTAAAAAAAATGGAGAATTTTATGATTTCATTTTTGGTGTAGTAACTGGAGTTGATGGAAGAAAAGTTGGCATTAACGGTATAATTGTAACTCCTGTTGGTCTCAAAAACAAAATTTCTCAAGGTAAAACAGGTGTCAGGTCTACTGAAATTCTTGAACATCCTACGCCTGATAATGTTGTATTAGCTCTAGTTTACAGAGTTGAACATGAAAATTATGCTGAAGTCATAGACTTGGATAAGGACAAATGTGATTTAATTCCGCCAAAAGTTTATGCAATGTTGGATGGTTGGATTCGTGAATCTCTTCCAGAATTAATTAACAATGTGTTGTCATTGCCACCAGGTTCTGAAAGAGATGAGGCAAAACGTGTTTTAAGACATAGAATGGATACACTTGTAGATAAGCATCTAAAAAGAACACTCTATTCTGTTTGTAGAAGTTTGAAAATACTAAACTAGAATTTCTGTTTTTGACATAATCTCGACCACACATGAATTTGGATGGAAAGACACCATCTGAGGCTTGTTGAATTACTGTTGAAGGATAAAACAATGGTATCTAAACCAAAAACAGAGCAAGAGAAGATAAACTTCAAATTATCAATTGTAACATTGGTATGATATGCTAAAATTCAAATGTAAAGATGTTGGATTTGATTGCGGTTTTGTAGCAAAAGGTAAGACTGAAGAAGACATTCTCAGTCAATGTGCCGTTCACGCCACAAAGGATCACAATATGAAACCAGAAGACATCACAGACGAGTTGAAAGGCAAAATAAAGTCCAAAATTAAAAAATCATTGTTTTGATTTCTAAAGATGAAACAGAAGTCTAGATGAACATCCTCAAAAACTAAATTCTAAACTCTTTTTGTTTTCCTAAATCCAAGTGAATACATAGTTCATAAAATCATACATGGGGCATTGGGATTCTAATGTAGGTCTGTTTAGACTAAATCCTTAAGTCAATACCTCATACATAATTGTGATTTCAGTTGGTAAAATGCACCGTTTCAGATTGCAAAAATGAGGTCGATTTTTTCACTGGTAAAAAATGCAAGTTTTGTAATAATTCGTATTGTTTTGAACATATTCAATTAGAAAAACATGAATGTGTTAAAACAACTCCTGTGAAATTTCTAAGAAAATCTTGGCTTAGAAAATATGGTGTGAATATTAGCTCTGGGCGATATATTGTGGTGTGTGACGTTTGTGGATATGTTTCACAGTTAGGTATGTTGATAGACCTTGCAGGAGAAGAAAGAACCTTTCACATAAACACAGTTGGGTGTGATGAGAAGAAAGTCTTTCTTGAAGAAGATCTAAGCCACGAAAAAATCTCAAAAGACATCAATTTAGAATCGGTTGTTCCAAGTGATAGAATATTTTGGGTGTGTAGTTATTGTAGACCTCCTCAAAAATTTACTACCCGTTCAGAATACATTGCACATCATTACTCTCATAATTGAAACTGATATTTTGATCAGTTTTATAATCAATTTTTGAAACTTAGTTTTAATGGGTAAAAAAACACAAATTTCAGTTGCATTGTTATCAATCTCATTAGGCATTTTTATCGTAACAAGTGTTCTAGCTGTATCATGTGCCAATAACAAAAACAACCCATCAGAAGAATGGCGTAAAATGGGAGATGATTACTGTATTTACGTGCAAAATGTAAATCAATTTTTAACTAATTTCGTAGAGTTTATTCGAAATAATTTTACCTAAAACTAACCAAAGTAATAAAATCATTATGGAAAATATTTGAATCCACTCTGTTAAATTAAAAATGTCCATGGGTGATGCCATTCTATAACCTAAAACCCATATGTAATTCCCATCCAAAAAATTGAAAAAATAAAATAAAATCTTGAAGAACATTATCAAAGAATTTAGCAACCGTTAGGTAACATCTCTTTGAAAAACCGAAGACGTAACAGAACCCAATTTCACAATAGTTTTATATTATGCCCTAAGAAAATCTCGATACAATGGAATATGTTTATGCTGCTTTACTTCTTCACAAGCTACAAAAAGACGTTAATGAAGCCAACATCAGCTCAGTTGTTAAAGCATCTGGCGCCCCAGTTAATGATGCTCAAGTAAAAGCACTAGTTGCAGCTTTGGCTGATGTTAACATCGAAGAAGCAATCAAAGCCGCACCTGTAGCAGTAGCAGCAGCCGCTCCGGCAGCCGCAGCAGCAGGTGAAGCAAAGAAAGAAGCACCAGTTGATACAAGTAAAAGTGAAGAAGCCGCAATGGAAGGTCTATCTTCTCTATTTGGCTAGACAACTTTTCTTTTTTCAATTTAATTTTGATTTTTATTTACATCAATGTTAATTAACAATTATTCATTTTTCATTTTAATTGGTTGATTTTTCAATTCCCGCGCAGGTTTTCATTTACATTCTGGATTTGTTTGGTACAATGGCTTTTGCAGTAACTGGTGCGTTTAAGGCCATTGAACACAAATCCGATATTGTTGGAATTTTACTATTAGCAACGATTACTGGCGTTGCTGGTGGTACAATTAGGGATGTTATCATGGGACAATTCCCAAACTCTCTTTCTGATCCTGTATACGTGATAATTACTGTGCTTTCAGGAGTATCGATTTTTTTCTTGTATTCACATCTCAAGAAACATTGGAATCTGTTTTTAAAATTTGATGCTATTGGATTGGGAGTTTTTGCAATAATTGGGGCTACATTTGCTTATAATTTAGTCGGATTGAATTTTCTAGCAATAATGCTGGCAGGAATGCTTACTGCAGTAGGTGGTGGAATACTACGAGATGTCTTTGTTACTCATATTCCAATAGTTTTTGTCAAGGAATTTTATGTTTCTGCAAGTTTTATTGGAATTACTGTGTTTTACTTTACATTATATTTTGGAGGAGAATTATATTCTGCAACAATTTTGGGAATAACTCTAACTACAACATTAAGATTAATTGCAATGAAATTCAACTGGAATCTTCCCAGAGCTAAAGGAAGTTTAGATTAAGATGCAGCGTAGCCTTTTGCTTTAGTTGAGACAGATTTAGCTTGACTATGGGCTTTTTGTAATATCTGTTCCTTGGTTTCATCTGTCATGAATCCTGATTCGATAGATACAGAACGTGCAGATTGAGCTGCTTTACTGAGAATTTGGTTAATGTTCTCTGCAGTAACGTATGCTATTTCAACAGATAGTGAAATTGCTTCTTGATGAAATTGAGTAAATGCATTTCTTATTTTTGCAACATCTACAATCATCTCTTCTGCTGAATATTTCAAGCCCTCTTCTAATGCAGTATATAGTGAAATTCCTGCCTCTACTGGTTTGATATCTAGTTTACCAAGAAGTGCTGCTAATTTTTCATTGATTGCTTCTCCTTTCTTTACTGGAGTGGTATCTTTTTGAATCCAAATTGTACCTTGATCAATCTTTGTTGGAATTCCTGCTTCTTTGAATTCTGTAAGCATTGGTCCTGGTGCAATTCCTGTATTTTTTGCTGGTACTACAATGTCTACACTTGCAATATCTCCACCTCTTGCTGCCATCATAATTTTATTTTTTGCCAATAACACATTTAGCTTAAATGGTGACATGTTGGTAAACAGGAAAAGACACTGACCTGTGAGTTCTTCTGAAATTCCTTTGATTCCCGCAATGTTTAATTTTTCTAATGCTTTTTGTGCAACTTTGTCTTTTACACATACAAACTCTACTTGGCCTTTGAATGCTTTTCTTAGTGGAAGAATTTGTGATGCTCTAACTTTGTTTATTTTAACGATAGCTATAACTTTGTATTTTTTTGGAATTTCAAGTAACTGCTGGTACATCTGAGCTTTTCTTTTAGGATATACTGTTCTATTTTCATGCATTCTTCTTTCTGACCTCTTCTATTTGTTTGACTGGTTTGCCCATTGTAGTTTTTATGATTACTCTTTTGAGATTCTTTTCACCGCTTGGTAATTTCTTTTCTACTGCACTTAATACTGCATGTGCATTAATTGCCAAGTCTGCATTTTCCATTGACTCATCTCCTATTTTGCATGACATGGCTAACGATGCTCTTGCTCTAACTTTGATTGATGTTCTAAATCTTTGTAAAAATGATTCAATTGAAGCATTAAATGGAACTGGGGTTGGCATTTTGCCTCTTGGACCTAAAAGTTGACCTAGTACTTTACCAACTACTGGCATGATTTGAGTATCTGCTAAAAAGAAATCATATTTGTTAATGAATTTTCTAGATGCTCTTTTGTTTGTTGCAAATCTATCTAATTCTTCTGATCCTACAACTGCATCTGCTTTTGCTTCCCTTGCTTTTTGACCCATATCTCCAGTAGCCATAATGCATACTGTAGCTGGTGAATTGGTTTTTGGAAGTTGGACCACTTCATTAAGTGCAAAGCCTTTTTTTACATCAATATCTTTGAAGACAATTATCATTTCTATTGATTGTTTGAATTTCCTTTGTTTAGTGCTGGTCTTGGCTTGGTTAATCATTTCTTCCAGCTTAGCCTCTGTAATCATTATGAAGATTTCCGAGAAAGCCTACTTAAAATCGTTTAGAGGCTATGAATTGTGATTCTTGTATTATTTTAAAAATTTACACTTTTTGAAGGTTATATTTGTAATTCCAAAGTAAAATTCCCTCTGAACTTACATTTATTAAATCATCAAGCCAATTTTCGAGCACATTGCAGCGATTTGATGAACTTGATATGAAATTGCTTTTTGAGCTAACCAAAGATGGTTCTATTTCTGTCCCTGCACTATCAAAAAAACTTGGAATCAATGCATCTGTTCTTTATAGCAGAATAAAGCGATTAATGAAAAAAAAATTAATCAAAAAATTTACTGTAGTAATAGATGACTCTCTTTTAGGAATAGGTGTTAAAGCATCTGTTGGAATTAACAGGGATCCAAAACTTAAAGATAATATTCATAAAAAGATGATGGAAACCCCCGAAGTTATATCTATTTCCGAAGTAACTGGTAGGTTTGATATTATTGTCAATGTCCATGCAAAAAATCTGGAGGCACTACATTCTATAGTTATAGAGAAAATAGGAAAAATTGATGGTATTATAAACACAGAAACCTTTGTAGAGTTACAAAAAACCGATAAAGATCCAGTTTATTCTATCTTGTAATTTATTTTAGTTTTGCATCCCACTTGCCTTCATTAATTTCGGCAGTGATCTCTTTTGGCGATTTTCCTTCAATCTTAATTCCAAGTGATGAGCATGTTCCAATTATTGTTTTTGCAACAGCTTTTAATGAAGATGCATATGATTTCTCTAATTTTGTATTTGCAACTTTGATGACAGAATCTATGGTTATATCACCTACCCATGTTGATCCTGCAGTTCCTGTTCCTTTTTGAATTCCTGCCTCTTTTAGCAATAGTGCAGCTGCAGAAGGAATTCCGATCTCTATCTCCCATTTTTTTGTATCAGGATAAACAGAAACTGTTACTGGCACTTTCATTCCTTCAAAGTCTTTTGTCTTTTCATTAATGGCCTTGATTATCTCCATAATGTTGACTCCTAATGGACCTAAAGCTGGACCTAACGGTGGACCTGCTGAAGCAGCTCCGCCAGTTACAAGTGATGATACTTTTTGTGCTTCTACCATATTTATCAGCTTAATACGAAAAATTTAATCCTTCCTAAGACTCACTTGACAGTTTTAGATAGTTGGCGTCTACAGTTACTGGTAATTGATAAGATGCATCTAATAGAACAACAGTTGCTTCTTCTTTGTCTACATCTATTCTAGTGATTGTGGCTTTCATTCCTTTGAATGGACCGCCTGTGATCTCAACTATGTTATCTACTGCTAATTGTGAAACTGTGGATTTCTTTATCAAATATCCTTCAATGTCTTTAAATTCTAATTCTCCTCTAAGTTGACCGCGAATATGTCTAACTCCTTCCACTGCCATGTATGCATCGCTGGGGTTTATTGCCTCGATTACAACATATCCTTTTAGATTATCTACTAGTAATACTGACTGGATGTTGATTTTGTTGGCATTTGCTTTTGCTTCTAATAGTCTCATGACTACTTTTTCTTGACCTCCAGTGGTTCTTATTGCAAAAAGATGAGATTTAATTTCCTCGGACAATTTTATCTACCAAATGTAATTACAGAAAAGACAAACTGAATTGTAAAGCCAATAGCACCAACTCCTGCAATTCCTATCAATACTAATCTGAGATGCTGTTGATACTCTTCACGATCTGGCTTTTTAGCCATTTTCAAAGTATTTGCCATATTTTTCAAAGTCTGCTTAGGGTTCATTGCTGGAAATTAATAAGGTGTCCTTATATCTCTTATCTCATGGAACTACTAGTCGCATACCGTGATGACCCTGCGGGATACAACATGGCAAAATTTCTTTCTCAAGAAATGACACAAGACGGTGAGATTTATCGAGGCAAGTACTATGATTTGTTGATAATTTCAACTCCTGCAATTTCTGCTGATTGGCTAGAAGAAAAATATAATTATGATGGATTTATTTTTCTCTCAAAACATGCTGCAGAGTCTGGTGTTTTAGCTCTTACTTGTCATAGCACTGGTAATTTTTCAGAAGCCAAATTTGGAGGAAATGACAGACAAATAGCAATTCCTCATCCATATATTCAAAAAGAATACCTTCAAACACTCTGGAAAAATAAATCCCAGTTCTCAGATTTTCAAATTACAATCGAAGCTACACACCATGGACCTACTGCATTGACTAAACCTACTATATTCATTGAAATTGGCACAACTGAAAAACAATGGACTGATGTTTCTTTGTGTAATTCAGTTGCTGTTTTAGTACATAGTGTAATGACTAAAAATATCAAGCCATCTCCTGTGGCAATTTGTTTTGGAGGCACACATTATCCTGATAAATTTACCAAGGAATTACTAGAAGAAAGATTTGCACTTGGAACTGTTGTACCAAAACACGCACTAGATAACATTGATGAAGATTTGTTTTTACATATTTTAAAGCAAAATAAAATGGCAAAAAATGTTCTTTTGGATTGGGGAGGGCTAGGATCAAACAAACAAAAGTTAATTAATTTTCTCAATGACACTGATCTTGAGATCGTCAAACTTTGAATCTTGATAAAAAAATTTACAAAAAATTACTTGAAGTACCTAAAGGAAAAATAACCACATATGGTGAATTGGCAAGAGCGGTTGGTTTGAAAAATGGACAAAGAGCAGTTGGTAAAATTATGAACAAGAATCCTTACCCCGTAATAATTCCATGTCACAGAGTTGTAAAATCAGATGGTAAAGTTGGTGGATATGCATATGGTGAAGAGATTAAATCTGATATGTTGACTAGAGAAGGAATTGTAATAAAGAATGGCAAAATTTTGGATTTAGAAAATAAGATTTATCGATTCTAACTTTTTCTCTTGGAAATAGTTTCTTCCATTAGTAATCTTAGGTGGGCCTTGTTTCTTACAGTGTTTCCACCTACTTTTTTGTAAAGTATCCAAAATTCTGGATTTGTTAGTTCTTTTCTATCTTTGGCAATTTTTAGCAATCTTCTTAATGCGCGAACTTTGGCAACGTAGACACTTTTCTTTCCCACTCTTGCACCTTTTGTACCTTGTTTTGATCCTTGGGTTGTTCCTCTTTTATTTTTTTGAGCTTTTTTAGTATGTGCTCTTCCTCGTGAAGTTCCAACAATTGATTTTATTTTGATTTTTTTTGCTGTAATTAGACTACGAATATTTGCTCTTGTAATTGCATCAGCTACATCATCTAGGTGATCTGAATCAAATTTTACTCTGTGAATTCCAACGCCGGTAACCCGTGCTACCAGTCTTTTTTTAGCTCTAAGATTTACTACCACTTGCACTCACTCTCGCATTAAAAACTTTGAATTTACTTTCCATTGCTTTTGCAATGATTTCTTTTCTTTTTCTAGTACCAACACCATGTCCAAATCTTACTCCATCTGTTTTTGGGTTTAGTTTTTCCAAGTCACTTAATGTGTGAACTAGATTATCTGTATATCCTGAAGGATGTAATCCTTTTGCCTCTTTTGGTCCTCCATAACCTACTTTGACAAGTCCTGGACGACCTCTACTTTTTTGTTTTCTTTGATGATGATCAATTCCTTTTGGTTTTCTCCAATTTGTTTGTAGTCTAACATAACGCCAGCTTTCTGGTCTGACAAATTCTGGATTGTGTTCTTTAACTTCTTGTCTTTTAGCTAGCTTCTCTTTATTGATCGGCATCAGTTTGATTCTTGAAATTTTAAATAAATACGTTCCTAGATGAAAAAAAATCATCTGATAGGAAAGAGATAATAAGGAAAATTAAGGCGGATCGAAATATCTCATGATTAAGCCTGGGATTATTATGATAATTGTTGATGGGGGTTGTTTCCTCTGACCGAAATAGTAGGTCCTATTAAAACTGACAAATTTTTATCACAGATACAAGACTTTGGAATAAATCCATCAAAAATAAGTCGTAATTTGAGCGTAGATGATCTAGTCAAAGCTGCTGTCACTCGAAACGAAGGAGTGATAAATTCAACTGGTTCTCTTTCTGTAAATACTGGAAAATACACTGGAAGATCTCCTGATGACAGATTTATTGTGTATGATGATAAAACCCGTAACACAATTGACTGGGGAAAAATTAACCATCAATTTGCAAGTGACAAATTTGAAAAAATTCTTGAAAAAATGAAACGTTTTGTAGATGGAAAAGATCTTTTTGTGTTTGATGGATTTACAGGTGCAGACAAAGAAAATCGATTATCTATTAGAGTAATCAATGATCATGTTTGGCAAAGTCTCTTTTCAAGGCAATTATTCATAAGGCCATCAAAAGAAGAATTAGAGAATCATGAACCCGAATTTACTGTAATGTGTATTAATGATTTTGAAGCAATCCCTAAAGTTGATGGTACTGCATCAAATGTTTTCATATTGATTGATTTGACTAGAAAAATTGTTTTGATTGGTGGAACTCAATATGCAGGTGAGATGAAAAAATCCATGTTTAGCGTAATGAATTTTCTCTTACCTGACCGTGGTATATTTCCAATGCACTGTTCTGCAAATATTGGAAAAAATGGTGATACTACTTTGTTTTTTGGGTTATCTGGTACTGGAAAAACTACTCTTTCAGCTGATCCTAATAGAAGATTAATTGGAGACGATGAACATGGTTGGTCTGATAATGGAACATTCAACTTTGAAGGAGGATGTTATGCAAAATGTATCAATCTTAGCCAAGATGCAGAGCCTGAAATCTGGAACGCAATAAAACCTGGGGCTGTGCTAGAAAATGTTGTACTCAATGACAATGTTCCTGATTATGACGATAACAGATTAACTGAAAATACCCGTGTCGCATATCCACTGGATTACATTCCAGGTGCAGTAATTCCAAGTGTAGGCGGACATCCAAAAATAATTGTATTTCTAACTGCAGATGCTTTGGGCGTTTTACCACCTATCTCTAGACTAACAAAAGAAGGTGCAATGTATCATTTTATGTCTGGTTACACTAGTAAACTAGCTGGAACTGAACGAGGAATCAAAGAACCAAAATCTGTATTTTCTGAATGTTTTGGAGCACCATTTATGCCTAGACCTGCATCTGTGTATGCAAAACTACTTGGAGAAAAAATCATTGAACACAATACAATTGTTTATCTTGTTAATACAGGATGGTCTGGTGGACCATATGGCATCGGTACAAGAATCAAGATAAAGTATAGTCGAGCAATGGTTACTGCTGCTCTTACTGGCGCTCTTGACACAATAACGTATCGCCATGATGATTTATTCAATCTAGATATTCCAGTTGAAGTTCCAAATGTTCCATCTGAAATACTTGATCCAAAAAATACTTGGTCAGATAAAGACTCATACAAACTTTCTGCAAAAAAACTAGCTCAGATGTTTGTTGAAAATTTTAAGAAATTTCACAATGTTTCCCACGAAATACTAAATGCAGGTCCTAAATCTTAATCTGTAGATGTTTTTCTTATTGCTATAACTCCAACAATTCCAATAATTATGATAATTCCTGAAACTATTGCTATTTGTTTTTCTGGAATGTCTGATAATTCAAATCCATACTGATCCTCATTTATTGAATTAACTTCAATAGTATTATATGCATTAAAAGTTTTTTCACCCACTTTGATTTTTGCATCAATCCAATATTCTGCATTTTCATTGACTCTTATCGATGCATCCCTTTCTGGAGTCGCTGTGATGGTTTCTGTTTTTCCATCTTTACTGTTTATTACTGAAATTTTTGCAAAATTCCATTGTTCTGGATGATAAATTGTAAAGTTAAGTTTATCATCTTTTTGATTTACAGAAATTGAACCTTCAGTATAATGTATTAAAAAAGGAATTACATATTTTGTCCCATCATGATTTATGATTATTTTTCCTTCATGTTCTCCATAATTTTGTCCAAAAATTTTTATTGTAATTAGTAAATTATTTTCTTCTAAACTATGTGCGAATTGTATGAATTCTGGTCCCTCAAATTTTACTTCTAAATTTTCCAGTGTTCCTTCTAGAAGTTTTAATTCTAATTGTTTTTGAGCAGTAGGATTATCTGAAGATAAGTTAATCACAAAGTTTGGTGGTGTGATAATTAATTTTGCATGAAACGCCTTTGCAATATTTAGCCTACCAGAACCTGAATCACTCAATGAAAATTCTTGGCCATAGGCATCAGAAACAGGTTCAGCTGTAGTCAATAACAATGACTTGATTTCATGACTATGCATGCTGGGATATTTTTCAAGCAATAATGCAGCTGCACCACTTACATGTGGTGCTGCAAAACTTGTACCGCTAGTGAAATTATATCCTCCATTACTTTGTGTTGTATTGATGTATGCCCCTGGGGCTACAATGTCTGGTTTTATGTAAAACGGTGAAACAGGTCCTCTTGAACTAAAATATGCAACAAAATCTGGATTATAAAAAAGATGTAAACTAGCTTTGTTTTCTTTTTGAAGTGATTCTTTGATTTCCAATCCCTCTTTTCTATCCATTGATACTACTGGAATTTGTGGTTTGTAATCAGATTCCACAAATTCATGTATTAATTCACCAAGAAAAATTCCAGGTTCATTATTATACACTATCAAAGCTTTTGCTCCTGCAGCTACTGCATTTTTTTCTTTTGTAGAAAAATACAGAAGGTCTCCTTTGACATCACTTCCCCTTTCTACAAGAAGAATTGAGTCTGCTGCGTTAATATCTTTAAGATCTTTTTCTTTTCCATATCCTCCAAAGATTATTTTGCCTACAATTGGTTCATTTAATTTTGAAGATCCTACCATGGGAATTACTATGTATGGTTTTTCATTAACTTCTAATGTTGCAACTAAACTTGATGTCAAATTATTATAAGTTGCACCGACTGTAACAGAACCATAATTTCTTCCTGGGCTACCAATTGTTTGAGGTGTTGGGCCGTCATTTCCCGCAGCAACTACTACAAAGATTTCTTTTTCAAGTGCTCTATTTACCGCATGTTCAATACTTGCATTTGTTTTGTTCACACCTAGACTGATATTGATTATATCGACACCATCTTCAATTGATTTGTCTATTGCTTTTATGATCAAATCTGATGATACTGCTTCACCATTCTCTGAAACCTTGTATGCTAAAATTTTTGCTTTTGGAGCTACTCCTACTAATTGTCCATCGGCAGCAATTATTCCAGCAACTTGTGTTCCATGTCCATTTGTATCAAGTGGAGGTTCACCTTCTTGAATGAAATTATATCCTCCAATTACCTTTCCATCTGGTCCCCATCCAAAAAGATCTGGATGGTTAAAATCCACCCCTGTATCAATTACTGCAATTTTAATTCCATTCCCATCAATTCCCTCAAGTCTTGGAATGTCTCCTCCAACAAATGGGACACTTCTATTAAGATAAGTGTGAGAAGTATCATTTGGTTCAAAGAACTGCAAACTAATCAAAGATGCTGAAATAGTTACAATACATGCAAAAACTATCAATAGTTTCATGTTTTTACGATATTTTTAGCAAGTAAAAACCAATTGGCTAGTAAAGCAATAAATGGAATAAATGTTGAGCTATCTATATGGGAAAATATACACTTCCAAAAATACCATATGCTTATGATGCATTAGAACCTCACATTGATGCAAAAACAATGGAGATTCATCATACAAAACATCACCAAACATACACAGACAAACTTAATGCAGCACTAGAAAGTTGTCCAACAGAAATCCAGAATAAAGACATCTTGGACATTTTGTCTAACATTAACCAAGTACCAGAAGGACAAAGAGGTGCCATTAATTTCAATGGTGGTGGATATGATAATCATCAGCTATTTTGGAACAACATGAAACCAAATGGAGGCGGAGAACCTGGAGGATCAATTGCAGACGCAATAAAGAATTCCTTTGGAAGCTTTTCTGACTTTAAGGAAAAATTCTCATCCACAACTGCAGTAATTCAAGGCAGTGGTTGGGGATGGTTGGTATACAATCCTTCCACTAAGAAGGTTGAGTACAAATCCATGCCAAACCAAACTAGTCCAAGAACTGAAGGATTAGTGCCATTGCTTGGCTGTGATGTTTGGGAACATGCATACTATCTGAAATATCAAAACAAAAGACCTGACTATATTGCATCTTGGTGGAATGTAGTTAATTGGGACGAAGTAGAAAACAGATTCTCCAAAGCAAAATAAAGTTCTAATCTTTATTTTTTTTATTATTCCATGAATGAATTTATAACCATCTCAAGATGGTTTGTTGTAAATGAGTGAAGAGCAAGCACAACAATTAATGCAACAAATGCAAATGCTTGAAACCTACTTTACTGATTTGTCGCAACGTGAAGGAACCCTTCTCAGTGTTCTAAGAGAAGCTATATCTGCAATTGAATCGATAAAATCACTTCGTCAGAAACCTGACTCTGATACTTTAGTTCCGATTGGAATGGGTGCTTATGTCCAAACAAAAATTTTATCTGATAACAAAATTATTTTGAATATAGGTGCAGGAATTGCCATGGAAAAAACATATGATTCTACTATAAACTATCTTGAGGCACGAATTAAGGAAATTGAAGTCGCATTGCAAGATACTTCTGCAAAAAAACAAGAAGCGGTTGCAAGATTGGAACACGGTAAAGAACAAATGAATCAACTCATGCAAGATACATCTCAAGATATTTCAGGATAAAATAATGTTTGATCACCTACGCAATGCATTTTCAAATGCAGCGAAAAGTCTTGGTGAAAAAGAATTAAATGAAAAAGACATCGAAGAAATTCTTTTTGAGTTGGAACTATCTCTTCTTGAATCTGATGTAGCTAGCGAAGTGATCGATTCCATCAAAACAGACTTGAAAAATCATCTAATTGGTTCTAAAGTAGCTAAAAATGAAATTGAAAAATTTGTTAAAGACAGCTTGATTTCTAGTATTTCATCATTGTTTGATGCTGCAGGTACTGTTGATCTCTTTGAAAAAATTAATGAAAAAAAGAAAACAGGTAATCCTTTTCTCATACTCTTTGTAGGAATTAACGGAACTGGAAAAACTACTTCTCTTGCTAAAGTAGCTCACATGTTACAACAAGCAAAATACTCTATAGTGGTAGCAGCTGCTGATACATTTAGAGCAGGAGCAATAGAGCAATTACGTGAACACACAAATCGTCTGAATCTAAAATTAGTTGCTCAAAACTATAATTCTGATCCTGCTGCTGTAGCGAGAGATGCAGTTCTTTATGCAAAATCACACAAAATGGATTGTGTACTAATTGATACTGCGGGTAGAATGCAAACCAGTAAAAATCTGATGGAACAAATTACTAAAATTACCAAAGTAGTAAATCCAGATTTTAAGATTTTTGTTGGTGATTCTTTAGCTGGAAATGATACTGTAAACCAAGCACGTGAATTTTTTGAACACGTAAAATTCAATGGTTCAATTCTAACAAAAAGTGATGCGGATGCACGTGGTGGGGCTGCACTATCTATTGTGAAAATTACATCTACCCCTGTACTCTACCTTGGTGTTGGACAAGAATATGCAGATCTAAAACCTTTTGATAAAGAAATTTTTCTAGAAACTGTGTTTGGTTCATTATCCGGAGTAGATATTAAAAAAATTTCTTCTGAACCAGAACCAAAAGTAATACCAGAACCAAAAGTAATACCAGAACCAAAAGTAATACCAGAACCAAAAGTAATACCAGAACCAAAAGTAATACCAGAACCAAAAGTAATACCAGAACCAAAAGTAATACCAGAACCCAAAACTGATTCTTCTGTAAGTGATCCTTTTGCAGGAATTATAGATGCTGATATTTTCAAATATTCGGAATTATATGATATTACTCCACCAGAAAATGATGATGAAGCAATTCAACTTAGTACAAAAATTTGTGATTGGATTAAACAGGGACGACCAAAACCTGGAGACTCTAAAACTGATAAGAAAACAAAATTTGGTGAATTTGATGAACATTTGTCTAAAAAAGAAGAAATTAACGATGAGAAACACAAACAAGATAAAGAAGAAGAAAAATCTAAAAAGAAACGAGGTGTATTTGGATTCTTTAAGAAATGAAACTAAAAACAAAAGATTTACTCACTTTAGCGGAATTGACCCCGAAAGAATTTGCTCAATTAATTGATTATTCTATTATACTAAAAAAAGAACTAAAAAATGGCAACAAACCTTTATTGAAAAATAAAACACTTACTATGATTTTTCAAAAGCCATCCACTCGAACAAGGGTAAGCTTTGAAACTGGTATGTATCAATTAGGTGGACATGCAATAAATCTCTCCTCACAGGATATGCAATTATCACGAGGCGAATCAATAGAAGACACTGCAAAAACTTTATCACGATATACCGATTGTATCATGGCAAGAGTTTATGATCACAGTGTATTAGAAAAATTATCTGAATCTTCTAGCATACCTGTTATCAATGGTTTGTCTGATTCTTTTCACCCGTGTCAAATCTTGGCAGATTTTATGACCATTAAAGAAAAAAAAGGAAAATTCAAAGGACTAAAAATTGCTTGGATAGGTGACGGAAACAATGTATGTAATTCAATGATCTACGGATGTGCTTTATCTGATGTTAAATTATCAATTGCAACTCCAAAAGGATTTGAACCTTCTAAAACAGTCATTAAAGAATCTGGAAAGTTTATTGATATTGATTTAACAACAGATCCTCTCAAGGCAATTAAAAATGCAGATGTTGTAGTGACTGACACATATACCTCAATTCATAATAATGATCCAAAACGAATCAAAAAATTCATCCCAAAATATCAGATCACACAAACTCTAATGAGTAATGCCAAAAATGACGCAATCTTTATGCATTGTCTTCCAGCAAAAAGAGAAAGTGAAGTTACATCTTCTGTAATTGATGGTCTTCAATCTGTTGTTTGGGATGAAGCAGAAAATAGACTTCATACTCAAAAAGCTTTACTTGCTTCCCTAATTCGCGCTTAACGTATATAAGTGCAGTTTCAAACTCGTGTTCTATAGATGGCCTATTCAAACATACTAAGAAGACTAAGAGAGGAAAAGACCAATTACAAAAAACGTGGAACTCTATTGATAGGTAAACGTGATTTCATTACAGTCAATATTACTAATGAAAATACCCAAGTCCAAGTTTTAAAACCTGGTATGACTGGTGATAAGGTAATTGCATCTGCGCATTCAAATTATTTACTTAAAAAAGGTTGGAAAGGTTCAAGAAAAAGTATACCTGCAGCATATCTGACTGGTTATCTTGCTGGAAAGAAAGCTATTGGTAATGGTGCTAAAGATGCCGTTTTGTATACTGGCACTAGAAAATATACACAACGAATGGCAGCTGCACTAAAAGGCGTTGTTGATGCTGGTGTAAAAGTTCCAGCAGATTCAGAAACATTTCCATCAGATGATAGAATTAAAGGAGAACATCTTACAGTAAAAAATGATACTACAAAAATTAAATCTGCTATTGATAGTGAGGTCAAATAGAAATGAGTCAAACAACACAAAGTAAACCCTCTGGTAGAGGTGGACCTGGAGGTAGAGGTGGACCTGGAGGTAGAGGTGGACCTGGAGGTAGAGGTGGACCTGGAGGTAGAGGTGGACCTGGAGGTCAAAAAACTTATGGTGGAGGTAAACCTAGTGGACAAGCTCGACGACCAAGAAGAGAACCTGAAGAAGAAGCTTGGATTCCAAAAACAATTTTAGGAAAAAAAGTAGCTTCTGGAGAAATAAATTCTATTGAAGAAATTATTCAAGATGGTTTGAGAATTCAAGAAGCTGGTATTATTAAAAAATTATTACCTGATTTGAAAAGTGAAGTTATTGATGTAGGTATCATTCAAAAAATGACTTCTAATGGGCAATCTACTAGATTCAAAGCAATTGTTGCAACCGGTAATGAAAATGGTTACTTGGGAGTAGGTCAAGGAAAATCTAAACAAATGAGAATTGCAATTGAAAAGGCAACAAATCAAGCTCTTCTTAATGTAAGTCCAATCAAACTAGGATGTGGCAGTTGGGAATGTAGATGTGATCAAAAACATTCTGTTCCATTTAAAATTCGAGGAAAAGGTGGAAGTGTTACAATTGAAATAATTCCAGCTCCTCGTGGATTGGGGTTAGTAGCTGGTGGTAAAATTAAACGACTGTTACAATTAGCAGGTCTTAAAGATGCATGGACAACTGCAAAAGGCTCTACTCCAACAATGAATTCTACTTCTAAAGCTATATTGGATTGTCTAAAACAGACATTTAGTCAGGGTTGATATAAAATGGCAAATGCATATCTTGTAGTTAGAATAAAAGGTCAAGCTGATTGTCCTTATTGGGCAACTACTACTATGACTTTGCTAAAATTAGATAAAAAATATCGTGCTACAATTTTACCTGCTAAAGAAAATACATTAGGAATGTTAAACAAAGTAAAACACTATGTATCTTGGATTGAATTGGATGCTAGTTTAGCAAAAGAACTCATTGATAAAAAAGCAAGAAAAGATGGTTATCAAAAAATTACTGCTACTGATCTTAAAGAACTTGGATTTGCCAGTACTGAGGCACTTGGCTCAGCACTAGCTGAAGGAAAAGCAACTCTTTCTAAACTAAAGCCTCTAAAACCTTGGTTTGCTTTAGCTCCACCAAGACATGGATTCAAGCGAAGCACCAAAAAACTATATGGACAAAAAGGTATACTAGGACAAAATAAAGATCTTGGAACATTGGTAAGGAATATGATGTAAAATGGCAACAAGATTAAGAAAAACAAGAAGATTAAGAGGCGGACGACATATGGGATGGGGACAAGTAGGTCAACATCGTGCAAGTGGTCACAAAGGAGGTCTTGGAATTGCTGGATTACATAAATATCATTTTAGTACTTTGCTAAAAGAAAACCCAGATCATTTTGGACATGATTCTACTCACCCACCTCACCCAATTATCACAAGAAAATGGGCTAGTGTCCGTGATCTCGATGACCTATTCTCAAAATTTGGTAAAGAAGAAGGAGGAAAGAAAATCATAGACCTCGTAACTGCTGGATATGATAAACTCCTTGGTGGCGGTAAGGTATCTAACCCATACACCGTCAAAGTACCAAGATTTACTGCAACAGCAGAAGAGAAAATAAAATCAGTAGGGGGAGAGGTGCTAGCTGATAATGGCTGAAGGTAGCGTAACTACTCTTATTAGAAAAGTTGTTTTCAAAGCAGAACCATATATTCCTCAAGTACCAAAACCAAAAAAAAAGATACCACTACAAACTAGATTGATTTGGTCTGGAGTAGTATTGTTAATCTACATGGTTATGGGGCAGACTCCATTATTTGGAGCAACAGCACCAGCGTTTGATTTTCTACAATTTGCCAGAGTCATTTTTGCATCTCAGCAAGGAACACTTGTTGAACTAGGAATTGGACCTATTGTCACTGCAGGTCTCTTGATGCAATTGCTTAAAGGTTCAGATATTCTAAAGTTTGACTTTAAAAAACCAGAAGAAAGAGGTGTATTTCAAACTGCCACTAAACTAGTAACCTACATTGTAATTGCAGCTGAATCAATCGTATATGCAACTGCTGTTTATGGTCCAGGTGTACCAGAACCATATGTTTTGTATGTTATGATTGGCCAATTGATGGCTGCATCAATTATCATTATGTTCTTAGATGAATTAATCCAAAAAGGCTGGGGTCTAGGTAGCGGAATCAGTTTATTCATTATGGCCGGTGTAGCTCAACAAATTTTATGGAATTTATTTAGTCCATTACCAGCTGGCGATGGCGGTACTATTGGTATCATACCCTATATTGCTCAATCAATGATGACTGGAGATTTATCCAATGTATTATTCCGTTCAAATCAACTGCCTAGTATTTTTGGATTATTCCTTACTGCCGGAATACTCTTGATTCTAGTATTTACTCAGGGTATGAAAATTGAGATTCCTATTGTTTCTACAAAATACAGAGGATTCTCAGCAGTTTATCCAATTAAAATGTTGTATACTTCAAACATTCCAGTTATTTTGGCATCTGCTCTAACTGCAAATGCTGTATTTATGGGTCAGATGTTATGGGCAAACTTTAACCCCAGAAACAATAATGCGTTCATGAATATTCTGGGTCAATTTGATCCTACTAGTCCTTCTACTCCAATTGGAGGAATCATTTACTATGTTACTCCACCAAGAGGATTAGCTATTGCAGCTTTGGATCCTGGAAGAGCTATAGGTTACATACTGTTTATGGTTGGAATTGTAGTTTTATTTGGCAAACTGTGGGTTGAACTAGGAGGTTTATCCCCAAAGAGTGCAGCTCAAAACTTACTTGATGCAGATGTACAAATTCCAGGATTTAGAAGATCAAATGCACCTGTGGAAGCATTATTGGCCAAATACATTCCATCTGTTACAATTATTGGCTCTATGATTTTGGGTTTATTGTCTGGTGTATCTGATGTTTTAGGAGTATTTGGTGGAGGGATTGGAATTTTGCTTATGGTGGATATTCTTATCAACTATTACACTCAACTAGTAAGAGAACAAGTAGAAGTTGTAATGCCACGTCTTGGTGCTTTACTTGGCAGAAAGTAGAAAAGTCGTAGTGGTAGGAATACCTGGTGTTGGAAAAACTTCTTTATTGCAAAAACTAGCTGAAATATTAAAAGATCATAACAAAAGTGTTAGCGTTAATAGTTTTGGAAGTGTAATGTTTGAAGTTGCAAAAGCGAATGGCATTAAAGATAGAGATGAGCTCAGGAAATTACCTCTATCTGAACAAAAAAATCTTCAAAAAATTGCTGCTGAAAAACTTGCAATGCTAAACGATGATGTGGTAATTATTGATACTCATGCTTTTATTAATTCCCCTGAAGGATATTATCCTGGATTGCCAGAGCATGTTTTGAAAATTCTTAAACCTACCAACTTTGTGTCTGTTTCTGCAAAACCTGAGGAAATTTACAATAGAAGAATGAAAGATGATACTAGAAATAGAGATCAAATTTCAATTGATAATATTAAAAAAGAATTAGACGTACAATCTGGCATGATTTCTGCATGTGCTGTATTTTCAGGCTCTCCTGTGAAACACGTGCTTAATCTAGAAGGAAAGATTGATGAAGCAGTTGATAAAATAATTAGAGCAATAGGACTGTAAGATGGATTTTAATTTTATCTTGTTATTTTTGGATTCTGTATTCCTTAAAGATGATGGCATATTTGGATTTCTTGGTGGCGGTGGTGGTCAAGCTGCATTAGGAAGTGATGATCCAATTGTCAAAGGTCTAATTCTAACTGCATTTGCAGTAACTGGCTTTGGAATTTTGTTGAATCTCTTTAATGCTGGAGTCAGAAAGAAAATGGTTGATCAAACAAAACTACAACGAATAATGAAAGAGACGCGTTCTTGGCAGAAGGAAAGAATGGCTGCAATGAGATCAAAAGATCAAGACAAGATCAATGCCCTAAATAAAAAATCGGCTTACATGAACAAAATGTCTATGGAAATGATGCAGATGAATATGAGACCTATGTTAATTACATTTGTTCCTTTAATTTTGATATTTTATCTTGTCTTGCCTGTACTATTTTCACATATTGTGGCACTATCTCCAATTTCACTAAACATAATTCCTGGTAACTTTTTCCATCTTACTTGTTCTGCAGCGCAAGCAGCAGAACCAGATGGTATATGTACTCAAAAAGAAAATGCCCTGTATCTTTGGGCTTGGTATTTTCTATCATCCATTGCGTTTAGTGGCATCATTATGAAACTAACAAAAACATCCATGAGTCCCAGTTGACCAAGTCAATTGTAATTTCTGGTCCTCCGGCTGTGGGAAAAACAACTGTAGCTAAAGGATTAGCAGATGAATTTAATCTGACATATCTTAGTGGTGGTGATATTCTAAAAGAAATGGCAAACGAACAAGGATTTGATGTAGTTGGTGATGATTGGTGGGACACTGAAGATGGTATGAAATTTCTCAATCAAAGAGAAAACAATTCTGAATTCGATAAGAAAGTCGATGATAAATTAATCCAACTCTTTAACATAGGTGGAATGGTCATAACAAGTTATACTCTTCCATGGTTAGTTAGTAATGGTATCAAAATTTGGCTAGCTGGTTCTCATGATAGTAGCTCAAAGAGAATGCAAACTAGAGATAACATGACTTCGCAAGAAGCATACGAAATAACAAAAATAAGATATGATAAAAACCGAGCATTATACAGGAAATTATATCATTTTGATTTTGGAAATGACACGTCTGTATTTGATAAAATCATTGACACTGATAATCTTAATGCAACTCAAGTAATTAATATTGCAAAAGAAACTGTGAGAAAATTATTATGAGTCTCAAACAACTTCAGAATTTACTTGTAATTGATCAGGATATCACTGATGATGCATATGGAACATATTATGATAAAAGAACTATTGAACAATTACTCAATTACGGTCTGATAATTTTAGATAAGCCTCCAGGCCCTACTAGTCACGAAACTGTTGCTTGGACAAAAAGAATCTTAAAGATTCCAAAGATTGGTCACAGTGGAACTCTTGATCCTCAAGTTTCAGGTGTATTGCCTTTGGGTCTTGGAGAGGCGACTAAGGCTCTTGGTGTATTACTTTATGGTCCAAAAGAATACCATGCACTTGGAAGATTTCATTCACTCCCATCAAAAGAAAAACTTGATGATGTACTTGATATGTTCAGAGGAGAAATTTTTCAAAAGCCTCCACAACGCTCTTCTGTTCTTAGACAAACTAGAACAAGGACTATCTATGAACTAGAAGTACTTGAGCAAAAAGAAAGATTACTTTTAACTCGTATATTATGCGAGGCTGGAACATACATTAGAAAACTATACTATGACATTGGAGAAATTCTTGGTCCTGGTGCTACTATGATAGAACTAAGAAGAACAAGAGTTGATCAATTCTATGAATCTGATGGTCTAGTAACGTTACATGAACTTGCAAATGCTTTTGCACTTTGGGAAGAAAAAAAAGATGACACAAAACTTATGAAAATGATTAAACCTATCGAATATGCGCTTAGTGAGCTAAAATCTGTAATTATTCGTGATTCTGCAGTAGATGCATTATGTCATGGTGCACAACTCGCAATTCCTGGCATATTGCAAATTTCTCCAAATCTAAACAAAGGTGACATTGTAGGAATTTATACCCAAAAAGGAGAAGCTGTCGCTTTGGCCGAATCCATGATGTCTGAGGCAGAAATACATGATGCAATCAAAGGTTATGCTTTTGAGACAAAACGAATTATTATGGCTCCTAACACATATCCAAAGAAATGGAGATCCAAATCTCCCCCAAAGGATTAAAAAATCAAATAAAAAACTCTTGAGTAATTGTTAGCAAAAAGTCTTGTAATTTTTATTAGTGTTGGTGTTTTAGCAGGTTTTGTATTTGGGTTTTATTTGCTTGATATGAAAAATACCAATCAACTGGTATTTGTTGATGGTTCTTCAATTTCTATAGTGACAGAAAAATCTGATTTTAAGAAAGGTGAAGAAATTAAAATAACTATTATAAATTCTGGAACAACACTGCTTACTTTTTCAGATACATCTTATGGCTTAAAGATAAGTGGTTTATTTGGTATTATGATGTATTCTCCTCCTACATCACAAGTAATTACAACCTTAAAACCAAATGAAGAAATTGTATTTGTTTGGGATCAAATGAAATCTGATAATTTACCTGTTTTAGAAGGTCTTTACAAAATCAGCTCAAATGGAATTGATTCTCTGGGAAACAAAGTAGAAAAATCTATTACTATTAACATTTGGAAGTAAACTTTTGTAATTCCAAGTAACACAATATATAATCAAATTTTCCCGAATTACTTTGTCGAAAGACAAGTGCCGGGGTCGCCTAGCCTGGTAGGGCGCGCGCCTGGAAATAATTTACCATAAAGCGCGTTCTCGCAAGGGAACGGGAGTTCAAATCTCCCTCCCGGCGCCTTCATGATTTGAACTATTTCTATTTTAAAATTGTAAACCTATTCTAATTACTTCTATTCTACGTTATTTCATACATCTCGTTTTATGATTTTATTTTAATATCTACTTTCATCATAAAATTTGTTTTACTGGATATTTTCTTAAAAAACCAATCATACTACACATAGCAATCAAAGTAAGTATGACACTATACACAACTGCACTGGCAAGACCATTATTATCCCACAAAAACCCAAACAAGACATTTCCTACAAAAAAACCTACGCCAATCACAATGCTGAAAAGACCAAACGCAGTTCCACGTAACTCTGATGAAACATATCTTGGAATAACTGCACGTTGCACTGTTTCTGAAATCCCCATATATACTCCAAATACTCCTGCAAGCACATATGCATAAAGTGCATTGCTAGACAAAACTACCATCAATATTGATGATATGCCAAAGACACCATATCCGATTAGCAGTACTTTTTCTTTTCCTATTTTGTCTGCAAGAAAACCTGATGGAATTCCAATTACTGTGTGTGCTATGTTAATTACCGCATACACTATTGGTATGAAATTTTTATCAACTCCAATATCTGATGCTTTGAGTAATACAAAGGAAAAATTGAATGCTCCTAGACTAAATATACACGAAATAACAAGTAATGTAACAAACGGTTTGTTTTTGTGAACAACTTGTTTCATGTTTACAAAAATATTTGACGTGGGTTGTTTTTTAATAGCAACCTCTTTTACAACAAATATCAAAATTAGAACTGCTATTGCTCCAGGAATTAGAGACATAAGAAAAACTCCGCGAATATCAGTAAACTGAAGCAGCACAAATGCAGCAACTGGTCCAACTATGGCCCCTGCCTGATCAAGTGTTCTGTGAAACCCAAATGCTTTGCCTGCATTTTTGATAGAAACAGAATCTGCAATGAGTGCGTCTCTTGGTGGGGTTCGTAGCCCTTTACCTATTCTGTCAGTTGCTCTTACTGTAAATGCATCTATCCATCCGCTAGACGCTGCAAAAAATGGTTTGCTTATTGTAGAAAGCCCATACCCAGCTATGATGAATGGCTTTCTTTTTGTTGTTTTATCTGATATGGAGCCTGAAATTATTCGAAATGCATAGCTTACTAATTCCGCAGAACCTTCAATTGTTCCAAGAATTGCCCTTGATGCACCAAGCCCTGTAACTATGAAAAACGGTAAAATTCCCAAAATCATTTCTGTAGAAAAATCTGTAAAAAAACTCACAACCCCCATTGCATAGACATTTCTCATTCCACTGGGTTTGTTTTGGTCAGGATTTTCAGCCATGTATGTTATATTTTTCTATACTGAAATAAAAAGAGATTTTATGCTACGCATAATTTAGTATTTTACTTATAACTTGTATTGTTCTCTTTTCAGTTTTTTTTATTAATTTCTTTTTTGATTTTATCTATTGAAGTAGTTAATACTTCAATCTGACTATTGATTACTGAAATTTTCATCAAGATTGTATCTTTTTCCCAATTAGTATCCTCTTTGATGTTTTTTAATATTTTTTTGTAATCATTACATTGATTTACAATATTTTGACCTAATAATGGGTCTTCAAATAATTCCTCAATATACACAATATCGCTTTTTATATGTAGAATTGTAAAGTACTCGATAATTTCTAATTTTGTTCCAGATGATAAAATTATATTCTGTTTAATTTCATCTGTACCTTTATTGATATAATCTTCTAACTTTTGTTTTATTTCGTAATGATTATTCAGTATGACTTCCAAATTAGTTATGATCCTATAACTGAATACCTTTAGTCTTTTTTGCTCTCGCTCATAATTTCGCTGCTCAATGTTCTGTATATTCAAAACTAATTCCGTAATTTTCTCTTGTTGTTCTTCAGATTTTTTTAGTTGATTATTTGAATAAATTAAAATGGCAATTGTGATAGATGTTCCAATTCCAGTTTCAACTACTGATGTAGTCCAGTTTGTTGAGTCATTATTACTAACCAAAGGAACATTAAAAATTAGATGTGTAATAAACATGGTCAAAATCATGACTATTGGAGTCAAAATAAACAACAATTTTATTTTTTGATTTATCGAATTTTTCTTCTTTTGGTTCATCATTTTACAAAATATCTTTATTTTCCCACATATTCAACATTCCTCAAATTTTTTCTTTTCTTAAAACGGCCCATATCATTATGTTCTGCCAATTTCAGGTATGCATCAAAATAAGACATTACTTAACATTGTTAATTGAAAGTTATTAGTCACCATGAACAAACTAGGATATGGATAACACAACACATCTGATTTCAGAAAAGATTGAAACAATTGAGAATGACAATAAAGATCAAGCAATTTCTATATGTGAAATAATGAAAAACAATACATCAGATATAATCCAGAAACTAGAAGTAGAAATTCCAATTCTTTTTCAAAACTATTCAGATCTATATTCTAGATATCTTCATTCAATACAAGATCTGTTTGGAGTTTGCCATTTAGCGGAAAAACAATATTTTGACAAGATACATGTTGATCAAAAGGTCTTGAAATCCTTTGATGAGTATTGGAAATTCATGACAAATATTGCTGAATCACAAATTAATTTATCTACCAATTTTCTAAAATCTTATGTCCAGTTTAGATTATCGTTTATTGATTCTTGGGATGAATATGCTCATGCTGCAATGAACACATATGCCAAAATGTTATCTCGATTTATTCAAGAATAAAAGTTATTTCTGGTGGCAATTTTTTTTAATTTAATTTCAATTTACCTAGTCTTTCTTAGGATGACCTGCATTAGCACTTCTTTTGTATATTCTATTCCATGTTCCTCATCAGTATGCTTGCCAAATTGAGATATTACTGAATCAACTTCTCCATAAGCTACAAATTCACACTCAAAACCATAATCACTACAACAAAGTTTTATTGTCATGCTAAATTCCTATAATGATTACATTTTTGCTCTGTCATTTCTAGTGTTCTTTTTCACGTTTTGGTTTTGAGTGGGCTTTAATCATATGTTTCTTTGTTCTTTCTGCATCCGTAAATTCCATTTTACATATATTACATTTATTTGTAAATTGAGGATTTTTTCTAAATACATTTTTCAGGCTAGGTATGCCTATTTTCTTTGAAATTTGTATTTTAGATTCCATGCCATATCAAAAAATTATTCATATTAAAACATCACTTAACAATGTTACCTTGAATTCGATACTGTGAACTTATTTAATATAAAATATGCAGAAGCATATCTAGGAAAAACATTATCTGTGTCTTGGGCAGTAAATGAAAACTAGGTGATTTCCAGATTCATACATTCTGTAGTTTTTCCTTGGAGTAGATATGTTTGCTTCTGCATATTTTGTATTTTTGATTTTAGTATTTACGGCATGCTTAACATTGTTAATTGTTGAAAAATACCCGTCAAATAATTCCCATTTCTTTTAGATTTTGTCATGAGAACCTTCTACAGAGACATCATTTTTCTGTTTTACAGAAAATTGAGATATGACTTTATCGTGATATTAAACCTGAATCTACGTTACAGCAAAAACTACAAATCTGAATAAAAAATAAAAAAACCAGTCTATGCTAAAAGACTAGTTTTCTTTTCTCTTCTAATGGATAAAATGATGTATGCTGAAACAGCTATAATCCCACCTTGAAGAACTTTACTTAGGATGTCAATAAAGCCGACATCGTCTTGCTGACCCACAAATGGAATATCTGCGGTTCTAGACAATACATAAAGACCTATCAGAGCCAGAGAGCCTCCTATTGCTAAAGCATAAGGCACCTTGCTTGTGTGTCTGGTGATAGTTGCCCACAATCCAATTGGAATATACGCAGCACCAACTGCAGCAAAAAATGCAGTTTCAATAAAAGCACCACTTTCAAACTCTTGTGGATTGCCTGCATTTTCTTCAAATTCTTGACTAGCTTCTGCAATTTCTTGAGTAGATACAAAAAGATACAGAGATCCTGTAGCTAACATCAAAAATGCCATTGAAATTATAGCTAATTTCATTGCTTTTGATTTCATGATTTGTATATGGAAAATCGGATATAATAGATACCGATCATTTTCACAAAATGAGAATAGAAGCTATTAATTAAATACAGATTTGCAGACAAGAGAAAGATGCCAGAGGAAATTCATTATGTAACAATGGCAATACATCTAATTGTAGGATTTGTACTTGTGTTTTTGGCTGCAAGAGCATTTAAGAAAACAAAATATCCACCAATGGCATTACTCGTGCTTGGATTTTCTTTAATTGTTATAGGCGATACAATAATTGGAGATGTAGTAGAATTTCTGGAGCAAGGTATTTTTGGTGAAATCTTAGAGGAAGGCGTTGAAATTGCAGGTTTTATTGTTTTAATATTAGCGGTGAAACGAAGCTGAAATGGACGATGCAAGTGAGATCTTCTCCACAATATCTGATGAACAGAATCGAGAAATAATAAAACTAGTCTCAAAGACAGAACTTACCATTCAACAAATTTCCAATATGCTAAACATCCCATTATCTACTACATATCGGAAAACAAGAAAATTAGAGGAATTAAAGATAATCAAGAAAACTAAAGTAATTCGAACACTTGAAGGTCTTGATGAAAGTTATTACAAAAATTGGATATCTGAAATTGTAATTACCTATAGAGATGGAGAACTATCCTACAAATTAGAACATGTAAAGATTGAAGATAAAATTGTAAGACTTTGGCAAAAGTTTTCGGAATAACTGATCATTCTCAATAAATGATAATGGAAGTCATGATATTATATGTATAATTTGATGCATAATCATGAACAAAAAAATTTTGATAGGAATTGCAATTGCAATAATCATTGTTGCAGTTGGAATAGTAGGCATCAAAGCAATGCTAGGTGATGAATCTACAGAACTACCATATGAAGAAAAAGTTGAAAAAACACTAAATATTCAGGAAACACCAGAATCTGGTGAATCTCCAGAAGAAGAGGCACAAGAATACACGCCATAGCAATTGAATACATTCCCTTTTTCTTTAGGTATATCTGAAATCATGCTCTTTTTGGCATTTCGCCATTGTCCAGATTAGTTGCACAAATCACAATGATCAGAGAATTAGTATATGAAAAGAATCTTATAGATTAATTAGATGTGTAATTAAAAAAAACCATGACTGGAAAAAGTTACCGAGATAAAATTTACATTATAAAAGATATCATTAGTCTTCTTACTGAATATGGCCAGCTAAATCAAACAACCCTTATCAGCTACAGTGGCCTGAATCTAAAAAAACATAAACATATTCTTGATACTCTAGAATCGCGAGGATTTATCTCAAAATTAATTTCAGAAAATGACAAGCGTCCAGTTACAATTTACAAAGCCACAAATAAAGGAATTGAGTTTTGTCAAACAATAATAGCACCATATGAAGAATTGTTTCCTAGAAAATCTAACTCAAATCAGAATAACTAGGGGCCTTGTTCTTCATCTAGATTAAACTCTGAGGAGATCTGATTATCCATCTGATCTTTTCTTTGAATATATCTAGAATATTTTTTGTTCCAAGATTTGAGCATTAAGTATTGATGTATCCCTAACACAAGCCAAGATATTGAAATTATAATTATTACAACTAGTGATATGGCAAGAAAGATTCCAAATTCATCATATTCATCCAATATGAAAAAAAAGTGTGGATGAAGAATCAGGTATAATGAAAGGCCTATTGCCAGTGGTGCCAAAATTAACGCAGATATTGATATTCCTAACAGAGTTTTTCCTATATGATTTATCTTCTCGATAAATCCATCCATTACTTCAATTATGCTAAAACGTGATTGTGAGTCAGAATTTTCTATATTTGGCATGTTTATCCTATTTTAATAATTTTTGAGGTCATTTTACTATAAAAGTTCCGCTCATTTCAGGATGTAGTGTACAATGAAACGTAAATTCACCTGTCTTGTCAGCAATAAATGTAATTGATTGGGATTCAAAATAACTCAAGTCTTTTGTGTGAACATTAAATTCATCCATATTCAAATTATGTTTTTGATTATCTTGGTTAATTATGTGAAAAGAAATCAGCTCACCACTACTTACTGAAACTATTGGTTTCTTACTTGGAGTAAAACTATTTTTTCCACCTTTTGTTGACGATAATGCAAACATAGGACCGTGTTGTGTTGGTATTGATTTTACATAAAAGTTTGCTGGTGCTCCAAACACAGGAGATGTTGCATTTACAGGAATCATGGAATTAACAACATAATATCCGCCAACTGAACAAAGCACAACAATGCCTGTGATTGTAAGTATTGTATTTCTTCCTAATTTAATCTGGTGTTTTTGTTTTACCAATCGATTGCATGATATTTGCCACTATTTAGACAATGATGAACAAAGTTAAGTATATTATAAAAACAAAAAATCAAAACCTCATTGAGCACAAATGTATTGCACTTTATTACATCAAAACATCTATCAATTCTGTAATTTAAAAAAATATGGAAAAATTCTACCTAATTCTTTTATAATCGTACTATGAGAAAAAACAATTAATAACAAAATACGTTATGTGATAAAAAATGACTAATACACAAAAACTTCTAATCGTGGCAATAATAATTCTTGGAATACTTGTTGCAATAACTCTTCCACCATCTATGGAATTTTATTTTGAAAAGAAAAACCAACTAGATACAACTGAAATAATAGGTCTCAAAGATATAACTCCAGAGAGCAAATCTGATGAAATAATAAAGGAAATCACAACAAATGACAATTCTCAGCATG
Organism: Nitrosarchaeum sp.; assembly: GCA_023264875.1. Classification (GTDB taxonomy): domain Archaea; phylum Thermoproteota; class Nitrososphaeria; order Nitrososphaerales; family Nitrosopumilaceae; genus Nitrosarchaeum. Next base: position 63,842 of record JAHFUX010000002.1, read on the forward strand.
AACAAAGTAATACAAATCTAGGTAGAATCTATCAAAACTTGGAAAATTCTGTTGTACAAATAACCAGTACTGTCATAGAAACAAGATCAAATATCATCATCAATGGCAATCCATTGGAGCAGCAGTCATCTAGGCTAGGTTCTGGATTTGTGTATGATAGTGAAGGCCATATTATTACAAATAATCATGTTGTTTCAGGTGTAAGCACTGTTGATGTTGCTTTATCAAACGGTGATATTTTTAATGCCAAAGTGATTGGTACTGATGAATTCAATGATATTGCAGTCTTGCAAATAACTGATGATTATTCCAATGAACCGATAAATCCAATATTATTTGCTGATTCATCCCAAGTCAATGTTGGTGATCAAGTGATTGCCATTGGAAATCCATTTGGACTAAGCAATACCATGACAACAGGTATAGTAAGTCAAATTGGAAGACTGCTTCCAAATAAGGATCTTGGATTTTCTATTCCAAATATCATCCAAACTGATGCTGCAATCAACCCAGGAAATTCAGGAGGACCACTTTTAGATAACAGTGGAAATTTAATTGGAATGAATACTGCAATTGAATCTAAAGTAGGAGAGTTTGCAGGTATTGGTTTTGCTGTTCCCTCAAATACCATTAAAAAAGTTGTACCAGCCTTAATTGAAAAAGGAGAATATGATCACCCATGGTTAGGAATTTCTGGAATTACACTCTCTCCAAAATTAGCAGAAAAATTGAATCTACCACAGAATTTTAGAGGCGCTCTAATCAATGGAGTTGTAAAAGATGGACCTGCAGATAAGGCCGGAATCAAAGATGCATTGTATACTGCAGACAGAGAAATAGCAAGTGCAGATATAGTAATTTCAATTGATAATACCCCAGTTAAAAGAATAGATGACATTATTGCATATGTGTCAGAAAACAAATCTGTGGGAGACAATATTTCTCTTCAGGTCTATAGAGATGGCAATGTAATTGATATTGACATTGAGCTTGGTAAACGAGCAACAAACAGTGGATAATTTTACATTCATTACAAATTATTTTAGTTCGTCTTCGTACTATGGTTGTATTGTTACTTTGAATGGTTTCCAAGCTATGGCCTTGATAGAAATTGATTTCTCTTTCATTTTACTAATAGGATGCAAAAGAATGGACGATGGATTTACAGTTGGAAATATTCGAAGAATTGATATTCATATAAAACTAACAAAGAATTGAATTGCAAATTTCATTTAGTATAGATAAAAAATTGATACTTTTAGTAATTATGGTATCTGTAATTACGCTTTTAATTACTGCCTACTTGAGCTTCAATTATGGAGAACAAATTCTAAGAGAAAGAGCTAATGATCTCCTAATTAGTGAATCTACAGCACGTGGTAATACTATTAGACTTCTTTTTGAATCACAAATTGACCAAAATCAAATTTTAGCAAATGAGTCAATGATAAAAATTCTGGTTAATGAATTAAATCAAACCCCTGAAAATGAATTTGATAAAGTAAGAGAAAGTAAACTCGGAGAATTTCTTACTCAAATTCAAGCATTTCAAACACGGGTTGGATTTTCAATGGGTTTTGAAGATGTAAAAATTATAGGAGCAAATGGAAAAGTCTTCTTTTCACTTAGCAAACTAAATGATAATAATTTCTTTCATGATCCGTTATTTCAAAAAGGATTGAAAAAATCCACTATCGATTTTGAGCCAACTAATACTGGTAAAAAAATGATTATAGTTTCTCCAATTTTTGTTCCAGATAGTAAAAAAAATGATGAACCAATAGGAGTAATTATCTCAAGAATGCGAACTGAATCATTAGATAGTATCTTAGTTGATAGAAGCGGTTTGGGCGAAACTGGAGAAGTTTATATCGTAAGTGATGGGTTTTTGATGTTATCTGAATCTAGATTCATAGACGGTGCCATCTTCAAACAAAAAGTTGACACCATTCCCGTTCAAAAATGTTTTAGAGAAGGAAAAGAATTTGTAGGATTTTATCCTGATTATAGAAAAATACCAATCTATGGTTCTTCATACTGCGCTAATGATTTGGGATTTGTTTTGCTTGCAGAAATTGAAGAAGCAGAAACAATTCAACCAATTTTAGTACTTCAAAATAGAATTTTTCAAACAGGTCTAATAATTACTGCCGTGATGACAATTATTGCATTTATACTTTCAAAATCTATGTCCAGACCTCTAATAAAATTAAAAAATGCGGCAAACCAAGTTGCAAGTGGCGACTTTCATATTCGAACTAATATTACAACAAGAGATGAAATTGGAGAACTATCACATGCATTTGATTCTATGACTGAAAAACTTCAGAGATCGTTAATTGAACTTAAAGAAAAAGAAGAGGTCATAAAACAACAAGAAGATATTTTATTACACTTTTCTGATCAGAGTGAAAAATACTGTGTTTGTATGGTGGATATTATGAATTCAACAAAAATTACTGCCAAATTATCTGAATCCGAAACCAGTGAATTTTATGACCTTTTTCTTAACTCTATTGCCGGAATTGTAATAAATTTTGGTGGTATAGTAATAAAAAATATTGGAGATGCATTATTATTTTATTTTCCAGTCATGCCATCAGAAGAAGAATCTGCATTAAAGAAATGTCTTGATTGTTGTTTAACTTTAGGTGAATCTCACGATGATATGGCAAAAAAATTAGAAAACCAACATCTGCCTGTTTTTGATTACCGGATTAGTTCTACTTATGGAATGGTTAGAATAGCGAAAACATCCACATCCTCCATTAATGATATTTTTGGAAATACTGTAAATCGCTGTGCTAAAATAAATAGAATTGCCCCTGCAAATAGATTGATTATTGATGAAGAATTCTATGATAGTACCAAAATTTTTGATGATTATATATTTAAAAAAATAGATAGCGATGTTACCGCGCCAGAGGCAGGTTATTCAGGCTATCTAGTTTCCAGAAAGAACATACTTGATAATATTAAAAATTAAACATATCTCATTTTTTATAATGCCAATTTTTCAATTATATCATTAAATTTCCAAGGTCCACACTGTGCATCTGAACTCTCACTTTCAAACATTCCTTGTTTGTTTAGATGATTTACAATATATGCAGAAAATGGCAAAGATCCTGTGGCTCCTGGAGAGTTATAATTCAAAATATGAAAAGACATTGAATCCCCCTCTAAAATTACATCTGGAACAAATTGTCCATTCTCATTTATTACAGATGATCTAATTCCTGCAGTTCCTTTCTCTGTGATTTTTTTTGCATCAATTTTTGGTAAGAATCGTTTAACTCTGTTAATCATTGCTGATTTTGACATTGAGGATTGAATTTCATTTATTGCAAGTTCTTGGAATTGTTTATCAAATATTGTTTTTCTTGCCCCCGATCTACACATCTCTAATATTTTTGGAACGAATTCTTTGATGTTCTCTGTTTTATTGTATCCATATGGACTAAACACTAGTACTGCATTTGGTCCAATTTCACAACTTCCATCAACTCTGATAATCCAATGTGGATCTAAAAATGGATAATCTGGATATTCTGGTACTGAATAGACACTTGTTTTTGTCAAATTATTGTATTCTTTTGGTGTTCGCCAATACTCTCCTCTGAAATGCACATCTGTAAATCTCTCTGCCGCACCAATTTTATGTGCAACATCTATTGCTTCGCCTCCTGCTGCATTGATAACAAAATTTGCAAAAATCTCATATTCATTATTTAACGTGATTTTCCATTTACCATTAGTTTTTTTGATATTGGTCACTTTAGTGTCTAGCATAAAATTTATTCCATTATCTGTACTATCTTTCATCAATGTATCAGTAACTTTAGAATAATCTGTAGACCCATCTTTGTATACATAAAGTGCAGATTCACATTTTATTTCTGGTTCTATTTTCTTTAATTCATTTTTATCCATTAATTTGATATCGTTATCTTGTAGTCCATTTTGTTTTCCCCATTTGAAATATTTCTCTAGTACTTTGGTTCCTTTTTCATCTAGAGATACTTCTATCACTCCATCTTTTTTAAACGGTAAACTTTTCAGCTTGGAATACTCTTCCAACATTTCATATCCATGAAAAGCTGTTTTTGCAAACATTTTTTTCTTCTCAGGATTATATAGATATGGAGCATGAACTTTTCCTGTGTTTCTACCGCTTGTGTGAAATGCAACATTATGCGCTTGTTCTATTACCGCAATCTTTTTTGTTTTATTTAGAAAACCAAGAAAATAAGAGATTGAAGTACCTAGTATTCCTCCACCAATAATTACTAGATCAAAATCACGTGTCAATGCATTTCTGTTTCACATTCGTCAATATTAAATTGAATATATGGCAATCAAGATTAATATCGTATAAAATCTGAGATCTAATTGTGTTACCTGATAGATGCTCTATTATGGAAAATGGAAAACAATGTGTAAATCCGCCAGAATTTGTAGTATCTGTTGTGGTAGAAAAAGATGAATACATGGTTGGAGTCACATGCAATAAACATAAACAAATAGTCTCAGGAAAAATTCAATCTCTTCAGAACGAAGATAAAATACCTCGTGGAAAGATCAGTTTTTTACCATTAAAAGCAGTTGGAACTGACTGTATACACGGTGATCCTGATGATTTTGTCCATTTAGACATTAATAATCCTAAAAATTGAAATAATTTCTTTTTAATTACATTATGTTGCTTTTCGATATCTTATCTGATTTATTAAAAATTAACGACATTTTATTGATCATAAAAAACAACGCTGCTGTTTCTGAGATTAGAGGCAACTCTTTACACATTAAACAGAAAGAAAAATGGATTACAATTGGTGATAATGATGGACCAGCTCACATGCACATTAATACTGAATTGATACAAGTTGTCAAATTTGTTGAGGACAAAAAATCTGATCGTACAAGCTTTAGTGTCCAATTTTTTGATCAAAATGGAGACCGTATTTTGGGTGCATTTTTTACAAAAATGTATGATCAAAGTAATAATCTTAACTTTGAGAGAAAAAAAATTTATGAAAAATTATGTGAAAAATATGGTTCAAAAATTCAATTTTAAAAAAAATACCTTGTCTGAAAATGACAAGGAGAAAAATTCTTTTATTCTTCTAATTGTTTTTTCTTCTTTTCTTTTTCAGATTGCTGTTTAGCTAATTCTAATTCTTCATTTGTATGTTTGAATTTTTTCAATCTATTGATAATTTACAATCTATATATAAAAACTGCACAGTTTTTCTCGATGTGATCTAAGCGTAAATTCAGACTTGCTAATATCCAACAGAGTAAATGGGTTTTTTTCCATTAATCCCTAAATTCAAATTCTTTACAGTAATTTCTGCCATTTTTACTCTTGTCTCTTTGGTTGAACTTCCTATGTGTGGTGCTAAAACAACATTTTGTATCTTTGCTAATGGATGTTTTTCACTAATAGGCTCTGATTCGTATACGTCAAGAGCAGCACCTGCAATGATTTTTTTATTTAGTGCTATTATGAGATCTTTTTCATTAACAATTTTGCCACGTGCAGTATTAATTAAAAATGCAGATTTTTTCATTTTTTTAAAAATTTTCATATCAAATAACTGATTGGTTTCTTTTGTGTGGGGCACATGTATTGAAATTATATCACTTTGAGTTATCAGTTTGTCTAATGTAACATATTTTACTCCTAATAATTTTTCTTTATTTTTGGAAACAGGTTTTCTATTATGATATACTATTTTCATATCAAATGACTTGGCTCGTTTTGCAAGAGTACTGCCAATCCTTCCTAATCCAAAAATTCCTAATGTCTTACCTTGAAGATCAGTTCCTACATAATCATATGCCCCATAAATTTGCCTCCATTTCCCATCTCTGACTATTCTGTCTCCTTCAGAAACTCTGCGTAAAATATCAAGCATCAAAGAAAATGCCAAATCTGCTGTCGCATCTGTAAGAACTTCTGGAGTATATCCAACACGAATTTTCTTTTTCTTTGCATATTGTGTATCTATATGATCAAAACCAACACTATAGGTACTGATAACTTTGAGATTTTTTGCAATATCTATCAAGTCACTATCGATTTTATCATATGGAAAACAGATCAATCCCTCAACCTTTTCAATTTTTGTTCTTAGTTTTGTTTTTGAAATTGGAATTTTACCTGAATGAATTTCAATTTGATATTTTTTTCTTAACTCTTTTAATGCAAAATCATGAAGTGTTCTAGTGAGAAAAACTCGCTTTTTTTCCATCATCCATGAGATTTATCTCAAACCATTTATACGATTTCTTTCTAGATGAATATGATGTCAAAGACTGAAGAAGAGGAATTTGCAATTTGTATTGAATGTGGAAATTCTATTGAAAAATGTGTTTGTGTCTGTCCTTATTGCGGTGAACGAGATAAATGTGAATGTGTGCTATTTGATTCAGCTACTGGTGGTTAGATCAATTCATTCAGCATGTTATTAATATTCAAAAAATAACAGGATTGTATATGGGTTCTATTGATTTTACTTGGTTAATTGGAGGTCCACAAGGAAGCGGAGTTGATTCTGGCGCTAATGTTTTTTCTAAAGTTTGTGCAGAAATGGGGTATAGGATTTTTGGTAAGAGGGAATTTTATTCTAATATTAAGGGAGAACACAGTTATTTTGTAGTTAGAGTTTCTGATGAAGAAATTCATTCAAATGTAAATGATGTTACTTTAATGGCTTCTTTTGATGCTGAAACAATTTTCAGACATTTTAATGAAGTTCCTAAAGATGGCGGAATAATATATGATTCTGATTTAGATAAAACAACTACTGATGAAGTACTTACACTTGATAATTATTTTAAAGCAAGATTACACAAAGAATTAGAATCTAAAAACAAACCTTTTACAATTGCTGGTGTTCTTGAAATTGCAAAAGAGAAAGGTGTGCATCTTTATCCAGTATCTTTTCGAGAAATACTGTCAAATCTTGCTGAAAAGACAGAAAATCCAAAACTAAAGGGATTAGTTAGACTGTTTAATGTACTTGCAGTTTCATTATCGTTGGGATTAATCAAAATGCCACTTGATCCTTTACTTCAATCCGTTAATTCTATATTTTCAAAAAAACCTCAAATAGCAGAAATTAATAAACAAGCAGCAAATTTTGCATATGATTACGCTAAATCCAAATTTAGTAATTTTCAATATGCTTTAACTGGTACTACTAAACAACCTGATACCATTCTTGTTCAAGGTCATTTTGGAACTTCGATAGGAAAAATGGTTAGTGGTTGTAGATTTCAATCATACTATCCTATTACTCCTGCCTCTGATGAAAGCGTCTATCTGGAATCTCATGAGCTTTTAGAAATTCACAATGATCGGCCTGGCTCAACTATTGTGATTCAAACTGAAGATGAAATATCTGCAATGGGTATGATGATTGGTGCTGCATTAACTGGTACACGTTCTTCTACATCTACTTCTGGGCCTGGATTTGCATTAATGGCTGAATCCCTTGGCTGGGCTGGAATTAATGAAGTTCCAATTGTAATTACTTTGTATCAGAGAAGTGGACCTTCAACAGGTCTTCCTACCCGACATGGACAAGATGACTTGCTCTTTGCAGTACATGCTGGACATGGTGATTTTCCAAAAATTGTTTATGCCTCTGGTGATATTGAAGAAAGCTTCTATGACACTGGAAGATGTTTTAATTATGCAGATGTCTATCAAATTCCTGTTATCCATATGATGGACAAATTTCTTTCGAGTTCTGTTGTAACCTGTAAAAAATTTGATCCTCAAAAGATTTCTATTGATAGAGGTCTATTACTAGATAAAGTAGATGGAGAATACAAGCGGTTTGCTTTTACTGATGATGGAATTTCACCACGTTCTAGATTAGGATTAGATAATGGTGTTTTTTGGAATACTGGAGATGAATCAGATGAATTTGGTCATATTACAGAAGATCCTTATGTTCGTATCCAAATGATGGATAAAAGAATGTCTAGATTAGACTTGGTAACAAAAAGAATTCCAAATGATGAACAAGTTGTTTCATTTGGTGTTCATGATTACACTATAATTTCTTGGGGTTCTACAAAGGGTCCAATTTTGGACGCTATTTCCATACTTAAAAAAGAAGGAATTAACATTGGATTTATCCAAATTAAATTAATTCATCCATTTCCATCTGATTATGTCAAGTCTCTTCTAAAAGATGCAAAAACCGTAATAGACATTGAAGCAAATCATTCAGGTCAACTAGGCAAGATCTTCAATCAAAATGTATTGCGAGAAATTGATTATTTTATACTAAAATATACTGGAAGAGGGATGACCAGTACTGAAATTTATGATTCACTAAAAAAAATAGTTGAAAATAAAGCAAACAAAAGAGAGGTTCTAAGTCATGGCGCTTAAACTGGCTGATTACAAAACCGAAGTACATAATGATTGGTGTCCTGGTTGTGGAGATTTTGGAATAGTTAACGCATTACAAATGGCATTAGCTGAAATGGGAATAGAACGTGATAAAGCAACAATTTTTTCTGGCATTGGTTGTTCTGGAAAAACATCTCATTTTATCAACACATATGGTGTTCATACCCTACATGGAAGAGTTTTGACTTTTGCCCAAGGTGGAAAACTTGCAAATCCAGAGATGACAGTTGTGGCAGTAGGTGGTGATGGTGATGGATTGGGAATAGGGGCTGGTCATTTTGTTGCAGCTGGAAGACGTAATATTGACATGACTTACATAATATTTGATAATGGAGTTTATGGTTTAACTAAAGGACAAGCTTCACCAACATTAAGACTAGGTGAGAAAACAAAATCACTTCCTTCTCCAAATACAAACTATAACGTAAATCCTATTGGATTGGCAGTTGCTAGTGGGTTTACATTTGTAGCGCGTGGTTATTCTTATGATGTTCGACATTTGAAAGATTTGATCATCAAAGCTGTTCGTCACAAAGGTCTTTCTTTCCTTGATGTGTTACAACCATGTCCAACTTACAATGATATCAATACTCGAGATTGGTATGCTGGTATTGATTTAGCACAAGAATCTATGGAAAGACACTCTAGAATCTATAAACTTGAAGATACACATTTTGATCCAATGGTGCATTATGACAATGAGACAGAGGTTAATGAAAAATTATCTCAAGCCTTGATCAAATCTCTGGAATGGGGAAATAAAATTCCAATAGGTGTATTTTATCAAAATGAAATAATCTCACCATATTCTACTAGGCTAACTGATAAAATTCCAAATTATCTTGAAAACCCTCCTGCACAACAAAGGATTTCAGAAAATGGATTGCCTACTACTGATGTTTCAGAAATACTTGATTCCCTCAGAGTTTAGAATGTCTATAACCTAATGAGTTATAGACTAGTTTATTCGTAGATCACCTTGCTATTGAACATAAACGAGGCAAATAAAATATTTAGAAAATCTATTATCAAAGGTTTCTTTGAGCCCCAACTAGTTAATCTTGATTTTAAAAAATCAGGAGTCAAACACCCTTCTATAACCGATGATGGTTTGATGCAATCTGATTTACTTCACGTGTTTTTTGATGTGGATACTGGCTCTGATTACCCAGATGCAGATGAATGGTTTATCGTTGAACTGCTTTTTCCACATGATATTAAACTTCCAGACACTTTGAAAGGAACTGATTATTTCACAACTATTTCAGTCGAGGATGGAAGAACATTTTGGCATCATCGTGAACTAATACGCTACAAATATGGCAAATCAAAAAAACTCAATGATGCATTAGAATTTTTAGAATCAAAATACAAAGAACTACACGGTTTACTTGAACCACTTCAAAAAGATCTCAAATAATTGCATTCCAACTATCTCCTCTGAAAACATATCTTTTGTTTTCAGATGTTGCAGTATTAAGACGCCATCTTATTGATTCAGGATCAAACTTGTAAACTATTTCTAAAACATCTGATGGTAATTTTTCTGGATCTAGATGATATGGAAGCAATTCTAAAACAAAATCTATTTTTTCAATTGCATTATCATACCATTGCCTATCTTCTGTATCCAACACAAAAACTATTTTTGGATTTCCTAAAAAATTAATAATTATCTTTAAAGCATTTCCAGTACCTCTACGTCTTTTCATCTCTTTGAAAACAGCCTTCATTTTTTCCCAGCGTCTAAAATCAAACCATTTGAAAAATTCTTCGTTAAAAGCAAGTGGTATGTCTAAATTCAAAAAACTGACAAAATTATCATCATTTGCTTCAATCTCCTCTTGAATAATTGAAAATCTAGAATTCAAATATCCATAAATTACTTCAATCTCCCACGGTGATATTCCATAATATTGTAAAGATATTTTCAAATTCTCGTCAATCATTAATTAGAAATCATGAAAATTGTAATTAAATCTTCAAATATAGTCAGGTTTGGCTTTGTTTCTCCTCAAAACTAAAATTATGGAGTAAAAAATGCTCACTAATGAAAAAGGAATTTGTGGTAAGAAGTATTGATGCTGCACCTGACGGTGCACCATATGTTGTTGTCTCTCTATCTTCTGTTAAAGACCTTAAAGAAGGAACCACTTCTACTCCTTCTCCTTTTGGTAGCCCAAAAGTGATGGGATTCACTAACATGAATGATATGATGAAGGATCTCAACAAAATGTTCTCTGGAATGGGTGGAATGGGTATGCAAAGTGGTGTGACACAACTAAAACTTGAGATGCATGAATACAAAGAAATGGGTTTGTCTGTAGGCGATAAAGTCTATCTTGAATTAACCAAAGAAGAAACTTTGGGCATATAATCAATCTATTTTTTATTTTCTTTTTTAATTATTCTATATGGTGTTAATAAATTTCCATAGATAAAATATGCTAACTGTTCCAATTACAAATAACATTGGTTTCCATGCAAAAACTGGAATGCTGGGTGTTGCAAGCTTTACTTTGTAATTATCAAAAATCATGTGAACATTTTTTTTGATTTTATCGTGCCAGATTTTATAATCCACTTGGTATTTTTTCAATATCTCTTCTACTTCATATATCACAGGTGTTCTTTGTGATACTAAGTGTTGAAGATAATCTCTTGAAACTTCAACTTCTGCATGTATGCCAATTAATCCTTTTTTAAGATCTACCATTCTCACATGCATTTCCCATGGCTTTTTTAGTTTAAGATTCAAACCGTTTCCAATTTGGTCAGGCTGTTTATGTTCTAGTTTGACTTTAGTAAATCCTTCAGCTGTGAAAATTTTCATTAATTCATCAAAGCTCTTCTTCACTACAATGTGAAGCTGTTCTACACCTTTACTATCTATGTCAATACTGTGTTTTAATCCGTCCAGAAATGAAATTGTTTTGGGATATCTTGTTAGGTATTCCATAATTTTGTCCTCAAAAAACCTCTATTTAAAGCAGAATCAATTCAAATTCTAGTAATTCATTGGATTTGTTAGACCTCTAACGTATACGCACTGATCTGGAGATATTGCCGTCTCAGTTGGGTTGATTTTTCTATCTGTAAGTTTTGCTCCTGAATTTCTAACAATTGCAAATGGTTTTGATTCTGCAGCCTCACCCATTTTGTGATTCGCGATTGTTGCAAGATTATCTACAACTGCTTGGAAAGTCACCTTCAATGGATTTCCATCAAGATCTTTTTCAGCTCTCATATCTAATACTGGTTCAATTCCTGCACATGATACTGCTACCCCTGATGTTCCAATCCGAGATGGCATTAATCTACTATCTACTAAAATAACTCCTATGTGGATTAAGAATTTTAAAAAAACTTTTCTTCTAATTTGTTCTGCTATGAGATACGGGTTTTTTGGATATAAAATCACTTTTCCCTTTTTGGCATTTGATTTATCAATTCCTGCATTTGGAGCCATTATGTTATCTGCTGCAGTAATAACAAAGCCTGAAATTCCACCGAAAATTTTATCCGATTCTCTTAGAATTATCTCTGCAATTTCAGCTTTTATTTGAAATTTCTTAGAAATTTCAGTTCCTTCTTTTGATATCTTGACGTTGTTTAAATCAATTAATCTTCCCTGAGAATTAGAGATGTATTTTGTTGACACTACTATGACGTCTCCTTCTTGTAGTCTTTCATCATTTTTGTCTAGTGTCTCTAATAATGCCTCAAACACATCAAATTCCTCTTCTTTTCTTTCTGAAAATAATGGCGATACGGTTAGAGACACAATATATTGTGATATTTTGTTTCTTTTTTATTGTTATGAAATCATACTTTTACTCTATCCATTCCCATTGCCTGATAGTTTTTGTCAGTGATCCTCTTCTGAAAAGCTTTTAATCTGTAGAACTAGCTTTTTCAATTATGAATATAACTGAAAAGATACTTGCACGTGCTTCAGGAAGACAACGAGTTGTTCCTGGTGATGTAATATTTGCAAATGTGGACAAAGTAATGATTCATGATGTATCTGGTCCCGGTGTGATCAAAGTATTTGATAAATTAAAGAAACAAGGCATTAATGTTGATAAATTATGGGATCCAACCAAAGTTTGGGTTGCAGAAGATCATTTTGTTCCTTCTGCAGATATGGTATCAGCTGAAAATATTGTGAAATTGTCTAATTTTACAAAAAATTATGGTATTGAAAAACACTTCAAGTATGGAATGGGGCAATATGGAATTTGTCACACGCTATCCCATGAAGAAGCATTGGTGTTACCTGGAGAAGTATATGTTGGAGGTGATTCTCATACTAATACCACTGGTGCATTGGGGTCATTTGCTTGTGGATTGGGTCATACTGATGTAGCCTATGTTTTATTGAATGGCAAAATTTGGTTTAAAGTTCCTGAAACATTATACTTTAAGCTAAATGGAAAACTTCCAGAACATGTAATGGCTAAAGATTTTATCCTAAAGATCATTGGTGATATCAGCACTGAGGGAGGAGCATACAAAACAATGCAGTTTGGTGGAAGTGGAATTGATGAAATGTCCGTTGAGAGTAGATTGACTTTATGTAACATGACTACAGAAGCTGGTGCTAAAAATGGAATAGTGGAACCTGATCAAAAAGTGGTTGATTATCTTACAAGTAGAGGAGCTACAAATATTTCCCTAGTTCATGGAGATGATGATGCTGAATATCAAAAGATATACGAATACGAAGGTTCAGAAATGGAGCCAATTGTGGCAAAACCCTTTTCCCCAGAAAATATTTCCATAGTTAGAGAAGCACCATCTGTAGAATTAGACAAATCATACATTGGTTCTTGTACTGGTGCAAAATACGAAGATTTGGAAGCAGTCGCTAAAATTCTCAAAGGAAGAAAAGTTAAGATTAGAACCGAAATTTTACCGGCTTCAATTTCTATTTACAAACGAGTAATGGAAAACGGACTGCTCAAAATATTTTTAGACGCAGGCGTCACTGTTGGTCCACCAACATGCGGAGCATGCTGTGGTGCACATATGGGAGTTTTGGCAAAAGATGAAATTTGCATTAGTACTACAAATAGAAACTTTCCAGGAAGAATGGGTCATGTTGATTCACAAACATATCTTTCCTCCCCACTTGTAGCGGCAGCATCTGCAGTTACTGGTAAAATAACTGATCCGAGGGACTTGAATTGAAAGGAAACGTCATAAAATACGAAAGAGACAATATTGATACGGATGTCATTATCCCTGGTCAGTATCTCAAAGTACATGACTATGCTGAGCTTGCATTACATGCCATGGAAGGCCTTGATCCTGATTTTCACTCAAAAGTAAAAGAAGGTGATTTTATCTTATCTGGAAGAAATTTTGGCTGCGGTTCATCTCGTGAACATGCTCCGATTGCACTTTCTCATTCTGGAATAAAGGCAGTACTTGCGCTCTCATTTGCAAGAATATTTTATAGAAATGCAGTTGATGGTGCATTTTTGTTACCAATAGAAATTGAAGAGGATGCATACTCAAATATTTCTGAAGGCGACGAACTCGATATTGACATTCGTATAAATGAAATCAAAAATCTTACAAAAAATAAAACATACAAAATGAAACCTTTCTCAGAAATTATTGGAAAAATAATAGAAGCTGGCGGTCTATTCAAATACAAACCAGACTAGGATTAAAATGGGAAAAACACTTTTTGAAAAAATTTGGGATGCTCATATTGTTATAGAAAAAGAAAACAGTCCATCTCTAATCTATATTGATAGACATCTTGTTCATGAAGTAACTTCTCCTCAGGCATTTGATGGGCTTCGTATGAATAATAGATCAGTGAGGAGACCTGATCTTACAATTGCAACAATGGATCATAACGTTCCAACAAATAATAGAACTCTTCCTATTTTAGATCAAACTTCAGCAGTCCAAATACAAACTCTGGAAAAAAATTGTAAAGACTTTGGAATTCAATTATTTGATATTAACAGTCCTAATCAAGGAATTGTTCATGTCATTGGGCCTCAATTAGGAATTACGTTGCCTGGAAGTACTATTGTTTGTGGTGACAGTCATACTTCCACACATGGTGCATTTGGGGCATTAGCCTTTGGAATAGGAACTAGTGAAGTAGAGCATGTTTTAGCATCGCAAACTCTTTGGTTAGAAAAACCGAAACCTTTTGAAATCAGAATTGAAGGTAAGCGAAAGAATCCTCATGCTGTTACTGCAAAAGATATCATATTGTCAATAATCAAAAACATTGGCACTTCTGGTGGTAATGGCACAGTTATTGAATACAAAGGTGAAGGTATAAGCGACCTTTCCATGGAACAACGAATGACAATTTGTAACATGTCCATTGAAGCAGGTGCACGTGCAGGTTTAATTGCACCTGATGAAAAAACCTTTGAGTATCTTCGAGGTAGGGAATACACTCCAAAAAATTATGAATCTCTAGTTGATTATTGGAGAGATAATCTAAAAACAGACAGTGATGCAAAATTTGAAAAAAATTATACTTTGCATGTTGATAATATTGCACCTCAAGTAAGTTGGGGTACTAATCCTGGTATGACTTGTGATGTCACTGAATCAGTTCCATTCCCAGAAGATTTTTCCAAAGGTGATCAAAATCAAAAGAAAGGCGCTGAAAAAGCACTCGAATACATGGCTCTTAACCCTGGCACTCCAATTACTGAAATCAAAATAGATAGAGTGTTTATTGGTTCATGCACAAATGCTAGATTAGAGGATTTAATTGAAGCATCCAAAGTTGTTAAAGGAAAAAAATTATCTCCACATGTTAGAGCCATGGTAGTTCCTGGTTCTCAGATGGTAAAAAAACAAGCAGAAGAGTTGGGTCTCGATAAAATCTTTACAGATGCAAATTTTGAATGGAGAGAAGCAGGTTGTAGTATGTGTCTAGGAATGAATCCTGACATTTTATCTCCCGGCGAAAGATGCGCAAGTACTTCTAATAGAAATTTTGAAGGTAGACAAGGAACTGGAGGAAGAACACATTTGGTAAGTCCAGTTATGGCTGCAGCTGCTGCTATAGAAGGTCATTTTGTAGATGTTAGAGAAATGGATTTGAATTAGAATGCAGTCTTTTAAAAAAGTCAAAACTATAATCACCCCATTAGATAAAGTAAATGTCGATACGGATCAAATTGTACCAAAACAATTTCTAAAACTAGTTCAAAAATCAGGATTTGGAAAATTTCTTTTTTATAATTGGAGATATGATGATCAGGAACACCTAAAATCTGATTTTATCTTAAATGACTCTAAATACAAAAATTCTAAAATTCTTGTTGTAGGGGATAATTTTGGGTGTGGTTCTAGCCGAGAACATGCAGTTTGGGCATTACAAGACTATGGGTTTTCTGTAATTATATCTCCTTCATTTGCTGATATTTTTTATAGCAATTGTTTCAAAAATGGACTTTTGCCAATTATTTTAGATGATAAAACAGTAGAAAAACTATATCAAGAAACAGGAGAGATTGAAGTCGATTTGGAAAATCAAATAGTTAAAACAAGTTCTGGGGAAATTTCTTTTGTTATTGATTTACACAAGAAAAAAATTCTTTTAGAAGGATTAGATGATATAGCACAAACTTTACTATATGAGAAAAAAATATCTGAATTTGAAAAACAGTCTAAAATCCCATCTGTTTTATGATTTTTTTTACTGTTATCTCATTTCTTTCTAAAATCATTGGTGATTCTGCATCTATCCATTCTTTATCTCCAATGTCATAAGCGCTAATCTTTCCTTCTTTTGATAATTGCTGTAAAATATCAAACGAGAGATTGATCTTTTTTTGTTTTGTTTTTGCTTTAATTCTTTTAATTACTTCTTTTCCTAAAATGTAAATTCCCAGACATTCTGATAATCGTAATTTCATAGTTGGTTTTTCTTTGAATTCCTTGATTATGCCATTTTCTACTACTGCAAATCCTGTTTCTTCTTTTCTTTTTGTTCTGGTTGCAATACATGCAGTACTATTTTTTTCTTTGAAGACTTTTCTCATCTTTACTAGATCTATGGCACATAGATTATCTACAAACCATAATACAAATTCTGAATCTCCTTTTAGTTTATCTTCAATATGTAAAAGATCCCCCCCCGTTCCACTTTGTGTGTCTTGTACAAACGTAATCTTTTTTCCATTTTTTGGATTGTTGTAATAATTTTTAATTTGACCTCCTAATCCTGTATAGTCTGAAATTATGATTATTTCTTTGATGAAATCAAATGAATTCAAATATTTTACAATATAATCAATTAACGGCTTATCATTTATTGGCGTCATTGCTTTTGGAAAATACTCCGTATATGGCTTTCCTCTAGTTCCTTTGCCACCAGCTAAAATTATAGCCTTCACAGTCTAACGGTATGATTTTTGTTTTCTTCTTCTTGCACCAGGTCCGCCAAATTTCTTTGGTTCTTTTCTTCTGGCATCACCGCTAATTAGATACTTGTCAAAATCTGTAATTCTTTGTCTTAGGTCTTCTCTAGTTGATTTTGGAAATGGGTGATCTTTAGGATCTTTTTTAGATTTAGTCCAACCTATGAGTGCTCTTGAAATGCCAGTAGCTACCGCACTGGCCTGTCCCATAAATCCCCCTCCCCTTACTCTGACAGAAATGTCTACCTTGTCTCTTAGTTCTCCAGTAATTTCTAATGGTGCTAACATTACCTCACGAGCAGTTTCTTGTGGGATCATCTCAATAGGTATATTGTTTATTCTAATTTTTCCTTGTCCTTTTGTAATGTACACATGTGCGCTGGATGTTTTTCTAGTTGCAAAATAAATTTCTGTTTTTGGTGTTGTCATTCTGTCCACCCTATTATTTTTGCAATGTCGCCAATTGTTGTATAGTTTGCTGCAGTTTTTCTAATCTTAGCTTCTTTGAATTGAATTTTTTCAAATGAACTTAGTTCTTTAGGTGAACCAATGTATGTTCTTAGTCTTTTGTGAGCTAATAATCCTGAAGGTTTCTTTCTTGGTAGCATTCCACGGATCATTTTTTTCATTATAGTATCTGGTCTTCTTGGATGTATTGGGCCGTGTCTTGGATGAATGACACTGCTAACTTCTAAAAATCCTCTATATTCACTAATTATGTTTGTTCTTGTTCCACTGATCATGATTTTTTCACAATTTACAACTGAAACTCTGTTTCCATTTAACAATAATTTAGCAACGTTTGATGATAGTCTTCCCGCTATATGGTCTGTAGCATCTACTACAATTGGTTTGTCTATTGATATGACATTTTCTTGACTAGCCAAGTAATACTACTCCTTTTCCAGTTGGGTGTTTTGTTATTAAATCTGAAAAACTAACTACCTTTCCTCCTTTTTCTAAAATCTTTGTAGCTGCAGAATTTGAAATTGAAAATGAGCAAAGTGTAATTTTATGATCAATATCGCCAGTTCCTAATACTTTTCCTGGAAAAACTACAGTATCGGCATCCTTTGTTAGTTGACCTATTCTGTTCAAATTGATATGTCGTCTTGCAATAGATGGTTTTAATGCATATTCTGCTAATTTTGCCCAAATAGGAGCATCATTTTTCGTAGATGCCTTTTTTAGATCTTTTGCCATGCGTATGACGACTTGATTAGTCATGTGAATAAACCGACTTAAAACCCAAATATAATGTGTATGCTTAGTTTATTCTTTTAATTGGCCAATTATTTCTTTAAACTCTGATAATCTATTACTTAGCTCATCTACTCCTGCAAGAATTATTTGTTCTGGTTTTAATGCTCCTGTTGATTCTATTGTAAGTACTCTCTCATCTTCTTTATTGGTTTCAGTTAAAACTGAAATGTTTGCTGAATTCCATTTTGCATGTTCTGTTCCGCGACCAAGTCTTGCATAGCATTCTACTTTAATTCTCTGTCCTGCTGCTAGCTGAACAATTGGAATTTTATCTGAAATTGGTTTTACTGCATCGTCCTCAGATGTTAAGTCATTTGATAATATTGTTCTTGTGACGTCTGAATCTCCTGAATCTAGAACTAACATAACTTTACAATTAGCACATCCTGTCTCACTTTGACAATCACATTTTGATGGTTCATTGAATCTTGATAAATCCGTTTTAATTGGTATTAATCCTAGTCTATGTGCCAAACCTTCATCTGGTAATACGGATGAATTTTCTATGATATCTACCGTATCTATAGCAAATATTGGGATGCCATTTAGACAGATACGTCTAAGTGCATTTGCATACTGTAATGGAACACCTTTCAGCTTTACTGACATTTTTTGATTATCCTTGTTAATTACCTCTAAAGAAGACAAATCTTAGAAGAAAATTTTCAAAATCCACATAAAAATCTAGCTAGTTTTATGTATGGATATTCAAGTTTTAGCGTTACATAATCAGGATCATTTTAGGCATAATCTTGTAATTCTCAACATCCAAACTTTTTTTAATTTTCTAATCTTTTTGTTTTTCCTAAAATCCAATAAAACTCTAATAATCATAAATGCATAGAATAATCATTGGATTATGAAAAATTCTGTTCACAAATTTTAGAATCTGATCTTAAAATCCGATTTGCTACCGTTTATGATCAATGGGCTGTTCGTGTTGGAGGTGGAATGCGTAAGGGCCTAACTAGCCTGCTTTCAGAGCATAAGGAAAATGAATTAGTCACTCTTTCTATTATTGATTGGAAGGCACGTAAAGAAATGTCAAAGTGGCTTGGCAAAACAAAATACACCTTGGCTGAATATGACTTGGTTAAGCGCTTTTCTCTTTATCTGGGGGATGACCATTTACTTCTTGTAAGCACCGCAAAAGATATCGATACAGATACAGTGGTAGACAAAATTATCAAACTCTATTACAAAAATCAAGACTAATTTTTTTGCGTATAGATAAATACCAAATTATCATACAATATTTCAGAAATGGTCGATGTAACCGTAGTTAGATATTCCTACGAAGGCGAAAAATTTGAGATTTTGGTAAAACCTGACCCCGCACTAGATTTCAAACTGGGAAAGAAAAAAGATATTTCTGCAATCTTGATTTCTGATGAGATATACACTGACTCTGGTAAAGGCACTAAACCCTCAACAGAAAAACTACTCAAGGCTTTCAAAACTGAAGATGTCAATGAGATTGCTGAGATAATGCTTAGAAAAGGTGATCTGAATCTTACTACTGATCAAAGACGTAAGATGCTTGATGAAAAAAGAAAACAAATTGTTTCATTTATTGCCAAGACTTACGTTGATCCTAGAACACACTTGCCTCATCCTCCACTGAGAATTGAACAAGCATTAAAGGATGGAAAAATCACAATAGAACCACAAAAAAATGTAGATGAACAAGTAAAAGATATTGTAGAAAAATTGCGTTCAATAATACCTTTGAAATCTGAAAACCTTGATCTTGAAATAACCATCCCTGCACAATATGCATCTCAATCTTATGCTGTTTTGAAATCTGTAGGATTTCTAAAAAAGGAAGAATGGCAAAATAATGGTTCCTTAAAAGCAATACTTGAAATACCCGCTGGAGCAAGGCCAAACGTGATTGATAGACTAGGTTCTATAACAAAAGGTTCTGCTACAGTCGAGGTTATGAAGTAATGGAGAACAAAAGAAAATATGTTATACCTGGCGATGTAATTACAACCGGTCCTTATAGACCTGAACAAAATGTAATTCTTGATGGCAACAAAATCATTTCTACTGCTATAGGGATTTCAGAAATTTACGATGATTCCATTAAAGTAATACCACTAACTGGAAAATATATCCCAAAAATTGATGATCTTGTAATTGGCAAAGTCGTTTCTCATACATCATTATCTTGGGAATTGGATATCAATTCATGTTATGTAGGATTTTTACCTGCACAAGATGTTTTTGGAAGAGATTTTTCTGCGCATGCAGATGAACTCTCATCAAAGCTAAAATCTGGTGATCTTGTTGCAGCTAGAATTGCTAATTTTGATAGAACTAGAGATCCACTTGTTACAATAGCTGATAGGGATCTTGGTAAGATTGATTCTGGACACCTAGTCAAGATTTCACCTAGCAAAGTTCCACGCCTGATTGGAAAAAGAGGAACCATGATTCAAACAATTGAAATGGCTACTGGTGCTGCTATTACAATTGGTCAAAATGGTTGGGTCGTAGTATCATGTGAAACTCCCGAGGGATTATTAAAGGCTAAAAAGGCAATACAAATGGTAGACGAAAAGGCACATGTTGCTAATTTAACTGACCAAGTGAAAGAAATGTTAGAATCAAAAAGTGAATCATAATGGGCGGAAGAGATACAACCCTAGTGTTACTAGATGAAAATGGAATTCGTTGTGATGGTAGAAAAGTCGATGAACCACGACGAATTATGATTAAAGCTGGAGGATTAAAAAATGCTGATGGCTCGGCATATATTGAATTTGGCGATAACAAAATCCTAGTTGGAGTATTTGGTCCACGAGATGTACATCCAAAACACATGTCCAATACCGATACTGGTATTTTACGAGTTAGATATCATATGGAACCATTTTCTGTAACTGAGAGAAAAAACCCTGCACCATCTAGAAGAGAAATTGAAATTTCCAAAGTTATCAAAGAGGCATTAGAGCCAGCAGTAATGTTAGACAAATTTCCAAGAACCGCAGTTGATGTTTTTATCGAAGTTCTTCAAGCCGATGGCGGTACTCGTTGTGCTGCTCTCTCTGCTGCATCTGTAGCTTTGGCAGATGCTGGAATTCCAATGCGAGATATGGTAGCTGCATGTGCTGCAGGTAAAGCAGCAGACACAATTATTCTTGATGTTAATAATGAAGAAGACCAAGCAGGGCAAGCCGATATGCCTATTGGCTACATGCCAAGTCTTGAAAAAATCACACTACTCCAATTAGATGGTGTACTAACTCCTGCAGAATACAAGAAATGTGTGGAAACAGGAATTCATGGTTGTAAAATTGTTTATGAATTACAAAAGAAAGCATTAACTGAAAAATATTTTGGAAATGGAGAAAAGTAAATGACATCTACTTCTGTAATTGATGAGCTAAAAAAATCTCAAATTCTTGAATTATTAGAACAGGGAAAAAGAGTTGATGGAAGAGCGCTAGACGAACCACGAAAATTAATGATTGAAATAAATGCAATTCCAAAAGCAAATGGTTCTGCACGAGTTAGATTAGGTGACAGTGAAGTAGTTTGCGGTGTTAAAATTCAACCAGATAGACCTTTTCCAGATATGGGTGAGAAAGGTATCTTCATTTGTACTGCTGAGCTTTTGCCGCTTTCTCATCCAAGTGTCGAAACTGGCCCTCCTGGACCTGATGTTATTGAATTGGCAAGAGTAGTTGATAGAGGTATAAGAGAAAGTCACATGATTGATTTGTCTCAACTAGTAATTGCAAAAAATAAATCTGTCGTTGGAGTTTTTGCTGATAATGTTGTAGTTGATTATGACGGAAATTTATTTGATGCATGTGCTTATGCTGCGACAGCTGCAATCCTCTCTTCCAAAATGCCAAAATGGGAAATAAAAGATGATGTGCCAACTTTAGTTGAAGGTGAGGAATCAAATGTTCCAACTACTACTATTCCTGTTTCTGTCACTATGGGCAAAATTGGCAATTACATAATTGTTGATCCAAATGGTGATGAATGGGATAGCATGGATGCAAGAATTACAATTACTACTGATTCTAATGGAAACATTTGTGCTTTGCAAAAAGGAGGAACTGGCGGATTTACCTTTGATGAGGTAATCAAATGCGGTGAAATCTCTGTTAAAGTAGGCTCAAAAATAAGAGAAAAGTTAAAACAAGCAAAGGAAGGAGGACAATAAATTGGTAAAGCAAAAATCACTAAAAGGATTAGGTGCCAGATATGGTATCAAAATTAGAAAACAGTATGCCAAAATTCACTTTCAACTAAAAGAAAAGAGAACATGCCCTGAATGTGGTTCTCAACAGTTTAATCGAGACGCAGTTGGTATTTGGTCTTGTAAGAAATGTAGTTTTAAAGTTGCTGGAACAGCATACGATGTCAAGCTTTAATGCAAAAATCACTATTGATGCAAAAGAGAAAACAAAAGCAATTTTTGATTCTATAAACACTGATAATGAATTTTATCCAGAAAATCCAACAAAAACCCAGATGACATTAAATGAAAAAATTACCATTTCAATAGAATCTGATCATATTCCACACTTACGAGCAAATCTTAATTCAACTTTGAGATTAATTCAGGCAAGTTATGATTCAATTGAATCGGTAAAGATATAATGAAATCACATACATTGTATTAACATGTCAGCAGGACAAATGCCGCCTTGGCTTCAAGAGCAACTCATGAAAATGCAGCAATCTCAACAAAACCTTCAATCAATAATGACACAAAAACAACATCTTGAGATGGAAAACATCGAGACTGAAAAAGCTCTTGAGGAATTAAAAAAAGCAGCAGATGATGATAATGTATACAAACATGCTGGTTCAATTTTGATAAAATCTACTAAACAAGCACTAATTGATGAATTAGAAGAACGAAAAGAGATGGCAAAAACACGTGCAACCGTTCTTGAAAAACAAGAATCTAGAATTAAAGAATCTCTCAAAGAGCAAGAAGCAAAAATCACCGAAATGATGCGAGGTCCACCATCCGGAGGCACTCAAATGTCAAAACCACCACCTGATGATAATCCTAGAAAATAGCCTAACAACTGAGATTTCAAAAAGATATTAACAAATTAACAAAATTACATTTGGTGAAATTAGAAAATTTACGGATTATTGTAGATGAACGGGAACGTAAGAGTGGCATTCCTGATCTGCTACAATCTGTTGGACTTAATATTGAAATGAAAACATTGCCTGTAGGTGATTACATTGTTGCACCTGAAACTATTGTAGAGCGTAAAAGTATTCGTGATTTGATGTCTTCTGTTTTTGATGGTAGGCTTTTTGATCAATGCTCTAGGCTAAAAGAACATTTTCAATTTCCAATAGTGCTTATGGAAGGAAATGTAGATGAAATTGAAGAAATAACTGATAATCCAATGATCTTCTATGGCGCATTGTCTACTGTTGTAATTGATTTTAAAATTCCAATAATTCCTACTCCTAGTGCAATTCATACTGCAAAATTACTTGTTTCATTGTGTTCTAGAAACGAATCTGCAAAAGGCCCCTATCTGAAAAAAATAAAAAAATCAAATGATTTGGAAAAACAACAATTGTCATCTCTTTGTAGTTTACCTGGCATTGGCGAGAAATTTGCTGTTAGAATGCTTGAGAAATTTGGAACTCCTTTGAAAGTTTTTACTGCTACAACTGCTGAACTTGCAAAAGTTGATGGACTAGGGGATGCCAGAGCTAAAAAAATAAAAAAAATGCTTGAATCTCAAAGCAAACACATCAAAGCATCAAACCAAAAAACTTTGCATGATACATGATACTATTAAATAAATTAACAAATCTGTGCCATTTATGTTAGTTTCAATAGATTGGCTAAAAGATCATATTTCTGATAAAAATACTATCATTTTAGATACACGTCCTAAAACAATGTTTTTGTACGGTCATATCCCAAAATCTCAATCACTAACAATAGAACAAGTTATCCAATTTGATCAATACGGTGCAAATCTAGTTATTGATGAAAAAAAAATTGCTGATCTTTTTAGCTCGCTAGGAATTGATAATTCTAAAACTGTTATCCTTATTGGCGATTCCATGGATCCATCATCTGCTAGAATTGCGTGGACATTTCTCTACTTTGGACATGAAAAAACATACCTCCTTGATGCAAATATTATGGACTTGCAAAAAAATGGCCTTGAATTAACAAAAAAATTATTCACTCCTGAATCTGCAACATTTATTCCAAAAATTAATTCTAAAATTCGAATAGCATCTGATCATCTTAAAGAAAATCTAAATAATTTTGTAGTATTAGATGCAAGAACCCCTCAAGAATTTATGGGCGGACATTTACCTAACTCAAAACTAATTCCATTTACTGAAGGAATCGCATATAATGGTAAATTATTTCAAAACAAAGATTTTTTACAAAATCTATTTTCTCAAAACCAAGTATCTAAAGACAGTGAAATTGTTTGCTATTGCATGCATGGTCATAGAGCATCTAGCCTATTTTTACAATTGATGATTGCAGGTTATCAAAATATAAAATTGTATGATGGTTCATTTATTGATTGGTATGGACGGAGATTGCCCCTTGAGTAGTTTTCTCTTAAGTGGTGTACCACACATTGGACATTCTTTTCCAGTTGTATGATTTGTACGACATCCAGGACAATAATGAACCCATTTACCAACGTCTTGAAAACCATTTGTCATTATAGACGATATCTTTAATCCTATATTTTTTGCAACATTTGTAATTGCAAAATCATCTGAAATAATCTCACCTTTTAGACTAATGCATAGCGCAATTATTGAAATATCTTGCTTTGATAATTGTGGAAAATCCCCCGTTTCTTTGGCAGATGCTATGGCTGCATTTGTTGATTCTTTGTCTGGATCCATTATTTTTAATCGATTAGTTTCTAGCAGTGTTCCTAACGCATCCTGATTTTTTTTGATATGTTTTATTTCCTCATAAACAAGAGATGTTGTATAACAATCATTGGCTGATCCAAATGGAACTCCTGCATAAAATGCACTTGCATCTAATATTCTAAAATCCAAGTTTGCTCATCTGTCTCAGTCCTCGTTTCTTCAATCTAACAAAGACTGCTGGCTTTCTATACTTTTTTATAATTATCGGTTCGCCATATCCTGCCGACTTTACTACTTGTGCATCCATTACTATACTACAGTCATGTGATGATATTATTTCTATTTTTTCATCTGGTACCACAATTGATTCTAATCTGTAAACTGGTGCAACTGGTGTTATAATCAAAACATCTAGACTTTCATGAAGAATAGGACCGCCTAAAGAAAATGAATGCCCTGTTGAACCGCTTGGAGTGGCAATTATCACCCCATCCATTTTTTGTTTGACTGTGTCATTTTGAAATTTTATCTCAATTTCTGCCGTTTTTGTAAGATTTGTTCTACAAATGTAGATCTCATTTAATGCTGGTGGAAATTCTTTGCCTCCACATGAAGCTACAACTCTGGTTCGTTTATCTAAAAAGAATTCACCTTTTAGAATTCTGTCAATTGCATCATCTATTTCATCAATAGTTATTTCAGATAGTATGCCTCTATTTCCGCCTACATTAATTGTTAGAATCGGTGTATCATTTTCAAGATATCTGAAAACTCTTAGAGTTGTTCCATCTCCTCCTAATGTAATTACTAGATCAAGTTTTTCTTTTTTCAGCTCCTCCAATGTCTCTACTTTTTTTGCGCCTTCTACTTCTATGGGGGAAATTGTAAATACTGTGGATTTTTTTGCGAGAAACTTTTTTGCAACAGTTTTTGCTGCATCTTCTGACTCTTTTGAACCTACTTTACTAACCACTGCAACTTTTTGAAGTTTCAAGTAGTTCTCCTAAGTCTCATTTGGTTAAAAAGATATTTTTTATTTAATTTATTGTAAACACAAATAAGTATGAATGCAAATTTGTAAAATAACATGAATTACGCACATCCCGAAGTTTTAGTAGATACAGATTGGGTGTCAAAAAATCTCCCAAATGAAAATAGAAAATTAGTTGAAGTTGATTATGATCCAGTAAACGGATATCAAAAAGGTCACATTAAAGGAGCCAGCTTAATTTGGTGGAAACGAGACATTAATGATCCTATAACTAGAGACATCATTAATAAAAAACAATTTGAGACATTAATGTCTAAAAATGGTATACGTGAAGATACCGAAGTAATTCTTTATGGTGATTTTAATAATTGGTTTGCGGCATTTGTTTTCTGGGTTTTCAAATATTATGGTCATGAAAATCTAAAAATTATGGATGGCGGAAGAAAAAAATGGGAATTAGAAAATAAAGAATACACTACAGAAGAACCACAACTTGCTTTAACAGCATACAAAGCACAACCGCCTGATGAAGGACTCAGAGCTTATTTGTTTGATGTTAGTAGAGCATTAGGACGAGAAGATACTGTAATGGTTGATGTACGATCTCCAAAAGAATTCTCTGGAGAAATTACAGCACCTCCTGAATATCCAATGGAACATGCACAAAGAGGTGGACATATTCCTAAAGCAAATAATATTCCATGGGCAACTGCTGTAAATGATGCTGATGGTACATTCAAGTCTGTGACAGATCTTAAACAAAATTATGAGTCAAAAGGTGTTACGCCAGACAAAGATGTTATCTGTTATTGTAGAATCGGAGAACGATCATCTCACAGTTGGTTCGTTCTAAAATATCTACTAGGTTATTCCAAAGTTCGAAACTATGATGGTTCTTGGACTGAATGGGGTAACATGATAGGAAATCCTGTGGAAAAATAAATTGTCATTAGACCTTCCTGTACTAAAGAACGGCTCATTTTATTACATTAAAGACGGTGATGCTGATTTTATTCTGGAAGATAAAACAAAAAGAGGTCTTGCAGTAAAGGACACATCCATAGATGAAAAACTAAATGTCAAAGCCGATAAAGGTATGATTCATGATATGGATGGAATTGGCCATTGGGTCCCAATTCGTTGGTATTTTTCAAAAGCCCTATTTGATCTCCAAAAAATCTTAGAATATGCCGAAGTGATGGAAAAAAAGTACACCGAGCTTCGAGAGCTTACGTGTCCAGACGACAGTGACTGATAACCTTTTTAAATAAAATCAATCTACTGAAACCGAATGTCGTTACTTCTAAAAGATCGAGTTTGGACAATGGAAGCACCAACTGCAAAACGCGGTGTATATCCTCTTCATGGCTTCAAACTTGGACTTTATAGATTGCCAATAAAACTTGAAGATCCTTTAGAAATTAAATCTGTACACGACGGTCTGAAAAAAGCATTTGAAATGGATGCTTATGCCGATAGAGTATTTGCAACATATCGTTGGAAAGAACAGAACATGAAAGATCCTGACGCAAAGGGGTATGAAGAGGTAGAGTTGTCTGTAACTGTTGAAATTGTCAGTGGAGAAGTAGTTGACATTATTTATCAAATTTTTCCAATTGAAAAATTTGGTGACCCAAACTGGGTTAAAGATTATAGAAAAAAGGCAGATCATTTTGCAAAAATGGTTATTGATACCATCTTACGTAATACCATCTTAGCAGATAAGATGATTTCTTATCTTGCAAAAGCAGAGAAGCTTAATCACTCTGGAGCAATACAGAGACTAGAAGAGCTTACTCCTCTTGCAAAAATTGTTCTCAATGCTAAACCCAAAGCAACTGAAGCTACAGATGAAATTGCCGAAGATGATGGCGGTGAATTTGAAATTCCAGATGGAGCAAAACCAGGACCAATTGATGTTACTTACAAATCTAAAATGAAACCATCTGTTCCATTTGATGCAAATGGATACTCCATCAAGACTTGGGGTAGAAAAGGCACCAACAATGGAATTCTTGGTGTTTGGGGAGAATTCGTATCTGTTGATTATGATATTTGTATTGCAGACGGTGCATGTATTGAAGCATGTCCCGTTGGAGTCTATGAATGGTTTAACACTCCTGGAAATCCAGGTTCTGAGAAAAAACCTCTCATGTCAAAAGAGCCTGATTGTATATTTTGTCTTGCATGCGAAGGTGTTTGTCCACCACAAGCAATAAAGATCTTTGAGCAAAAATAAGTAAATTACTTTGCAAGTATAAATAGTGACTAGGCATTTTGGGAAACTAGACAATGGCACTTAATTCATTTACTCAATTTATTTTTGATCTGTTTATTGCATCTGCAATTATTATTAGTGCTTACACCTGTAATTTCTATTATCTAA